>SIBJ01000064.1 GCA_009695195.1 Pedosphaera sp.
ATCCAGTTATATTCGCGTACAATTGCTGACGCGTTTTTCCTTATCTAAGCGCCATTCACGGGTGAGGGCATTATGGACTGCGGTGGCAAGTCGGACGCGACACCGCTTTGGCAGCGACGACGGCGATGGCAATGAGCCACCCGCCCCGTGCGCTCGAAAGCGGTGTCGCGTCCGACTTGCCTCCGCAGTCCAAAAATACCGCCCGCACCCGCTCACCCTCACCCGTCTTTAATCGCACCCGATGAATTTGTTCCAGGCTCCAAACCAACACGGCTCAATCCTTTTTCCCGGGCGGAAGCGCCGGCGGTTCAGGTGGTTTCGTCGGAGTCACGTGCTGGTTGATGCGGTGCTCCTTCAACTCGGCGTAGATGGATTGCGCGAGGCCGGACTTCATGAAGCCGATTGTCTTCGCGCCCTTGACGCCGAAATGCTTTTCCAAATCCGCCGGCCCGAAATGCTGCACCACCGGGTAATGCTTGAAGTCTTCCAGAATTTCCGCGCGAACTTTTTCCGAGATGTCGTCGGTGATCAGGACGAAATGCAGCTTGCCCTTGTTGGTGCGCAACGTGTCGCGGCCAATCATCAAAATCTTCGCCCGCAAGACGAACGGAAACAGGCGCTCGACGGATCGGGTTGGGATTGGGTCGCTCATCTGCTTTTCTTCGTAGCCGCCGACGTGAGGAGGCTCACATCAAAAGCACCAAATTCCAAGCTCCGAGCTCCAGAGAAGCTCCAAACCTCAACCTCCAAACCTTTGGGCATCGCGCTTCTTGGTGTTTGGTGCTTGGTGTTTCTCTGGTGCTTGGATGTTGGTGCTTGGAATTTCGTCACGAGCCTCCTCACGTTGGTTGCTACGGTGATTCAGATCACGCCACTTTCACTTTCACCTTGTGACCTTTGATCTCCGCGCGATTTAGTTTGGCGATGATGCCATTGGCATGTTCCGCGGCCACGTCCACGAACAGATGCCGCTCGCGCATGTCCACCGTGCCGACAACTTTTCCGGGCAATCCGGTCTCGCCGGCCACGGCGTTGACGATGTCGATCGGCTTGATTTGCATCTCCTCTCCGAGGTTCATCCAGAGCCGCGTCTGGTTGGGAGGTGTCGCCCGGCTGAGTTTGCCTTTGGTCGGGGCTGCGGAATTTTCGCGCTTCTTCGCCGCCCACGGCGGCGCGGTTTTCTGCGGAAATGATTTTGGGTCGGCGGTCGCGGGAGGTTTTACCGACGACAGGATTTCTCGATCTGAGAAAGTTTTTTCCGCCGCGGGTTTGGCTACGACAGCGGGTTTGGTTTCGGGCGCCGGCCGCGCTTCCGGTTTGATCGCCGAAGCCTCTGTCAGTGCCTCGGCTCGAATCGCGGCCTTCGTTCTAAATGGCATCGTAGGCGGTATGGGGGCTGCGAGTGCGGCTGGCTTCGCCGGCGGCGCCGTGACGGTGCTCGGTGCTCCGGCGGCGGGCGACTTTACGGGCCGGGCCGAAACGATGCTCGGCGCTCCGGCGCGCGGTGGACGATCTTCAAACCGGCGTGGACTTTCGACGCGTTCGCGACGCTCGAAGCGCGGGCCGCGGTCGTCGTAACGTTGCGGGCGCTGATCGTCGCGGAAATTTCCGCGCGGTGGACGCTCGTCACGTTCCGGGCGGTCGTAATCTTCCGTGCGCGGCGGCTTGGTGGGCGCGCCCTCGCCGCCGTGTAATTGGTGGATCAGCGCCGAACAGATATCCGTCGAGGCGAAGCCTTCTTCGAGCAATCGCTCGATGAGCTGGTCGGAGCGTTTGTATTCGCCGCTGGTGAGCGTGGCGCGGAGTTTATCCAGGAAGACATTCGAGCGGGCCTCCTCGACTTCGTTCACCGTCGGGACGCGGCCGCGTTGAATCCGCATGTTGGTGTAACGCTCGATGTTCCGGATCTGAAACACTTCGCGACCGGAAGCGAACGAGATCGCGCGGCCCTCGCGGCCTTTGCGGCCCGTGCGTCCGATGCGATGCACGTAATCTTCGCCGTCGTAAGGCAGGTCGTAATTGAAAACCACCTGCACGTCGTCCACGTCAATGCCGCGCGCGGCGACATCCGTGGCCACGAGAAATTCCAGGCCGGACTTGCGGAACTTGTTCATCACGCGATCGCGCATCGTCTGTGTCATGTCGCCGTGGAGCCGGTCGGCGGAATAACCCTGCGCGTTCAAATGATCCACGAGGTCGTCCACCATGCGCTTGGTGTTGCAGAAAATGATGCCGAGCTTCAGGTCGTGGATGTCAATGAGCCGCGTGAGCAATTCGATCTTGTAACGGCGATCCACTTCAAAATAAATCTGCTCCACGGTCGGCACGGTCATCGCCTTTTGCTCGATGCGCACCTGTTGCGGCTCGCGCGAATATTTTTCGATCAACTGCTGGATCGGTCGCGGGATCGTGGCGGAGAAAAAAACCGTCTGTCGTTCCTTGGGCGTGGCTTGCAGGATCAGTTCGATGTCGTCGCGGAAACCCATGTTGAGCATCACGTCCACCTCGTCGAGGATGACCAGCTTGAGCGCGTCGAACTTGAGCGTGCCGCGTCGCATGTGATCCATCACGCGCCCCGGCGTGCCGATGACGATGTGCGCGCCCTGACGCAGACCGAATAGCTGGCGGTCGTAGGATTGCCCGCCGTAAACCGGCAGCGCATGAACGCCTCGTTTGAAGAACGCGAGCTTGTGGATTTCCTCCGAGACCTGCACGGCCAGTTCGCGCGTGGGACAAAGGATCAACACCTGCACGGCGCGTTTCGTCACGTCAATTTTTTCCACGGCGGGAATGCCGAACGCGGCGGTCTTGCCCGAGCCGGTCTGTGACTGGCCCACGATGTCCTTGCCCGCCATCAGCAACGGGATGGCCGCGGCCTGGATCGGCGCGGCCTGCTCGAAGCCGAGTTTATCAATGGCCTTCAACAGTTCTTCGGACAGGCCGAGTTCGGAAAATAATTTTGGTGTCATGCCGTGTCTTCTCGACTTGTATATCGTAACGGATGCGCCCACGGAACGAGAGCTAATTCTGACGAGGTTTCCAGTGGTGTCGCCAGGCAGGTGGATGGTAAGTATCTGGGTGCGGATTATTTCTCGCTGCCCTGCCCTCCGGGAAGCCGCTTGCCGGGTCAGGTTGCGGGCATTAGAGTGCCGGCATGAAAGCGATTCCGGTTGAGGAAGCTCAAGGCCAGCTGGGTCGGCTCATCGCCGAAGCGTGTCGCGGCGAGGTGATCGTCCTCACCGACGGCGACAAACAGGTGACGTTGGCGCCGGGGGTGCCGCTGGATTTGGAGGAGGACAGCCCGGAATTGGAGGCGGAATTGTTGAAGGCAGTGAACGGGCCGCACTCGCCGTATTCATCGGAGGAAATGCGCGCGGCCTGTGATCGGATCATCCGCGAAAAGCGCGGATGAATCTTGCCATTCAAAAATCGCCGCTCTTTCACGCGGACGTCACCAGGCAGTTCGGATGGTATTTCGATGAAGCAGGGGATGAACTTGCCTGGCGGTTTTTCACGACGGTTGACCTGACACTGCTGAAACTTTCCCGCCAGCCTGATCTGGGCCGCGCTCGTTGTTTTTGTAATCCAATTCTTCGGGGGCTTCGCTCTTTTCGAGTCGAGCCACCCTTTCATCGCCTGCTGATTTTCTACCGGCACACTGCCGCGGAAGTGGTTGCCGAGCGCCTCATGCATGGCGCACGGGATTTGCCACGCAGGTTGGTGGAGCCGCCAGATGCGGACTGAGGGTTTGCGTTCTTTTGCGGCTTCCGTCTTCGCGGCGCTATTGTCGCGACAACGAAAAATTTCGCGGGGAGAGCTAGACGGGTTTCAAAATGAAGGACTGAACTTCTTCCAACACCAAACCCGGCACGCGGGCGAATTCGTCGTGATTGTTCGTGGCGATGGAGTGGCCGCCGGCTTTCGCGATGGCGGCGATGAGCAGGTCGCGTTCGCCGATGGGAGTTCCTTTTCGTTCCAGTCCCGCCCAAAGCTGCGCGTGGGTCCGCGCTTCGTTGAGCGTGAACGGAAGCACGGCGTAATCCTGCAACAAGCCTTCCACGAACCGCACGCGTCGTTCGCGGATGGCCGGGTCATTTGCCCGCTCGCAGCCGTGCAGCAATTCGGACGCGGTGATCGCGGTGATGAAGATGGCTTCGTTGGGATGCGCCGAGAGAAAGCCAACCAGGTCGAACCGCTTGCGCTCGGCAGCGATCAGGACCGAGCTGTCGAGAATCACTCCCATGCGGAGGGACGAACGACGGGTTGCTTGGCGCGGGCATCAGTCAGATCGGCGGCGAGCGCTTCGGCTTCGGACGGCGGCAGGTGAAAACGCACGGGCCAGAGTTTGGCGAGTTCCGCGCCGGTCTTGGGTTTGGTGACGCCGTTCGAGGATTTGGCGAGCAGCCGGTCCAGCAGCCGATGCACTTCACCGGCGGGTAATTTCTCAATCGCCGATTCGATTTCAGCCACCGTACTCATGGGCGCAATCTAGCCTTCTGCGCCGGGGCAAACAAGTATTGGTTTCTCGCCTTTGATGGCTGCACTTTCCCTCCTTGTCCGCGCCGGTTTCTCTGTTACCGTTCCCGACCTTTGTGAGCATTGCCGAAGAAATCTCGAAGCGGCGCACGTTCGCCATCATCTCGCATCCGGACGCGGGTAAAACCACGTTGACGGAAAAGCTGCTGCTGTACGGCGGCGCGGTGCAGCTCGCCGGCTCGGTCACCGCGCGCAAAAATCAGCGCGCCACCACGTCCGATTGGATGGAGCTGGAAAAGAAGCGCGGCATTTCAATCAGCTCCACGGTGTTGCAGTTCGACTACGCCGGTTATCGCCTCAACCTGCTCGACACACCGGGGCACAAGGATTTTTCCGAGGACACCTATCGCGTGCTCACCGCCGTGGACTCGGTCGTGATGGTGATTGATTCGGCCAAGGGTATCGAACCGCAGACGCGAAAACTTTTTGAGGTCTGCCGCCAGCGCGGCGTGCCGATCTTCACGTTCATGAACAAGTGTGACCGCCCGATGAAAGACCCGCTCGCGTTGCTCGATGAACTGGAGCGCGTGCTCGGCATCGGCGCGTTTCCGGTGAACTGGCCCATCGGCGACGGTTTTGATTTTCGCGGCGTGTTTGATCGCCAGACGAGCCAGATGCATCTCTTCGAGCGCACGGTCGGCGGAAAATATCGCGCACCGGTTTCCGTCGGCGGCGTGGACGATCCGGCGGTGCGCGGCCAGCTCGATGACACGACGTTCAATCGCACCGTCGAAGAACTCGCCATGCTCGAACACGCGGGCGAAGTCTTCGACGATGCCGCCGTGCTCGCGGGCAAAAGCACGCCGGTATTTTTCGGCAGCGCCAGCAACAATTTTGGCGTGGAGCTTTTGCTCGAAGGTTTTTTGAAACACGCGCCGGCGCCCAAATCGCGCGTGATGGGCGGCATCGAGATCGCGCCGGAGAACCCGGCGTTCTCCGGTTTCATCTTCAAGATTCAGGCGAACATGGATCCGAAACATCGCGACCGCATCGCGTTCGTCCGCGTTTGCTCCGGCAAATTCGAGCGCGACATGACAGTGCATCACTCGCGCTCGGAGAAAAAAGTCCGCCTCTCCAGTTCGCACAAACTTTTCGGCAACGAACGCGAGACCGTGGACGAAGCGTATCCCGGTGATGTCATAGGACTGGTCGGCCACGATGGTTTCGGCATCGGCGACACGCTCACCACCGATCCAAAAATTCTCTACAAGGAAATCCCGCGCTTCACGCCCGAAGCCTTCAGCTACCTGCACAATCCGAACACGGCCAAGTTCAAACAATTTCGCCATGGCCTCGAACAACTTCTCCAGGAAGGCGTGATCCAGGCGCTTTATCTGCGCAACTCGTCGGTGAAAACGCCGCTGCTCGCGGCGGTCGGCCCGTTGCAATTCGAGGTCGTGCAGTTCCGGCTCGAAAGCGAATACGGCGCGGCGACGCGCCTCGAAGCCGCGCCGTGGACGGTCGTCCGCTGGCTGCCGACGGACATGAAGGAGGACGAACTCGACGCCATGTCGTTACCGACGGGCGCGAAGCTCGCCTACGACATCGGCAAGAATCCCGTCGTGTTGTTTCAGAACGAGTGGTCGGCGAATTATTTCGGCGAAACCAATAAACTCGTCCCGCTCTCCGCGCTCCCGGCGCGGACGACGAAAGAATAAACCGGAAACATGCAGTTGAAAAAGCGAATCCGGCTTAAACGCAGAGGCGCAGAGAACGCAGAGGCGCGCAGAGCGGAAGCCAAAGCAGACCACCAAAAGATGAGCAGTAGTTTGTCAAACAGGCTCTGCGTTCCTCTGCGTTCTCTGCGTCTCTGCGTTAAGTTCCGCCCGGGTTCAATTGCATCGTTCCGGATAAAGCTCTCACGACGGGTCACGGTCAGTCGCCGCTTTTTTGGCGCCACGATTTCCGGTTGAATCAAAAGCCCGTCCGCCTATGCTCGGCTTATGCCTGAGCAAATGATCTCGCACTATCGGGTCGTGCGCCGGTTGGGGGCCGGCGGCATGGGGGAGGTGTTGCTCGCGCAGGACACGAAGCTGGAGCGGTTCGTCGCCATCAAATTGATGTCGGCGCAACTCGCCCAGGACCCGAACCAGCGGAAACGTTTTCAATCCGAAGCCCGCGCGGCCTCCGGCCTGAACCACCCGAACATCTGCGTCATCCACGAAGTCGGCGAGGCCGCCGATGGCCGGCCGTTTCTGGCGATGGAATTCGTGGAAGGCCAGACCCTCGAAGTCATCCTCCAAAAGCGCCGCGTCAAACTGCGCGAAGCCGTCAGCCTCGGCGCGCAGATCGCGGACGCGCTCGATGCCGCGCACGCGCGCGGCATCGTGCATCGCGACATCAAGCCCGGCAACATCATGCTCGACCGGCGCGGGCAGGCGAAGGTGCTGGACTTCGGGCTGGCGAAGAAATTCGGTTCGCTTGAAAGCACGGCCGCCTCGGCCACCAGTTCGGACACCGCCACGGGTTTTCTCGTCGGCACGCCGCATTACATGAGTCCCGAGCAGGCGCTCGGCGGCGAACTCGATCAGCGCTCGGATATTTTCAGTCTTGGCGTGGTGCTGTACGAACTCGTCGCCGGCCAGCGGCCATTCCTCGGCAAGACCGTGGGCGAGACGATCAACAAGATCATCAACGAAGAGCCGCGCCCGCTCGGGCTGGACAATCCGCGCTACTCGCCGGCGCTGGATGAAATCATTTTCAAGTGCCTCGCCAAAAAACCGGAAGACCGTTACGCCTCCGCCAAGGCGCTGGCGGAAGACCTGGCCAGGCTCAAGGCCACGACCGAACAATCAACGGCGGTGAAACCCGCGGTCGCCCTCACGCTGGCGTCCGACGCGGAAACCAAACTCTGGCAGCTCGCGGGCAAATCGAGAACGCAGCCCGCGTGGGTCACCGCGCTGATCGCACTGGTCGCGCTCGGATTGTTGGCGGCATTGGTGGCCGCGGGCTGGCGCGCGCGTCACCGCGCCGCGCCCGCGAGCGACCCGGAGAAATCCGTGGCGGTTTTGCCCTTCGACAATTTCAGCGCGGAGAAGGACACGGATTATCTCAGCGACGGCCTGACCGAGGAGATCACCACGACGCTCTCGCGCATTCCGGGATTGAAAGTGGCCGCGCGCAATTCCGCCTTCACCTTCAAGGGCAAAAAGGAAGACCTGCGCAAGGTCGGCGCGATGTTGGGCGTGACGACGGTGCTGGAGGGCAGCCTGCGCAAAGCCGGGCGGCAGATCCGCGTCACCGCGCAGCTCGTCAACGTCGCCGACGGTTTTCATCTGTGGTCCGAAACCTACGACAGCAGCATGGAAGACATCTTTGCGGTGCAGGAGGAGATTGCGCGCAAGATCGCCGAGCGGTTCGCGTTGAAGCCCGGCGGCAGTGCGGTGGCGAATTCCGCCAGCCGTCATCAGCCCAAGGAAGAAGCGCACAACTTGTACATGCAAGGCTTGCACGCGTGGAACCTGCGCACGCCCGCGAACCTGGAACGAGCGGTCCAATTGTTCAATCAAGCGGTTGAAAAAGACCCCGCCTACGCGGATGCGTACGGCGGACTGGCTTTGTGTTACGTCCTGCTGCCGAGCTATCTTTTGCGCCCGAACAGCGAGTATTTTCCGCAGGCGCGCGCCGCGGCGGCCAAGGCGTTGGAACTGGATCCGTCCTCGGCGGACGCGCACGCCGTGCTCGGACTGGTGAAATCGTACAGCAACGACTACGCCGGCGCGGAGGAGGAATTCAATCGCGCCCTCCAGCTCAACCAGAACCACGCCACGGCTCATCACTGGGCGGGCGTCGGCCTGCGCGAACTCGGCCGGTTCGACGAAACCTGGCGCGAACTGCGCCGGGCGAAGGAACTGGATCCGCTCTCGCCCATCATCCATTTCAACCTCGTCGCCACGTACCTTTACACGCGCGAGTTCGACCGCGGCATCGAGGAGAGCCGCAAAGCCCTCCAGGAATTTCCGGACTTCCCCGTGATACGCGGCTTGCTCGCCGGTTTTCTAACGCACAAAGGCCGCTACCCGGAGGCGATCGAAGAACTCCTCAAGCTCCGCGCCACGTCCAAAGACAACCCCAGTTCGCTCGACGCGCTGGCCTTCAATTACGCCCGCAGCGGCGACGCCGCGCGCGCCCGGCAGATTCTCGCGGAGCTGCAGGATTGGAAAAAGAAAGGCTACGCGGTCGAGGGCATGATCGGCGGCGTCCACTTCGCGCTGCGCGAATATGACCGGGCGTTCGACCATTGGGAGGCGTCCCTCGCCGCGCAGGAGACGTTGCAGGGGTTGCTGCAGGATCCGCTGCTCGATGAAGTGCGCGCGATGCCCCGCTTCCAAGCGTTGATAAAAAAAGCCGGGCTGGGGAAATAAGCCAAGCGTCTGTTTGAAAACTCCGCTGCCGGAGTGCGCCCGTCCTCGGCGCAGCAAGGTTGAAAAACATTGTTGCCTGAACTTTTTTAGCGCGCCTGCCCTGCCCACGATGCTGCGCCCGGGACGGGCGCACTCCGCTTGCATCGCTCCAGCTCCAGCAGCAACCGTTTCCGCCACAGTCCGCCGCCGTAACCCGTGAGACTGCCGTCCTTGCCGATCACACGGTGGCACGGAATCAAAATGCAGATGCGATTCATGCCGTTCGCGCGCGCGACGGCTCGTTGTGCGGTGGGTTGAGCGATGCGCCGCGCCAGTTCGTCGTAGGAAATCGTTTTGCCGTGCGGAATGTTCCGCAACTCGCGCCAGACTTTTTCCTGAAACGGTGTGTCGCGTGGTGACAACGGTACGGTGAATTCATCCCGCCCGCCCGCGAAATACTCCGCGAGTTCACGCCGAAGTTGCGTCAGAAGTTTGTGTTCGCCCGGCACGACCGCGCAAGCGAAACGCTTTTGCATCGTCGCGAGATTCTTTTCCAGCATCCGCCGGTCGGTATATTCGAGCAGGCTAATTCCGGCGTCACTCGCCCCGGCGAGCAATGGCCCAAGCGGACTTTCGATCATCGCACAAACAATTCGCGCTCCGTCACGTCGCGCACGACCGGGCGCGTTGCCGAAGGTGCGATTGAACGCGTCGCGAAAACCACTGTGCGATTCGAAGCCGCTGTCAAAGACCGCGTCGTCGAGCTTCGCGCCGTTCCGGATCCGCGTGAACGCGCCCGCGAGGCGATGCCCGCGGCACCACGCGGCGAAGCTCATGCCGTAATGCTGTTGAAACCAGCGCCGCGCGCGTTCCGGCGTGACACCAAGCGCACGGAGGTCGTCGGCTCTGAGGCGCGTGTCCGGCGCGGACTCGACGCGCGCCATCAACTTCGCGGCCCATTCCGGCGGCGCGCCGTTCGTCTCCAGCGGATGACAGCGTTTGCACGGACGGTAGCCGGCGAAGAGACATTCCTTGATCGAGCCGAAAAATTCCACGTTCTCCGGATTGGGCTTGGCCGGGCACGAGGGCCGGCAAAAAATTCCGGTGGTTTTAACGGCCACAAAAAACACGCCGTCGTAATCGCCGCGCTTCTTGGCGAAGGCGTTCAACATTTCCCGCCGGGCCGGCAGGAGCGTCATCGTTTGTTCATCTTTCATGCGGGCAATTTATCATACCGCTCCACCGAAAAAACGACGTCTCATTGCCCGGTGAGGGGCCGCCACATGCGGAAGTGCGGGCCAACGTCGGGAATGTCGAATTCCTCGCCGATGATTTCCCAGCTGAGCTTCTGATAAAATCCGACCGCCGGGATGCGGGCGTTGCACCAAAGGATTTCCGCGCCGTTCTCGCGCGCGATCGCGACGCACGCGACCACGAGCGCGCGCCCAAATCCCGCGCCGCGCACTTCCGGCGCGGTGGCCATGCCGCGCAGTTGCAACGCCGCGAGCCCGGTGTGCTCCGGCATCTCCGCGAGAAAGATGGACGCGATGCCGAGCAATTGTCCGTCGCGAAACGCGCCGAAGTGTTTGGTCGTGGGCAGTTTGTCGCCGGTAAATTGCGCGGCGGCGAGGGGCCGGCCCGGTCGCAGCACGGCGGAGCGGAGCGGCAGGGTTTCGGTCGCGTTGATGATACGGATTTCCATCGGGGCGCGCCGCAAGACTGGCACTCGCCAGTTCGCCGGGCAACTGGCAAGTTGGTTTGCGACGATGGAACTGCGCGAATTTGCCGAACGAGTTTTGTTCGCCACGACGCTGGAGGAAAAGCTCCGGTCGCCGGCGGACCTCACGGACGCACACCCCGGGCCGGCGCTCGTGACGCCGGAATCGCCGGGCCGGCCGGCGGAGTTGCGTTTCAAAGTCAGCGGCGCGGCGCGCGACAATTTTCCCGGCACGCGCCAGCTCGAATCGGAACGCGAACGCGGCCGGCTGCTGCATTTTTTTGCGAACCACGAATTGCTCGCGACCGAGCTGATGGCGCTGGTGCTGTTGAAATTTCCCGATGTGCCCGCGGCATTTCGCAAAGGCGTGCTGCGGACGCTGCAAGACGAGCAGGAACACACGCGGCTTTATCTCGCGCGCATGAAGGCGTGCGGGATTCAATTCGGCGAACTGCCGGTGAGCGGTTACTTCTGGCGCTGCGTCGCGCCGATGGCGAACCCGATTGATTACGTCGCGGGCCTGTGCCTGACATTCGAGCAGGCGAATCTGGATTTCGCCCGGCACTTCGCGCAGGAGTTCGGGCACGTCGGCGATGAAACGACGGCGACGCTTTTGGAAAAAATTTATCACGACGAGATCGCGCACGTGGCCTACGGCTTGAAATGGTTTCGCCGCTGGAAAAATCCCAACGAGTCGGACTGGGAGGCGTTTTGCCGCACGCTGAAGTTTCCGCTCTCGCCGCAACGCGCGAAGGGTTTCACGTTGAATGTCGAGGGCCGGCGCGCGGCGGGCATTGATGACGCGTTCATCGAGGAGTTGAATGTCTATTCGCAATCGAAGGGCCGCACGCCGACGGTTTTTGTTTTCAATCCGTTCGCCGAGGGCCGCATCGCGCAGGGCCGGGCCTTCAACCCGACGAAAGCGCAGGCGCAACTCGCGCGCGATCTGGAAAATCTCCCCCAGTTTCTCTGCCGGCAGGACGACATCGTGCTGGTGGCGCGCCGGCCCGCGACGCATTTTCTGAGCGCGCTCAAGCAGGCCGGTTTCGCGCTGCCGGAGTTTGCGACGGATGTGAAATCCCTCGCGCAACGCAAGCTCGGCGGTTTGCGGCCGTGGGCTTGGAGTCCGGACAGCGTGGAATTGCTTGGCCCGCTATTCGCCAGCCTCACGGTCGCCACCCGCACACCGGACGAATGCTTCAGCGAAAACCTCGCGCCGCTTTACTCGAAAGCGTGGAGCGCGGAGTTTCTTGGAAAAGTTTTGCCGCAGTTGGCGAACGAAACGTGGCTCTGCACCAAAAAGGAAATCGGCGTGGCGGTGGATTCACTCAACGGCGCGCTCGCGGCCATCGCTTCCATTCGCGCTCGCGGGCATCACAAGATTGTCATCAAGGAAGCCGTCGGCCTCGCGGGCAGCAATGCCATGCGGCTGTTTGAACCGGAACTGCTCGAGACGCAGCGCCGTTGGATGGTGGGCGCACTACGCCGCGGACAACTCGTCGTCGAACCATGGCTGGAACGTGAACTGGATTTCTCGGCGCAACTGGAGATGACGGCTGGCGTCCTGAAACTTTGCGGTTACACCGGTCTGCTGGCCGACGCGAAGGGACAGTATCAAGGAAATTGGGCCGCGCCGAAATTCGAGCGCCGCATCCCGCCGGACGTTTTCGGACTTTTCGACGGACCGCCGGATCTCGTCACGCGGTTGCACGCGTTGTATGAAAACATTTTTTCGCAGCTCGAAGGGGAATTGCGGCGCGTGAACTTCCTCGGGCCGGTGGGCATGGACGCGTTTGTCTATCGCGACGCGGGCGGGAAGTGCCGGCTGAAACCCGTCGTGGAAATCAATCCGCGCCACACGATGGGCCGGGTGACGGTGGAGTTGATGAAGCACGTCGCGCCGGGCAGCCACGGTCGGTTCCGGTTGCTGAATCGCGCGACGCTGAAGGCGGAGGGCTTCACAGACTTCGCCGCGTATGCGCAGTCGTTGAGCGAAAAGTTTCCGCTGCGGCTGGAAGGCGAGCCGTTGCCGAGAATTCGCGAAGGCGCACTTTGCCTGAACGATCCGGCCACGGCGCGAGTGTGTCTGGCGGTTTGTCAAGTGAGCCGTACGCCGGTGGCCGGGAAATCATAGCCCGAAGCTTCCGCCTCACGCTGAGGGATTTTTCTGTAGCCGGAAAGCCTCCTTGACTTGAAGAATTTCGAGTTGCATAGTCACCCCATGCCTAACGCACTAAGCTGGCAGGCCTTATTTCACGCAGGAATGATTGCCTTGTTACCGACCACCCTTCGCGCAGCCGATGGCGATTCGCCGGCGGAGAAACTCTTGCTCGCCTCTCGTCCGCTGGTCATCGGCCATCGCGGTTACTGTCAAATCGCCCCGGAAAACTCGCTGCCTTCGTTCAAGCTGGCCAAAACGGCGGGCGCCGACTTGGTGGAGTTGGATTACTACCACACCCAGGACGGGCAGTTGATCGTGATTCACGACGACACCCTCGATCGCACGACGGATGCCGTCGCGAAATGGGGCGGCAAACAAATTCGTGTGGACAGCAAGACGCTGGCAGAGTTGAAAACGCTGGATGCCGGCAAGTGGTTCGATCCGCAATTCACGGGCACGACGCTGCCCACATTGAACGAGGCGCTGGATTTGATCCAGGACGGCAACGTGACCCTGATCGAGCGCAAGGCTGGTGACGCGGCGGCGTGCGTCAAATTGTTGAGTGAACGAAAGCTCATCAACCGAGTGGTGGTGCATGCGTTCGATTGGCAATACCTGGCGGATTTCCACCGGCTGGAGCCGAAACAAGTATTGAGCGCCCTCGGCCCGCTTTGGGCACGCGACGGCCGGAAGGTGACCGACACAGAAAAGGTTCTGTCGCCGGAGTGGATTGAACTCGCCTTGAAGAGCGGCGTACGGGCGATGGGTTGGAACAATCAGGTCACGAAGGAATCGGTGGCCTATGCGCATCGGAAAAAACTCAAGGTCTGGATTTATACCATCAATGACCCGGCGGAAGCGGATCGCTTGCTGGATCTGGGCGTGGACGGAATTATCACCAACAACACTGCGCTCATGTGGCGCACGCTCGCGCTACGCCGCGCGAAAGCGTCGAAATAACATCCACCCCAGCACCATGGCCGAAAAATTTACACCGCCCAAGTATTTCCAGATCAGCCGGGAAATCGTCGCGCGCATTCAAGGTGGCAGGTTGCCGGCCCGGTCCCCGGTGCCATCCGAAAACGAGATTATAGAAAAATATCAAGTCAGCAACACGACCGCCCGCAAGGCACTGCACGAGTTGGAGAAGGAAGGTTGGGTCACGCGGGTCAAAGGCAAAGGCACGTTCGTGCGTGACCAGACGGTGGTGCGGGCGATCAACCGGATTTTTGGTTTCACCAAAAACATGGTGGAGGCGGGACGCAAACCCTCGACGAAGTTGACGGGCTTTCGCCTCCACGAGGCGGACCATACCCAGACAATCAATGGCCGTGATTTCACGCTGAAAGGCCCACTCTGTGAAATCGAGCGCATCCGGTATGCCGACGCGATCCCCATGATGAAGGAAACCCGCTACATCTCGCTGCAACTCTGTCCGGACATTCAGCGGCGCAACCTGGAACAATCCCTTTACACGATTTTCGAAAAGGAATACGGGTTTCACCTGACGGAGATCAATCAGATGTTGAGCGCCGTGTTGCTGGAAGGCGAGCAACTCCGGCATTTCAACCTGGAGAAACCCGTGCCCGCGTTTCGCGTTGAGGGCGTTTCTTTCTGCGGAAAGAACATGATCATCGAAATGGAAGCTTCGATTTATCGTGGCGACATGTACCGCTTTGCCGCGAAGGCGGTCAGGTAACTCTGAGCTCGGCCAGGCTTGTTTGGCGCCCTTTTCCCTGTCTACTTTTTCCGGTAAACTCGGACGTAATCAACAAGCATCGCTTGGGGGAAAATCGTGTGCGGATCAGGATTGCCCGGCCAATTACCACCCACGGCCAGATTCAAGATCAGATGGAAACGCTGATCAAACGGCGCGGGAAATGAATTCGTGCCAGTTGGCCAGTTGGTTTGAGTTTGATACAGCCGGTCGTCCAGATACCAACGCATTGCGCCAGGCTCCCAATCCAGACGGAAGACATGAAACGCATCGGCGAAGGTTCCGGCGACGAGCGTGGCATTCGTTCCTCGGTAGGCGTGGCTTCTTTCCTGATCCGCGTAATGCAAGGTCCCGTGAATCTCACCGGGCTTGTGGCCGACGAGTTCCATGATGTCTATCTCCCCGCTGTGCGGCCATCCGCCATAAACACTTTCCGTCGGCAGCATCCAGATGGCAGGCCAATAGCCCTGTCCGGCGGGAAGTTTGGCGCGAATTTCAAACCGGCCATATCTCCAATCGCCTCGGCCTCTTGTGCGAAGGCGTGCCGAGGTGAAATCACGCGTGCCTTCCGGGCCTGTGTAATTTTCCTTCCGCGCTTCGATGACAAGCAAGCCGTCCTGCACCCGGGCATTGTTGGTGCCATAGAACTGCAGTTCGTTGTTCCCGCCACCGTGTGCGTTTACTTCAAATTCCCACTTGGCCGGATCAACTTGCCCGCCGGCGAATTCATCTTTCCAAACCAACTGCCAGCTGTGCGGCGAATTGGTCACGCAACCGACCGCGCTTAGGAGAAGCAGCGTCGCAAGACTTGATCCTTGAAAAGGTTTTGCCGAGGCGAAGAAGCGGCCGACAATTCGGTGAGCGCCGCCGACTTTTTTTAGTCCTCCAGTTAATGTGGTTTGGTGAATCATGATTCAAAGTTAGGTTAAGGTCGGCAGATCGTAATCTGAGATTGGTAATGACTTCAACCTCTTAGGGCGTTAAGAAATGCGAGTGCCGGTAGGTTCCATTGGGCCGATGGGTTTTGTTTATCTTTTACGAGTTGGATACCAGAGCATCGAAATGGCCGACTCGATTTGTCCTAGCGACAGAATTGACCTGCTACAAAAGCTCCGCAGCAAACGGCCTTAAAAAAACTTAAAAAAAGTATTGACCAAATTCGGGGATTATTGATACTTAGTGCGTCAACGCACAAACAGACAACAAAACTCTTTTTGCTGTTCTTGCTTAGTGCGTCAACCCAAAGCCAGAAAAGCAAAATAACAAACAAACAGAAATCGCGCCCGTCATCAAAACCTGATCTCCAGCGCAGTTCAAAAAAACAACCTCGTATGAAAACACGAATGAGAATCCAGATACCTCTCCAAAACAGCAAGCATAGCTACCGGCAGAATTCCCTCGCCCTTTTGCCATGGACAACTCTGCTCGTTGGACTCGCCTGGCTCACGGCAACGAGTTCAATGGCAGCACCGATCACGCTTTTCACCAACGGTTTTGACTCTGCAGAGTTCACCGCCGTTGGCGTGGCGACCAGTGAATCGGACCTCACGAATGCGAATCCGCCGCTTTCGATAGCACTCAACTCGGTCAAGGTTCTCAATGACCGGGCAACTCCTCAATCAGTTTACAGCGGGCAAGGCAACGGCGTGCAGGTGATCAACTGGGATTCTTTTTCCGCACCGAACTCAATCATCATTCGACCGGGCGCCAGCATTAACTGCAATGTGTATCCGCGCAGCGGGGCGACGAATTACGTCTGGGAATGGAAGATGAAAACCCGAAAATCGGATCATTCAAATCTTGGTTTCCGTTGTTCGTTGAGTTCTTCAGGTTCTGACGCAAACAACGACGGGACGGACTTCGTGGTGTTTCGAACAATTCAGACGGCCACAACGAACACCATCAACGGCGTTGTAAGTGGTAACGCCCCAAATAATACAGTCACAAATTCAGGCATCAATGGTGTGGATGGTTTCCAAGCGTTCAACGGCATTGCCAACACCGTTCTTTCCAACCGGTGGGTGACCATGACCAACTTTCTGACCGGAGAGCGAGCTTACGTAACCAACAATGTGTGGAATCACTACAGGGTGATTGCAGACAACGCGTCTCGCACCTTTAAGTTGTATTTTAACGACATGGTGACGCCCATCAGCACAAATTTCTGCGCCCGTCAGGAGGAAATGGTGGTTTCCGGCCTCTTTTTTGCAAACGAAGGTTCCAACACTAACAAAGATTACATCCTGATTGATGATGTCAGCCTGATCGTGGATGGCAACCTCGTTGATCTCACCAGCACCATTACGGAAGGCTTTGAGAGTTATCCGGCAGCAGCAAGTCCGACTGATGATGCCGATCCACAAGGAGCGTGGGTTGTCGCCGAGACGACCGGCGTAGGTGGTAATACGCCCGCCAACCCGGGCAAGGTGCAGGTGGTAAGCACTGAGTTCCACACTGGCGGCAAGAGTCTCAAGCTCGAAGGCGGCCAGCGCGCCGGTGCTTCTCTCGCTTGGGGTGCTACGCCATTGAGCGACGTCAAGATCACCTGGTGGGCGAAAGTTCCGGTCGGTCCCGGGACTGGCGAAAGTCTCTATTTGCGTGTGTCGGCTTACGGCTTTGAAGCTCGTTGCAGCGGTGCCTCCGACACGGTGCTGCTTGGCTACGGCTCCCGCCCTGGGATTAATAATCCCGTTGCGAGTACTGGCACCACGCTGTCCGGTTTCAATCACTTCTTCAACCTGTTCAGCAACGGAGCGTTTTTGAACTCGCTTGAAAATTTTACCGCCGCATGGGAAGAGTACCAATTAATCACTCACTTTGCCGACCATACCTACACGATCCTCAGGAACGGCTCGGTGGTCATGACGAATTACCCGTTCCTCGCCAATGCTGCGGTTCCGAACACCAACATGTTCATGATCGCGTTTAACTCATCCAATGGCAGCGGGCATCCGCCAGTCTATATTGACGACATCACGATTGAATCGTTTAACAACACAGCAACCTCAGCACCACGGCCCTATACGCCGGTCAACACTGGCACCCGGTTCAAGAGTTATTCCATCGTCAAAGTGCCAGGTCATGTGGTCGCGGGCGTGGCAGTGGATCCCCGCAATGACAACATCCTCTTCACGACCGACGAGGAAGAAGTCGGCGCCATTTGGCGCGCCCAAAAAGTGGCGCACGGCAAATGGGCGCTGGATGCGTCACCTATTGTCACCGGCTTGGATCGCCCGAAGGGCATCACAGTGGGAACGAATGGCACCATCTGGTGGACACACGGCCAAGGACCCCAGTCCCTCCGCCGTTTGAAAGAGCCGTGGGCCACAAGCGCGGTGGAAGAGGTCATCTCGGACTTTGGTGCCGCACCTGCAAATACCCGGGATGAGCCGATTGCTTTGACGTTGGTCGTCACGAATGGGGTAACGACGCTGGCGGTTCTGGACCGTTCTGTGAATGGTGTTAATCCCATGAATGCCATCTATCTGGTTGATCCCGCCACAACCAGTTTGAATCAGATGACCTACCAGAATTACCTGATCTCTCCTACTGCGAACGGATTGGGCGGCGTGGCGGTGCCGGTCGCCAGTCAATGCTCTGCGATTGCCACGTTGCAGGTGTCGAACGAGGTGGTCACCGTGGCCGACAGGTTCGGATGGATTGTCGCGACTGACGGGAGTGGAGTTAGGCGGGACATTGATACACTTGTCGCAGGCTTCGATACAAATTCGCAAGGAAACTTGTGTATTGCGGTTGACCCCACCGACAACCGTGTCTGGGTGGGTGGCAAGAGCCGGTTTTCACCCTCAACCAATGCCACGCCCGCGATATGGTCCTTTGGTTCGGCCGTTGCGGACTCAGGCGATGGCAGACAAGAGGCGCTCTTCCCGAGGGACAATCCGAACGGCGGCCGCCCGGATCTAAACATGCGCTTGCATGAAGCCGGGATGGCATTCTCTACGAATGGCAGCTTCCTTGTGGTGAGCGACCAGAACTACGTGTCCGGCGGCGGGCGGCTGGTGTTCCTGCACAATGAAGCGATCACGATTACGAACATTGTGCGGGGTGTAAATGTGGACTTGGCATGGACACTCGGTGGCGGCGTGCGCTTCAGTGTTCAGCGCAGTTCCACAGTGAATGGTACTTACACGACCATTGCCACCGGGCTGACAACTCCGGCTTACACCGATACCACGGCTCCAGCTGGCGAGGCTTACTACCGGGTCCTGGGCGACACGGAGAATTGATGGAGCTGGTCTGATCCGAACGGGAAACCGTCACGCTGGGTGACGGTTTCCCTTCGGAATCGGTTTTGGGTCAAGATTAACAAAGGATTAAAGAACATGAGGCGCATTAAAACCACCCATCCAGGTTTTACATTGATCGAATTGCTTGTGGTGATCGCCATTATCGCCATTTTAGCCGCGATGCTGTTGCCGGCGTTGAGTAAAGCCAAGGCCAAGGCGCAGGGTATCAGTTGCATGAATAACCTGAAACAACTGCAACTCGGGTGGTACATGTACTCTGGTGACAACGACGACAAAATAATGCGCACGGGCGGGTTGGAGTCCCTGGTCAACACTCTGCCCGATCCGCGCGCGGACCCGGGCAATCCCGCCAACCAGTGGGCTTACGGAAGCATGGATGCGATGCCGGGGGCCGCCGATACCCAGTTGTTGGCACTGGGTTTGATGTATCCTTACGTCAAGAGCCTGGCGACCTACAAGTGTCCTGCCGACCGCAAGACAGCCGTCAATGCCGCGAGACAACTCGTCCCGACTGTGCGGAGCATGGCCATGAATTGCTGGCTGAACCCCATCCAGATTTGGAATGCCAACTCGCGCGTCTTCCGCAAGCAGGCAGAAATAATCCGACCGTCACCGGCGCAATGCTGGGTGACAATTGATGAGAACCCGTTCAGCATCAACGATGGCTGGTTTGTCTGCGATCCCAACAATCTCAACGAATGGATTGACATCCCGGCCACTTACCATAATGGCGCGGGCGGACTTTCCTTTGCCGACGGCCACGCCGAAATCAAAAAATGGCGGGACCCCGCCATCCTAGATGTTTCATCGGCGGTGACGGGTCGTCCGACGATACGCAACCCGAACGACCTGCCGTGGCTCGCAGAGCGCAGCAGCAGTGCCCCGTGAAAACTGATGGATCCAGCTCGTCCACAGCTCTAGTCTAAGACGGGACTGAAAGCAGCAGCGAACGGAACTCGCATGAAAATAGAAACGAAATTAGAACCAGGGACCTGCTCAACAGGGCGGACGGCTTTCACTCTGATCGAATTGCTGGTGGTCATCGCAATCATCGCCATTCTGGCCGCGATGCTGCTGCCGGCGCTCTCCCGGGCCAAGGTCAAAGCCCAAGGCATCTATTGCATGAACAACCACAAGCAACTGCTTCTGGCTTGGAAAATGTACACGGATGACAACTACGAATCTCTCCCATTCGCCAAAGGCGGCCCTTTCGAATGGGTGGGTGGAGACATGAACATTAGCCCCGAAAACACGGACCCAGCCGTCGTCCCCTCGGCGGGAGGAAACAACATCAAATCCAGTCTCCTCTGGCCTTATTGTGGAAAAAACCTCGACATCTTCAAGTGCCCGGGCGATCGCAGCACCGGTATCAATGCGCAGCGCCAAGTCGTTCCACGCGTCCGAAGCATGTCCATGCTGAACTGGGTGGGCGGACGCGGAAGCGCCGGCGGAGTTCCCGCGCCCATGGTATGGTCCGATGCGACCGGCCCTTGGCGCATCTATCGCAAGTCGTCGGATTTCACCAACCCGGGCGCTTCAGGCACGTTCGTCTTCCTTGACGAGCGTGAGGACAGTATCAACGACGGCTTTTTCGTGGTGGACATGGACGGTTATCCCAATTCACCCCTGCAACTCGTGGACAGCCCGGCTAGTTATCATGGCGGCTCCGGCGGGCTCTCGTTTGCCGACGGACATTCCGAACTTCACAAATGGAAAAGCCAATTTGTACTCCTGCCGCCCCTGGTCGGCCAAGCCCGGCCCTACCCAACGCCGGACTCCGGCAATCCGGATGTCGCGTGGATGCAGGAACACGCCACGCGCAAGGTGAACTGAAACTTTCAAGCATGAGACTCCTCAGCCACCATCACCAGCAAGTCCCGGCTTCCGCCCTCAGCCGGGCCCCAGCGCGCATTTGCCTTGCCGCAAACAAAATCATGGCTTTTTCCGGGAAACAGTATGAACTCGTACCGCTAAGTTTCGAACTGGAAGCGCGCTCCGGCTTGGTGATCTGCGGCCATGAAAAAAAACCTTTCGCCAACCGCGCCTGAAATTATGCCAAGTCCCCTACCCAGCATTCGGACTTTCTCCCCACCGGCCCCGGCATGCATCGGTGACCGGTTGCGCCGGATTCAGCACGTAGCGCTCGACATGGACGGCACCATTTACTGCGGTGACACGCTCTTCAATTTCACCAACCCCTTCCTGGCGCTGCTCTCGCGACTGGACATCGGTTACACGCTGCTCACCAACAATTCCTCCAAGAGCGTCGAAGACTACATCGTTCACCTGCGCAAGTTGGGAATTCACGTCACCCGCGATCAACTCTACACCTCGACCCAGGCCACCATTGAATTCCTTCAAGAAGAAATGCCCCTCGCCCGGCGGGTTTTCCTGCTCGGCACGGAAAGCATGGGCCGGGAAATCGCCGCCGCCGGCTTCACCCTTTGCGCCGACCACGCTGGCGACGAACCGGATGCCGTGCTGGTTGGCTTCGACACCGGCCTTACCTACTCACGCCTTTGTCGCGCAGCCTACTGGATCAAACGAGGCAAACCCTTTATCGCCTCGCATGTGGACCGGGTCTGCCCGACGGACGAACCCACCGTCCTCGTGGATTGCGGTGCCGTCTGTGCCGCGCTGAAAGCGGCCACCGGCCGCGGACCGGATGCGGTGTTGGGCAAACCGGACCCGCGCATGTTGCGCGACCTGCTGCAACGCCATGAGTTGCGGCCGGAGAACTTGGCCATGGTCGGCGACCGGCTCTACACGGACATGGCCATGGCCGAGCGCGCCAGCGCGCTGGGAATTCTCGTGCTCACGGGCGAAGCGACCGCACAGGAAGCGGCGCAACACATGCCCCCGCTCGACCTCATCGTTCCCGACATCGCCCGACTCGGGGAACTGCTGATGGCTGCGCGGAATGGGGAAAGAGAATGAAGGTCGCGCCGTCCAGAGACGCCGCATTCGATAAACTCAGCCACGCCCAACTCGACCTGCTCATTCTCGGCGGCGGCATCGTGGGCGCCGGCGTCGCGCGGGATGCGGCGATGCGCGGCCTCAAGACCGGGCTGGTCGAGCAATCCGATTTTGCGTCGGGCACGAGCAGTCGGTCGAGCCGGCTGTTGCACGGTGGCCTGCGCTACCTCGCGCAGGGCCGTATCGGTCTCGTGCGCGAAGCCAGCGCGGAGAAAAAAATCATCCATCACATCGCGCCGCATCTCGCCGAGCCGCTGCCGTTTATTTTTCCGACCTATCGCGACAACCGGAACTGGAAGCTCTGGCAGTTGAAGATCGGCGTGAAGGTTTACGACCTGCTTTGCGGCGGGCGCAATCTCGGCCAGTCCACCTGGCTTTCCGCCGGCGAAGTGTTGCAAAAAATTCCCGGCCTCGCGCGAACCAACCTCAACGGCGCGGTGCGTTACTACGACGGCTTCACCAACGACGCGCGGCTCACACTCGACACTTTGCGCTCGGGGGCGAAGAGCGGCGCGACGATGGTGAACTATTGTCGCTTTATCAACGCGCGGCCTGGGAGCGCCGGCGTCCCCGCCGGCGGGTTTCAAAATGGCGACACGCCGGCGGGACGCCGGCGCTCCCAGGACGAATTCTGGGAATGTGAAATCGAAGACCGGCTCGCGCGGATGAATTTCACCATCCGCGCGCGGACTGTGGTCAACGCCACCGGCCCGTGGGCCGATGGTCTGCCGCACAGCCGCGTGCAATTGCGGCTGACGAAGGGCATTCATCTGGTCGTCGAGCGCCACCGCCTTCCGGTGCCGGCCACCGTCGTGATGACCGATGGCAAACGCATTCTGTTCACGACGCCGTGGGGCGAGCGCACGATCCTCGGCACGACCGACACGGATTACGACGGACCGCTCGACCGCGTGGTCGCCGACGCCGAGGACATCCGCTACGTGCTTGGTGTGACGAATCAGTTTTTCCCGGCTGCCAAACTGACCAACGCCCACGTCATCAGCACGTGGGCCGGATTGCGACCGCTCCTCGCCGATCCGAACGGCAAGCCCGCGGACATTTCGCGCGCGCATGAAATCACGAATCCGGAGCCGGGCTGGTGGGATGTGGCTGGCGGCAAACTCACGACGTATCGCCTGATGGCGGAGCAGACGGTGGATCAAATCGTTAAAACGTCAAAACCGTTGAATCGTTACAACGATTGCCGCACGGCGGACGAACCCCTGTTACCCGCGAATGAAGTAAACGGTTTCAGCGGTATTCTCCCGCCGGAATTTTGCCGGCGGGTGGTGGAACATTTCTGCGCCAACGAATGGGCCGTTCACCTCGAGGACGTGATGGTCCGCCGCACGGGCTGGCACCATTACCATCGCGACGCCGCGCTGAAAGCGGAACTCGTCGCGAACTGGATGGCGGAATTGCTCGGCTGGTCGGACGCGGAACGCGTCGCGGAACTGGCGCAATATCACGCCGCGATGGATTGCCAGCCCTTGCAGAATCCCCCACCCTCCGCCGAAATCTCGCGCGCATGATCAGCCGGCTCTGCCAATGGTTCCAGCCCGCGCCGCCCGCGCCCCGGCTCCCGCCCGCGGAAGTGGCGCGGCTTTACCCCGCCCATCGGTGGCGGATTTTCGAGGCCACGTTCATCGCTTACGCCACGTTCTACCTCGTCCGGAATAATTTCTCCCCCGTCTCGAAGGAAATCGGCGACGCGCTCGGCTACGACAAGTCCATGATCGGCGACATCATCGCCGCCACCTCCCTCGCCTACGGCATCGGCAAGTTTGTGATGGGCTATTTCGCCGACCACAGCGACGCGCGCAAATACGTCGCCACCGGCATGTTGCTGACCGCGGCGCTGAATTTTATTTTCGGCGCGACGCACCATTACTGGGGCCACGTTCTGCTCTGGACGATCAACGGCTTTGTGCAAGGCATGGGTTACGGGCCTTGCACGCGCGGGCTGGCGCATTGGTACAGCGCGAAGGAACGCGGGAAAGTTTTCGGGGTCTGGAACATTTCGCACAATCTCGGCGGCGGCATCGCGGGCTGGCTCGCGGCGTTTTGCACGCAGCATTGGGGCTGGCCCTCGGCGTTCTACGTGCCCGGCGTGATCGCCGTGCTCGGCGCGATCTATCTTTTCTGGCGGATGCGCGACACGCCGCAATCCGTCGGCCTCCCGGCGGTCGAGGAATACAAGAACGACTGGCCGCTGGATGAAAAGGAAACCCACGAGCGCGAACTCCCCGCGCGCGAGCTGCTGATGAAATACATTTTTCCGAACAAGAGGTTGTGGGTGCTCGCGCTGGCGAACGTGTTCGTTTACATCGCGCGCTACGCGATGGTGGACTGGGGGCCAACGTATTTGAAGGAGACGAAGGGCGCGTCGCTGACCGAGGGCGGCTTCAGCACGACGGTCATCGAGTTTGCCGGCGCGGCGGGGATGTTCAGCATGGGCTGGCTCTCCGACAAACTCGGCGGCTGCCGCGCGCGCGTGAGTGTGCTGGCGATGATTCCGCTGGTGTTCGCCTTCGCGGCGATTCGCGTGGTGCCAGCGGGAATGTTGTGGGTGGACATGGTGCTCTTCGCGGTGATTGGTTTTCTCGTTTATGTGCCCGTGATGTTTTCCGGCGTGATGTCGCTGGACCTGACGTCAAAAAAAGCCGTGGGTACGGCGGCGGGCTTCGTGGGATTTTTTGGCTACGTCGGGCGCGTGATCCAGGGCAAGGGACTGGGCTGGATTTCCCAAAATTACGGCTGGGATGCGGCGCTCTGGTCGGTGGTGATCTGCACCGCGCTGGGCATCGTGCTGCTGGCGTTCCTCTGGAACGTCAGGCCGCGAGGGTGAGAGCGCAAAGCGCTTGAAATTCTTTTTTTGGAACAACGCTCGCCCTCACCCCAGCCCTCTCCCCCGGGGAGAGGGAGCATCACTCCCGGGTACTTGGAATAATGTGTGGCGGAGTTGTCGGGAACGCGGCAATCAAACGGAAACCAAGCGATCGCTATTCCCTCTCCTGGGGGAGAGGGCAAGGGTGAGGGCGGACGTTAAATCGTTTTACCGCCGTTCCCGGTGCCCAGCAATAGTTGCGCTTCACTTCTCCGCGATACAATAAAGGCTTTCTTTACCGCGAATAAAAAGTTCCTTGCCGACCAGCGCGATGGAGGCGTCGGTCTTGTCGTCGAGTTTGTTGGTGGCGAGGATTTCCAGCTTCGGCCCCTTTTTCAGCACGAGGCACTTGCCGTCGCGGCTGAGGACGTACACGCGGTCTTTCGCCGCCACGGGCGAGGCGTAGATTTCAAAGACGCCCTCCAATCGCTCGGCGTCGAAATTCGCGTTGCCCGTTTTCGTGTCGCAACACGAGAGCACGCCGTTGTTGCCGGAGACAAAATAAATCAGACCGTCCACGAGCAGCGGCGACGGGACGTAGGGCGTGGCTTTGTTGTGCGTCCAGCGGATGGCGTCCGTCCCGCCCACATCGCCTTTCGCGTCCAGCTTGATGGCGTAAAGCGCCGCGCCGCGGAATCCGCTCGTGCAATAAACCGTATCCGCGTCGGCGACAGGACTCGGGATGGCGTTGGGCGTCTGGCCGGCACAGGACCAGAGTTCCGCGCCGCTGGCGAAGTCGTAGCTTCGAACTTTGCCGGAGGCGTTGACGACCACTTGAAGTTTTTTGTCGCGGGCGACGACGAGCGGCGTGGCCCAGCCGGTGGCTTCGTCGCGTGGTGTTTTCCAAAGTTGCTTCCCCGTGTTTTTGTCCAACGCGATGATGGCGTCGCCGTCCGTTTCGTCATCCCAATTCACGATCGCCGTGTCGCCGTGCAGTGTCGCCGACGCGCCTTCGCCGAAGCCCATGCGCGTCCGCATCTGGCCGAATTCCTTGGACCATTTCAGATTGCCGTCGAGGTCGTAGCAATGCAGTCCGCGCGAACCGAAATAAGCGAGCACGATTTTGCCGTCGGTGATGGGCGAGGCGGAGGCGAAGGTGTTGTCTCGCTGGCGGCTTTCGTGCGGGACTTCTTCGCGCGCGATTTTTTGCCAGAGCGTTTTGCCCGTCTTGCGGTCGAGGCACAGAACGGTGAACTGATATTTCTCGGTCGGCTTTTGTCCGCCGCCGAAACCGCCGCCCGGACCGCCGGGGCGACGAGGCCGTTGGCCGCCGGGACCGGGCGGGCCGCCGGGGCCGGGAGGTGGCTCGGCAGGTCTGGCTTCGGCAGGTTTCACCTCGTCCTTCTTCTGCGGCGCAACGGCGGTGAGGATGAACACCCGGTCGCCCCAGACGATGGGTGTGGCCGTGCCCTCGCCAGGAATCTTCACCTTCCATTTCACGTTCTTGTTTTCGCCCCATGCGAGCGGCGGGTCGGCTTCGGGCGCGACCCCGGTGGCGAGCGGGCCGCGCCATTGCGGCCAGTTGCGCAACGCGTCGGCGTCCGCAGCCGCGGCGCGCTGAGCCAGAGCGAGGGTGAACAATCCGGTGATGAGCAGGCTGGTTTTCATAGGCGAAACACTTGACGGCTGATTTGTCGGATAGAATTACTCGCTGCTGAACTTTTCGCAAGCTCGCGCGGGCGGTGTTTCGCTTGATTCAACCGAACGAATCCGCCAGTGTCCGGTCTAAGTTCCGTATGACCTCCCGCTTTGCCGTCCTGCTGACGATTGCGCTCGCGATCGGTGCCGCTGGTTTTCTGATCGGGCGCAACACTGCGCCAACGAAATCTTCGGCACAAACCGCGCCCCCGCCGCCCGCGGCCCCGGCCAAATCGTCTGCCGCAGTCCGACACAATGCCGCTGACGGGGAAGCGACCAACCGTACGCCGTTCGATGCCGCCGATCTGGAAGCGCAGTTGAAGAAAGCCACCTCCGGCCCGTGGCGCAAACGTTGGGAGCGCATGCAAGACCTGGCCAAAACAATTTCCCCCGCTAACGCGACCAACGCGCTGGCGCTGGCAGAAAAAGTCCTTTCGCAAAATGAGTTTTGGAGTTTCCGCTACACGTTGCTCGAGAAATGGGCCGAGTCCGACCCGCAAGCGGTCCTCGCCTACGGCCAGTCGCTCAAGAGCCGCAACGACCGGCAGCAGGCGATTTCCTCCGCGCTCACCGAGTGGGCGCGCAAAGACCCCGACGCCGCACTGGCGTGGGTGGAGAAACAACCGCGCGGCCAGGAGCGGCAGAATTTTTTGAGCGCCGCGTTGCAAGGGCTTGCCGAAACCGATCCACAGAAGGCGCTCGATAAAATAAATTCCATCCCGATGTACCAACGCCAGCAGATTCGCGGACAGGTTATTGACGCGATGGCGGAGAAGGACCCGAAGGCGGCGGCAGTGATGAATGGCGCTTAGATAAGGAAAAACGCGTCAGCAATTGTACGCGAATATAACTGGATCCTTGGAGCGAGTTGTTTCAAAGTGGCGCATGAAACAAACGACTCCATTCCTCGCTGGATTTTCACATCTGCTGTCTGGCAGTCAACGCCG
>SIBJ01000065.1 GCA_009695195.1 Pedosphaera sp.
ATTGAAGCCTCGGTCAAACTTTCCGACCGTTACATCACCGACCGTTTCCTGCCGGACAAGGCGATTGACGTGATGGACGAAGCCGGCTCGCGCGCGCGCATCAGCACGATGACGCGTCCGCCGGAATCCAAAGCGCTCGAGGCTGACATCGAGGACATCAAGACGAAGAAGGAGCGCGCGATCAAGAACCAGGATTTCGAAGGCGCGGCCTTGATGCGCGACAAGGAAAAGCACGCGAAGGAAAAATTGGAAACGCTGTTGCGCGAATGGCGCGCGAGCCGCGAGGAGAAGCGCATTGTCGTGGACGAGGACGATATTTTACACATCGTTTCCAAATGGACGGGCGTTCCGCTTCAGCGCATGGGCCAGGATGAAATGGCGAAGCTGCTGGGCGTTGAAAGCGAGATGGCGAAGGTCGTCGTCGGCCAGCGTGAAGCGGTTTCCGCGATTTGCAAAGCCCTGCGCCGTTCGCGCGCGGACTTGAAAGACCCGCGCCGGCCCATCGGGACGTTCGCGCTGCTCGGCCCGACGGGTGTCGGCAAGACGTTGCTCGCGAAGACCCTGGCCGAGCAGATGTTCGGCGACTCCAAATCGCTGATCCAACTCGACATGAGCGAGTACATGGAAAAGTTCAATGTCTCGCGGCTCGTCGGCTCGCCGCCCGGTTACGTGGGTTACGAGGAAGGCGGCCAGCTCACCGAACAAGTTCGCCGCAAGCCTTACTCCGTCGTGCTCTTTGACGAAATCGAAAAGGCGCACCCCGATGTTTGGAACATGCTGTTGCAGATTCTCGAAGAAGGAAAACTGACCGACAACGTCGGGCGCGTCGTGAACTTCCGCAACACGATCGTGCTCATGACCTCGAACGTCGGCTCGGACACGATCAAGAAACAATCCACGATGGGTTTCTCGCCGATCAGCGACGAGGCGACCTACGAGAAGATGCGCGAGCGCATCATGGAAGAGGCGAAGAAAACCTTCCGCCCCGAATTCCTGAACCGGCTGGACGACCTGATTGTGTTCCGCTCGCTGACCAAGCCGGACCTGGTCCAGATTTTGGAGCTGGAAATCGGCAAGGTCCTCGCGCGGCTGAAGACGAAGAACTTCAACCTCACGCTGGATGAGAAGGCGAAGGACTTCCTGGTTGAGAAGGGCCACGATCCGCAATATGGCGCGCGCCCGATGCGCCGGTCGGTCGAGCGTTTCCTGGAAGACCCGCTGGCCGAGGAAATCCTCAAAGGCAACGTGCATGAAGGCGAGCCTATCACCGTCACGGCGGACAAGGACAAACTGTTATTCACTCAGAAAGCTCCGGCCGAAGGCGCGCTTTCGAGCTGAAGCGGAATCCGGTTTATTTGCAGGGCCGTTCCGCTGCGTGGGACGGCCCTTTTATTTTTCACCGGAGAATTCTTGCATCCGGCGCGAAATGGAATTGAATCCCGGGCGTGAATCACATCGCCCGCCGTCTGCTATCCGTCGTGTTGCTCGCGCAAGTCTCGCGCGCAGCGGAAACCAACTTGGTCCGGAATCTCAACACGCCGCGCACTTTTCCCGCCGTGGCGTCTCGCGCCGCGTGGGAACAGCGCGCGCAGGAAATCCGCGAGCAGGTGCTCGTGAGTTGCGGACTGTGGCCGATGCCGGAGAAGACTCCGCTGCATCCGCAGGTCTTCGGCAAAATCGAGCGCGAGGGTTACAGCATCGAGAGGGTTTATTTCCAGCCGTCGCCCGGGTTTTATCTCGCCGGCAATCTTTATCGTCCGGTGGGAAAAGGGCGCGGACCGTTTCCCGGTGTTCTGTTACCGCATGGTCACTGGACGGAGGGCCGCCTGGTGGACAGCGCAGACGCCAGTGTTCCCGCCCTCGGCATTAGTTTCGCGCGTCAGGGGATGGTGGCGTTTGCCTACGACATGGTGGGTTACAACGACACGCGCTTTGCCGGTTCGTCCACGAACGTGCCCGCCTACAACACCAATCGTATGTTCGGCACGAATCGCACCGACGAGCTTTGGAACATCAGCCTGATGGGATTGCAAACGTGGAACAGCATTCGCGCGCTGGATTTTCTCGAATCGCTTCCCGGCGTGGATAAGAAGCGCCTCGCCTGCACCGGCCCGTCCGGCGGTGGCACGCAGACCTTCATGCTCGGCGCGGTGGACGACCGGCTCGCCGCGCAAGCGCCCATCTGCATGGTCAGCTCCACGATGCAAGGCGGTTGCAGTTGCGAGAACGCGCCGGGCCTGCGCGTTGAATACTCGAATATGGAAATCGCCGCCGCCGCCGCGCCGCGTCCGCAAATCCTGATCGCCGCGACGGGTGACTGGACGAAGATGACGCTCGAAGTCGAAGGCCCGGCCGTCGGCAAAATCTACGAACTGCTCGGAGCAAAGGATCGTCTGCGTTACACCCGCTTTGACTTCGGCCACAACTACAATCAAACCAGCCGCGAAGCGGTTTATGATTGGTTCGGACGGTGGCTGCTGAAACATCCCGACCCCGCGTCGCTCAAAGAGCAGCCGTTTGGCAGGGAGCCAGTCGCTGACCTTCGGGTGTTTCCCGACGGCAAACTTCCCGCTGGTGCCGTGACGAAGGACCAATTCAGCGAATCGTTGAAGCGGGCGCGCCGCGAGCAATGGCGGAAACTCGTGCCGAAAGATAAATCAAGTTTCAAGAAATTCCGCGAGGTCATGTTGCCCGCCTGGAGACATACGCTTCAGTTCTCGCCCGTATTGGCGGGAGGGGATGGCGGGTCCGCGGTCGGTACTGTGCTCACGCGGGTCGGTGGGGGTGCTGACGATGGGGAAGGGTTGAAGCTGATTGCCAACTCGAATCCTTTGGTGAAGCTATCGAACTCCCAAATCACTTGCAAACCCGTGGCGGCCGCCAGCGCGGAGCACACCAATTTCTTTTCCACCTACAACCGAACTTTGGCCCAGGAGAACTGCCGACAGATCATTAGCGGATGTATCTGGGACCATGAAGCCCGTCACACGAAGGTGAAAATTCTTTTGGGCACCGCGCAAACGGGCCTTTGGGTCTTGCTGGCCGCTCCGGCCGCCGACGTTGTGATCGCCAACTGTGGCGCCCGCGACGTCTCAACGGACGAGGCGTTGCTCGCTCCCGGCGTGTTCTGCCCGGGCCTCCGAACCATCGGTGGATTTCAAGGCGCGGCCATGCTCGCGGCGCCACATCCGCTGCTGCTGCACAACGTCGGGGAGAAATTCCCGACTGACGACATCCGCGCCGCGTACCGCGCGTTGGGCGCGAGCGACAAGCTGCGCATCGAAACCAAACAGTTGAGTGACGAGGAAATCGCGGCATGGATTTCCAAGGTAAAATGAACTTCGCCTTTTCAAACCCGGCGCGACCTCCTACGCTCCCGTCCCGATGAAAGGCATCATTCTGGCCGGCGGCGCGGGCTCACGGTTGTTTCCGCTCACGCTGGTCGCGAGCAAACAGCTCCAGCCGGTCTTCGACAAGCCGATGGTTTATTATCCGCTCACGACGCTCATCGAGGGCGGCATCCGCGAGCTGTGCCTAATTTCCACGCCGCAGGATTTGCCACGCTTCCAGCAACTCCTCGGCGATGGCAGCGCGTGGGGTTTGACGATTGATTATCGGGAGCAAGCCAAGCCGGCGGGCATCGCGCAGGCGTTTCTTATCGCGGAATCATTCATCGCCGGCGATGCGGTGACGTTGATTCTCGGCGACAACATCTTCTACGGCGGCGATTCGTTTCAAAAAGCCTTCGCCGATTTCAAATCCGGCGCGGCCATCTTTGGTTATCACGTCAACGACCCGGAACGCTACGGCGTGGTGGAGTTCGACGCGCACGGCCAGGCGATTTCCATCGAGGAAAAACCGAAGCAACCCCGGAGCAATTACGCCGTGCCCGGGCTTTACATTTACGACCACAGCGTCGTGAGCGTCGCGAAAAATTTGAAACCGTCGGCCCGCGGTGAACTGGAAATCACCGACCTGAACGTGGCCTACCTGCGCCGGGGCGCTTTGCATGTTTATCGGCTGGGCCGCGGTTTCGCGTGGCTCGACGCGGGCACGAGCAGCAGCCTGCACGAGGCGAGCGCCTACGTGCAGACCATCGAGAAGCGCGCGGGCATCAAGATCGGTTGCCCGGAGGAGGCGGCGTTTCGAAGCGGTTTCATTTCGTTGGCGCAACTCTCCGCAGTCACGAGCCAGATGCCGAAGTGCGAATACCGCGATTACCTCGCCGCGGTTGTGGCGGAAGCCGAACGACTCAAGGTCCAAAAATGATTTTGCTCCTCGGCGGCAGCGGTTACATCGGCCAGGCGTTCGCGCGTGAACTCGAACGGCGCAATCTGCCGTTCAAAAATCTTTCCCGGCGCGAAGTGGATTACACGAAGTTTGACTCGCTGCTCGGGTTTTTGAAATCGGAACAACCGGAGTTCGTCATCAATGCGGCGGGCTTCACCGGCAAACCGAACGTGGACGCCTGCGAACTCGCCAAAGCCGACACGCTCGCGGGCAACACCCTGCTGCCGCTCACCATCGCGAACGCCTGCGCGACGCTGGACATTCCGTGGGGGCATGTTTCGTCCGGTTGCATTTACAGCGGCGCGAAGATCGTCTTGAACGGAAGCGAACGCGTGGAGAAGGATCTGACGAAGTCGGAACTGCGCGGAGTGATCAAGCAGTCGCCCGAAAATATCCACGGCTTCACCGAAACCGACGCGCCGAATTTTTCCTTCCGCGATGGGCCGTGCAGTTTTTACAGTGGTTCGAAGGCGCTGGCCGAGGAGGGGATTGCCGGCGTGGGCCGCAGCTACAGCTGGCGGCTGCGGATTCCGTTCGACGAGTTTGACAGCCCGCGCAATTACCTCAGCAAGGTGCAGCGGTACGCGAAGGTCTATGACAACGTGAACTCGATTTCGCACCGGCGCGATTTCGCATCGGCGTGCCTGGACCTTTGGCAAAGGCGCGCGGCGTTCGGAATTTACAACGTGACCAATCCCGGTTTTGTCACCACGCGACAGGTCGTCGCGTTGATCGGAAAATATTTGAAGCCGGCGAAGCGGTTTGAATACTGGGCCAGCGACGCGGAGTTTTATCAGACCGCCGCCAAGACTCCGCGCTCGAACTGCGTCCTGGACGCGGGCAAACTTCTCGCAACGGGAGTAAAAATCCGCCCCGTCGTCGAGGCGCTCGAAGATTCACTGCGCGATTGGAAACCGGAATGACACTCAACTCTCAACCTTCAACTCTCAACCTGCTTGTCACCGGTGGCGCTGGTTTTATCGGTTCAAATCTGATTCACCACGTCATCGAGCAGCCGGCGATCACCAGCCTCGTCAATCTCGACTGCCTGACTTACGCCGGCCATCTGGCGAATCTGGAAACAATCTCGCACCATCCGAAATATGCTTTTGAAAAGGTTGATCTGCGCGACAAAGTCGAAACCGTGCGGGTGATTAAGCAGCATGACATCACGCATGTGCTGCACCTCGCCGCCGAATCGCACGTGGACCGATCCATCACCGGGCCGGGGGATTTCATTCACACGAACGTCGTTGGCGCATTCAATTTGCTTGAAGCGTGTCGCGAGAGTTGGATGAATCGGCAATCGTCAATCGCCAATCGCCAATTCCGCTTCCACCACGTCTCGACGGACGAAGTTTATGGTTCACTTGGGGCGGCCGGTTTGTTTACCGAGAGCACGTCTTACGCGCCGAACTCGCCGTATTCCGCGAGCAAAGCCTCCAGCGACATGTTGGTGCGGGCGTATCATCACACCTACGGCCTGAACACCGTCATCACCAACTGCTCGAACAATTACGGGCCGTTTCAGTTTCCGGAGAAGCTCATTCCCGTCGTGATCCAAAGCGTGATGGCGCGAAAGCCAATTCCCATTTACGGCGACGGCCTGAACGTGCGCGACTGGCTTTACGTCCGCGACCACGCCGAGGCGCTCTGGCTCGTGCTCACCCAGGGCAAGGCCGGCGAGACCTACAACATCGGCGGCCACAACGAGTGGTCGAACCTGCGCATTGTGGAATTGATTTGCGACACGGTGGACGAGTTCGCTCCCCAACTCGGCGGCAGTTCCCGCAAGCTCATCACGTTCGTGAAGGACCGTCCCGGCCACGACCGGCGCTACGCGATTGACGCTGGTAAAATCCAGCGCGAACTCGGCTGGACGCCTGCGCATAAATTCGAGGACGGCATCCGCGAAACCATCCGCTGGTATCTCGACAACCAGTCGTGGGTGCAGACGGTGCTGAAAAAATAGCTCCGGCCCATCTCCCCGGCTTTACTCGGCGGGTTTCCTGGGCGAGACTGTCGCGTGACCACTGGGATACGTTTCGGAACCATCTTGATGTGTATCGTGCTGTCGTGGGCGAAAGTTTTCGCCGGCGGCAGCGGATTGAACATCGTCGTGATCGCGAACGCGAACAGTTCCAATTCGCTTCAACTCGCCAATTACTTCTGCGAGAAGCGCGGCGTCCCGTCGCAAAACGTGCTCCGCCTCACCAACTGGACCGGCGGCGCGGTGACGTGGACGCGCGCCGAGTTGGACAATTTCATCCGCACGCCGCTCAACGCGATGCTGGCCAGCCGCAATCTGAGCAACCAGATTGATTACGTCCTGCTCTCGATGGACATCCCGTATCGCGTGACCAATACCACCACGTCGGTGAACAACAATTTCAACAGCACCACCGCCGCGCTTTACTACGGGTTCAAGAACAATCCGTCGGATCCGATGTCGTTCTGTTCGCTGGCCGGTGGGAGCGCGAGCGCTTACGCGGGCAGCGAGGGAATTTTCCGCGCGACGCCGCCCATCAGCGCGACGAGCAATTCCTGGCTCACGATGATGCTCACCGCGTCCAACCTCGCGCAGGCCAAGGCCATCGTGGACCGCGGCGTCGCGAACGATTTCGCGTTCCCCACGCAAACCGTTTCCCTCGCCGAGAGTCCGAGCGACCGGTTGCGGAACCTCCGGCTTTATTTGTTCGATGACGCGATGGTGGACGTGCGCCTGCGCGGCGCGCCCGCGATCCTCCGCACGAACGTGGACTCGCCGAACTTCCTCGGCCCGGCGCTGGGTTACGCGGGGGGCAACCAGACGGTGAATCTCAACGCGACCACGTTCGCGCCGGGCGCGATGGCGGACAACCTCACCTCGTTCAGCGGCTACCTGCTGGAAGTCAGCGGGCACACCGACGCGCTGGATTTCCTGATCGCCGGCGCGACGGCTAGCTACGGCACCGTGATCGAACCGTGCGCCTACTATGCGAAGTTCCCGTCGCCGCGAAATTATTTTTACCAGTCGCGCGGGTTCAGCATCGCCGAGTGTTACTACCTGAGCGTGACGAACCCGTACCAGGGGATCCTCGTAGGTGAACCGCTGGCGGCGCCGTTTGCGTTGCCGGCGACGGGCGCGTGGACGGGATTACCGACGGACGCGTGGTTTAGCGGCACGACCAATCTCTCGGTGAATTTCCAGGCGCCGGACGCGACGCGGCCGGTTCAGCGGGTGGACTTGTTCGTGGATGGGGTGCTCGCGCAGACCCTGACGAACATCGCGCCGCGCCAGAACAATGTGATCTACGTGACGGTGAACGGCGTGCCGACGAACTATTCCATTCCGACCAGCGCCACGCTGCAATTGGTCGCCAGCAATCTGGCCGTCCGGCTCAACGGCACCAGTTACACCAACGCCACGAAAGTCCACGCCGCCGCTCACGGCGACCGCGTGGAACTGCGCTCCTTCGACCTCACGCGTGCCGGCGACGACACGACGCTCGCCGTCAGCAATCACATCGGTTCGGCCACGCTGTTGACGACGGCCGCCGGCGCGACGCGGAGTAATTTTCTCGATCATGTCGCGTCGGGGAATCACCACTATCTTATCACCAACTCGCAACTGACGCTGCCGGCGGGGGATTTCCTCAAGTGCGTCGTCATCAAAACCAACGGCACGGTGGTGACGGTCACCAGCACGAATCAAACGCCGGGCGAGAAGTTGAACAATTTCGCGCGGCTCTTTTTTGCCGCGATCAATACCAACGCCCAACTGGCGACGGCGGATGGTTTTTCGGTCGAGAACATCGCCATGAATGAGGACGAACCGTATTGGAGTTTTATCTATTCATTCTCCAATGATCGCTCGGGAGAGTTTGATCTGCGTGCCCGCTCGGCGGGCTGGCCCGAATCACAAATCCAGGTGGCGCTGACCGGCTCGCCCGGTTTTACGATTCTCGACGCCGGCACCAACCGCCTCGATGAAAACGTCGCCGACCTGCAACCGCGCAATCACCTCTACGTCGCGGCGGGACTGACCAACCTGGCGTTCACCTTCGCGCTGAACACCACGACGAATGTGGACGGATACCACGAGTTGACCGCCGTCGCGTACGAAGGCAGTCACGTCCGCACTCAGAAACGTGTTTCGCAATCCGTCCGCATCGCGAACTCGCCGCTCTCGGCCACGCTCACTTGTTTGCTGTGCGATACGAACACCGCGCTCGAAGCGACGCTGCAATTTCTCGTCACCGCGAACACGAACACGATCTCGCGCATTGAACTCTTCAGCACCGGCGGCTCGTGGGGCGTGGTGAGCAATCTGCAATCGGCGCCGTTCTCTATCGCTGCCACCAATCTAGGGCTGGGGCTGCATCCGTTCTACGCCGTCGTGATGCGGACGGACGGAAAGCAGTATCGCACGGGCACGAAATGGATCCGGCTGCTCGGCACGGAAGCGCCGTTCCTGGTGAACATCGCGGCGGGCGCGCCGACGTTGTCGTGGCCGGCGACGGCGGGCCGGCGTTACGAAATCCTGAGCGCGACCAACGTGACGAATACCCTCACGTTACGCGATGCGGTGACGCCGACAAACTCGCCCGGTTGGTGGTCCGAGACGAATACTTCGGCGGCGGAGCGGATTTATCGCGTGCGGAGCGCACCGTGAGCTTGCGTGATGCAACGTTTCTGTGGTTTATTGGTCCAAGTGAGCGAAGGAACATGATGCAAAGATTCTTAAAACTGGCGGTCGTGCTGGCGATTGGCTTCGCGACGGCGTCGCTTTACGCGGCGTCGGGCGAAACCAACCGCATCGTCTGGAACAAAGCCAAAGGCCGCGTGGACGCCGACGTGCGCGGGCTGGAATTGTTGCCGCTGCTCGAACGCGTCGAGAAGGAGACCGGCTGGCAGATTTTCGTCGAGCCAAATTCAAAGCACGAGGCGTCGGCCAAATTCAAGAACGTGCCGGCGGGCGAGGCGTTGCGGCTGTTGCTGGGCGATCTCAACTTCGCGCTCGTGCCGCGCACAAACGCCGCGTCGCGACTCTACGTTTTTAGCACGGCCGCGAACAAAGCGACGCAGGCGGTGAAGGCCGCGCCGAAATCCGCCGTCCCCAAACGCGTGCCGAACGAACTCATCGTCCGCGTGAAACCGGGCACGGACATCGCGGCGCTGGCGCGTTCCCTCGGCGCGAAGGTCACGGGCAAGTTGGGGGGCGCGGACATTTACCGGTTGGAATTTCCCGACGAGGCGGCGGCGAACGCGGCGAAAGATCAACTGGCCGGCAACAGTGATGTCACCGGTACGGACTACAATTATTATTTCGACCAGCCGAAGCCGCTGGATGGTTTCGCGGGCAGCGGTGCGGGCACGCGGCCGATTTCGTTGCAGTTGAATCCGCCGGGCGATTCGGGCCGCATCCTCATCGGCCTCGTGGACACCGCCGTGCAGTCCATGGGCGCAAACCTGGACAAGTTTGTGGCGAAGCAGATTTCCGTGGCGGGCGATGCGGTTTTGAATCCGTGCGAACCGTCGCACGGCACGGCGATGGCGGAGACAATGATGCGGAGTCTTGAATCGGTCACGAAAGGCAGCACGTCGGCGCAGATTCTGGCGGTGGACGTTTACGGCCCGAACGCATCCACGACGACATGGAACGTGGCGCAAGGAATCGTGTCGGCGGTGAACAACGGCGCGAACGTCATCAATCTCAGCCTCGGCGGCCCGGCGGACAGTCCGATGTTGAAGGACCTCATCGGCGCGGTGATCGCAAAGGGAATTCCAGTTTTCGCCGCCGCCGGCAACGAGCCGGTGGCGACGCCGTTTTATCCCGCCGCGTATCCGGGCGTGGTCGCGGTCACGGGTGTGGAGCAGGGGAAGATCGCGCCGTATGCGAATTTCGGTTCGTTCGTGGACGTGGGCGCGCCGGACACGAGCACGGTCTTCTTGTGCAACCGCGCCTGGATGGTGCAGGGCACGTCCGCCTCGGCGGCTTATGTCAGCGGCATGGCGGCGGGGATGGCGGATACGACGCACCAGACGTGGGCGCAGGTTCAACAGTCCATCCTCAAACTGATGGCAGTGCCCGGCGCGAAGTGATTCGGGTTCAGGTCGCCTTCGCTTCGGTTCGAAAACTTCTCCAGTTCTTCAGCGGCAGCGAACTTAGCGCGATGAGCGCAAGCTGGCTCGCGATGAACAGCATCAGCCACATGAACGCGGCGTCCAGGAAGCCATAGCTGTGCAGTCCGATGCCGAGCATGTTCACGCCGAACCACGACCAACTGGTCACGATGTTCCCGACCACCGCGCAGGTGATCAGCCCGCGCTCGCGCACGATGCCGCCCCAGCGCAAGTGCAAGACCAGCGCGTTCCACAGGACGATGATCAACGCGCCGTTCTCCTTTGGATCCCAACCCCAGAATCTTCCCCACGATTGATCGGCCCAGATGCCTCCGAGTACGGTGCCGACGAAACTGAACAACGTGGCAAAGCAGACGATCCCATAAACCATTTTCGCCAGGGATTTGCCCAACTCACCGTGGGCCGCACCGTCGCGTGACATCGGGCGCGTCAGGTTCGGCGTGAATACGCCCATGACGATATAAACGATGGCGAGGAAGCCGGCCACGAACGTCGAAGCGTAGCCGAGCGTGACCACGACCACGTGCGTCGCGAGCCAGAAATTCGTGTCGAGCACGGCGCGCATCATTTCCATCGTATCGCCGGCCAGCGAGAGATGGTGGGCGATGATGAGCGTGAGAAAACCCACGGCGCTGGAGATGACCACGCCGATGGAATTTTTCCAAAACCCTTCCAGCACCAGCCCCAGCGCGCACGCGCCCCAGCCGATGAAGATGGCGGAGGAATAAAGATTGGTGACCGGCGGGCGGCCTTCGAGCCACATACGGAAAATCAAGCCGCCCGTGTGAATCACAAACGCCAGCACGACCAGCCACACCGCGGAGCGCCGCAGTCCGTCCGACAGGTTGAACCAGAAGCCGCACGCCAGCAGAAACGCCAGCACGTAAATCACCATCGCCTTGTAAAACGGTTCGAGCCGGTTGAAGAAGTGTTCGCGGGCCGCCTTCACCACGGCCGGGCCAAAGTCCGGCGCGAGCGACAGGCGATACCGCACGACCTGGCGGTTGAATTCCGCCGCGTCGCCTTGGCGGAACGCGCCGCTGATCGCCGCGTAGGCCCGCACGGAATCCGGGATGGCTTCGCCGCGGGCGCCCTCCAGCAATACCTCGCCGACCCGCATCCACTCGGCGTGCGGGTGTCCCTCGCGAGCCGGTGGCGGCAGCAGCAGCGGCGGCTCGAAGCGCGCCATGGCGTCGAATTTCTGGAGGAGGCCCAGGAATTTCTCAAACGTCGCCGCGTCGTGTTTTTCACCGGCCTGCTGCGCGCGCACGGCGGCGACCCCGGCGGGAATCAGGTCGGTATATTCCTTGAACTCGGCCGGCCAGTCGCGCGCGTCTTGCGGTTGCAGTGTGTTCTTGAGGCGAAGGTAAAGAATGAGCCGCTCGTGCAGTTTCATCACCGCCTGCTCAAAAGACGTGCGTTGGCTGGGGTCGGAAAGTTTCTGTTTCTCGCGCCCGGTAATGCGGCTGGTCTGTTCGCGCATCGCCTCAAGCGACGGCTGGATTTGATTCCACGAATAATGTTTCCCGTCTTGATGCGTGGCCTCGTCTTTCACCGGAAGTTTGAGCAACGCGGTCAACTCGGGATGGTCCACGCGAAACACCGGCCACGCGTCGGCGACCTCGGGCTTCATCATCACGCTCGCCAGCCATTGGATAGCGGGGATCATTTTCGGGCCTTGATGCCACTCCTTCCACGGCTCGAGATTGGCCGCCTGTTTCTCGCGGATTTGGAGCAGGGAATTTCGCGCGAGCGAGTCCATTGGTTGTAATCGTCCATTGAACAGCAGCGGCAGCCGCCCAAACTCGGAGTACCGAATATCTTTTTCGGGCTGCTCGCGCAGTGAGCCAAAACCCCACGCCGCCATGACGACGGTCAAAATCAACGGAAGCGATTTTTTCACGCCGTCCTCCGTTTGGAAATAAAACCGATGAGGTGCATCAGAAATTGGGTCAGCAGTCCGGCGGCGACGATGATGCAACCGGCGTAAGGTGTGAGCCAGCCGGGATTGCGGACGATCTGGAGGATGGAAACGCGCGGGTCCAACTGGTCGAAGCTCGCCTGGTAAAAAGTTTCACCCTGGTAGCGCAGCGGCGTGTTCATGTAAATTTCCACTTCGCGGTGCTCCCTGGTTTGGGGATTCTCCAGCCGCACCCGGCTGCGAAAGTCTTTGGGAATATCCGTTCCGAGATAGCGCGCGTGCGTGAAGTTCAGCAACGTCAGGGAAAAATCACGGTAGGTTCGCTCGGGCCGGATTGTGAAACTGAATTCCTTGCCGCCGACCCGGATGCTTTGCGGTTCGGCCAACCGGCCGGCGATGCGCCCCGCCATTTGTTCGCCCAGTTGCCGCGCGAAGTTGTTGCTGACGCTGGCCGCCAGTCCGGTTTCGCCCGCCCAATCGGAGACGACCCACTCGCCGAGCGAGCCAGTCACCGTCGTCATTTCGATCAATGCCGACGGAATGTTCCGCTCATCCATCGCCTTGGCCTCCGGCGACGGGCGAAAATCGAAATAGCGCGCGAGACCATTGGTGGTCAGCGGTGGCGCGTTCTCCTGCATCGGCGCGCGAAACGACGGGTCGGAGTTGGCCCAGAAGTTTTTTATACGAACGGTGAAAGGAAGCGATGCGGTTTTGATTTCACCGCCGTTTCGCAGCCGCCGTTCCGGGATGGAAACGACTTCCTCCCTGCCATCGCCAACGTCGCTGGTAAAAACCAGTTCGTAATCCCGCGCGGACTCCGAATAGTTTTTCGTTTCACCTTCCGCAAAGCGCAGCATCGTTTCCCGGGAAGATAAATCCGTCGTGAGCTGGCCGACGAGCAGCACGATGACGCCGGTGTGGGTCAGATGGATGCCGATTTTTTTCCAGGTCCACTGAAACCGCTGGATGTGCGCGGCGAGGAGATTGATGAGCAGCGCCGTGCCCAGGAGATAGCCGCCCGGCAACGGCAACGGCACGCGCTGGCCGAAAAAGCTGAGGCCGAAGACAAACCAGTGTTTGAAGTAACGCGTTTGCGCGGTGTAAAGCCCCTCGTCCGCCTGCGCGACCGTGCCCACGAACACGAGCACGATGCCCAACGCCAGCAACACGACGGTGAGTCGCAACGAGGTGAGCAATTTCCAGACGAGTTTCATCGGATTCACATCGGCGATTTTACAAACGCAACGAACGCTTCCTGCTGCGCCGCGACCGCCGCGGTGCCGCCCAGCAGTTTGAAGAAAAACCATTGCCCATCGCGGGTTACGATCGCACCGACGACCCGGCGATTGCCGTTGGTCATGTCCACGAGCAAAGCGTCGGGATTTTTTCCATCAAGCGGCTTGACCAGTTGAGGCAAATCGCTTTCCGTCGCGGGCGGCAGTCCGATCTGGTTCCGCCAGCGGGTGACGTTCTCCAAAGTGCCGCCAGTGTCGGTGGAAAAGATGCTGACCGTCACTTCCGCTGCTGTCGAATCCTTTTCCGGCACGGTGAACTTGGCGACCTGCATCACGCCGGGTGCCACGCTCTTCCAATCCGTGGGAGTCTTCCACTGAGTTTTTGAAGTTTTCGCCGCAACCGGCGCTTCCGTCGTCGTCGTCTCCGTTGCCGGTGCTTCAGTGATCTTGACGGATTTCAGGAACGTGACGAACGCGGGCTTTTGCGCTTCGACGAGTTCCTGATCGCCGGCCAGTTTGAAAAACCAGCTCGCATCCGGGCGATGAACCATGGCGGTGACGATGCGCGTGGGCCGCTTGGCGCTGTCCGTTGCGCTGGTCACGTCGAACATTTTTCCCACTTCGCCGCCGATGTCCACGGCTTGAAGTTGGCTCGTCACCTCTTCCGGCGACAGCTCGGCCTGGCCCGCCGACTTCCGCCACATGTTGACGATGAGCGCTTCCTTTCCGCTCAAGCCGCGCAACGGCGTCACCGCGACCTGCGCCTGCTGGCCGTCTTGGCCCGCGATATTGAAAGTGGCCAGGCTCATCTGGCCCGCGGCGGCTTCCGTCCAGCCGGCTGGCAACGTCCAGGAAAGTTGCGGCTTGCGGCGCGGGATTTCGGGATGACCCTCGGGCAGCCCAGCCGGCGACGGCGCGGCGGCGGGTGGTTCCTTCGCGACGCGGTACACTTTGATCTCGTCACGGTCGCAGCCAGTCAGCGCGAATACCGCGAGCAAAGCGACCGCCGCCGGGAGGAGCGGGGTGCTCGTTCGCGAATTGAAAAGGCACGTCACTTTTTGATGATACGGATTTCGTCGCGCGCGGCAAGTCGCGAGGTGGGTTTGTGCCGCGAATCATGGACGTGAAAAGTTGCGGTTTAATCCACTCGGCGCTTGCCCGCGCCGCTCGCGTCTGGAACATAGCCGTGATGCCGCAGGATTTTCAACCGCCCGACCGCGAACGATTCGCACAGGCCCTCCACCGTTTCGACGAAGCGAACGCGCGCGATCCCAACCACGAAGTCGTCACCGGCGAGCCGCACCCGCGCGAACTGATCTATGCGCAATGGCTCACCGACTGGGTGCTCAAGCTGTGCCCGGACGCGAGCGAGGCGTTGCGGCTCGCCGCGCGCTGCCAGCATCTCTGCCGCTGGGAAATTCCGCGCGCGTCGTATCCGCTGGATCGCGGCGGTTATCTCCGCTGGCGGGCGGACCTGAAAAAATTCCACGCGCAAAAGGCCGGCGAAATTCTCCGCGAACTCGGCTACGACGCCGAAACCATCCGCCGCGTTCAGGACTTGAACTTGAAAAAGAATTTTCCCGCCGACCCCGAGTGTCGCGTGCTCGAAGACGCCTTGTGCCTGGTCTTCCTCGAACGCCAGTTCGCCGACCTCGCCGCGAAATCCGACGACGAGAAGATGATCAACGCCCTTCGGAAGTCGTGGCAGAAGATGACCCCCGCCGCGCACGCCGAGGCAGTGAAGCTGAACTTTGCCCCGCGCGAACGCAGCCTGGTCGAGCGCGCGCTGACTCCGCTCTCGCTCGGGGGGAGAGGGCAGGGGTGAGGACGAGGAGAAAAAGTCCGGGCAGAAAATTCCGATTGATCATTTTGCTTTTTCAGTCTGGGTTTGCGGCGTGTTGGTGAGGCTCCCGAGCGCGGCGTTGATGCGGGCTTTCAAATTCAGCATCGGCGGATTTTGTTGCAAACGCATCGGCAATTGCGCTACCGCCACAAGCGCCGCTTCAAACGACTTCCGCGCGTCGTCGCGGCGGCCCGCCAGCACTTCGATTTCGCCGCGGCGGGCCAGCCAGGTCTCTTTGCGGGCGGCCTGCGCGATGATGGTGTTCAAACGCGCGATCACGGAATCGAATTTTTTTCCGGTCAGTTCCAGTTCAATCGCGAAAACCTGAAGGGTCACGCTGGGGCCAAGCTTCTTGATCCCTTCGTCCAGACCGGGCAGTGCGGTGTTGGTCTCACCGAGGGCGACGAGGATTTGGGCGCGCTCAAGGTAAAACTCCGGCTGCGGTTCGCGCACGAGTTCCAATCCGCGCGTGAAGTCAGCGACGGCGGCCCGGTTCTCGCCGGTTCGCACTTTTAATCGCGCGCGTTCGAGGAACGCGTTACCGTCGGTCGGGCGGCGGGCGAGATAGCGGTCGAACATTTTTCCCGCCTCGGTGAGCTGCGCGGCATCGGCCAGCGCGCGGGCACGGCAGAAATCCACGGTGGCCAGTTCGGGATCGAGTTGCGCGGCGCGGTCGTAATCCGCCGTGGAGGCGGGCCAGTCGCGATGTTCGCGATGCAGTTCGCCGCGTGCGAGGTAGAGCAGGGTGCTGTTCGTATTTTTTGAGATCTCCGCCGTGGCCGCCGCGATGCGGAGGTCGAGTTCGCCGTGCGCGTGCGTGCTGCGCGGCGCGAGCAGCCCCGTTCCCACGCAAAGGCAGGCGAGGAGATTGCGCGCGGAGATTTCGCGGACGGGACGGAATCGTCTTATGATCACGAGGACAATGCAAATGGCGGAGAGAGGGGGATTCGAACCCCCGATACGGTTTAACCCGTATATCGGTTTAGCAAACCGACGCCTTCAGCCACTCGGCCATCTCTCCCGCCTTCAGGAATGATGCGGTTCGCGTCCACGCACTCAAGTAAATTCTCGAAACCGCCCGCCCTTTCTCCTCGCCAACGCGCCCGCTATCTTCGACACTCCGCCTTGCTAATTTGCGAAAACAATGTTTACTGGCACTTACACCGCGATCGTAACGCCGTTCCGCCACGGCCAGATTGATGAACCGGCGCTCGAACGCTTGATCAAGTCACAGATCAAAGCCGGCGTGGACGGCATCGTGCCCGTCGGCACCACTGGCGAATCCGCGACCGTGGATTTCGAGGAGCACATCCGCATCATCGCGCTCTCGGTCAAATTCGCCGGCGGCAAAATCAAAGTCATGGCCGGCACGGGCGGCAATTCGACGAAGGAAGCGATCTATCTCACGCAGGAAGCGGAGAAGGTCGGCGCGGACGCCTCGCTGCAAGTCGCGCCGTATTACAACAAGCCGACGCAGGAAGGTTTGTTTCAGCATTTCCACGCCGTCTCGCGCAACACGAAGCTGCCGATCATTCTTTACAGCATCCCCGGTCGCTGCGGCATCGAGATCGCGGTGGACACCGTGGACCGGCTCGCGCACGACGGTGTGAACATCGTCGGGATCAAGGAAGCGGGCGGCAATCCCGACCGCGTCTCGCAACTCCGCGTCGCCCTCGGCCACAAGTTTACGATTCTGAGCGGCGACGATTCGCTCACGCTGCCGTTCATGGCCGTGGGCGCGCAGGGCGTGGTGAGCGTCGCGTCGAATGTCATCCCGCGTGAAGTGGCGCACATGGTCCGCGCCTACTCGACCGGCAACCATTCGCTCGCGCTCAAACTGCACGAAAAGTTTTATCCATTGTTCAAGGACCTGTTCATCGAATCGAATCCCGGCCCGGTAAAAGCCGCACTCGCGATGTTGGGCATGATGGACGACGAATTCCGCCTGCCGCTCGTTCCCATCACGTCCGCGAGCCGCGAGAAGTTGCGGAAGACTTTGAAGGCGTGCGGGGTGTTGAAATGAGCGGCGACGTGTTGCGGGTTGCGTGTTGCGTCAAGTATTCCTTGGACGTGCAACCGCTGCTTGACGCGACACGCAACCCGCAACACGTCACACCATGACCAAGATCATCATCACCGGTTCAAAAGGCCGCATGGGCCAGGCGCTCGTGGCCTGCGCCGCGCAGCACCAGTATCTGCAAGTCGTCGGCCAGATTGACAAAGGCGACGATTTGCGCGCGGTGATCGGGCAGGGCGATGTCGTCATGGATTTCAGTTCGCACACGCATACGTCGGAAGTCGCCGCACTCTGCGCCGGACATAAGAAAGCACTCGTCATCGGGACCACGGGCCACAACGACAGCGAGACCTTTGCGATCAAGCAAGCCATTGTGCCGATACCCGTCGTGTGGGCCTCAAATTTTTCCACCGGCGTGAACACGTTGTTCTGGCTGACGCGCAAGGCGGCGGAAATTCTCGGCCCGGGCTTCGATCTCGAGGTCGTGGAGATGCACCATCGCCTCAAGCACGACGCGCCGAGCGGCACCGCCAAGAGCCTCGTCGAGATACTGGCAAAAGTTCGTCACCTGCATTTGCCGGAAGCGGCAAAGCATGGACGGCAGGGCATCACCGGCGAGCGCACGCCGAATGAAATCGGCCTCCACTCGATCCGCGGCGGCGACGTGGTGGGCGATCACACCGTCATCTTCGCGACCAACGGCGAGCGCGTTGAACTCAGCCACAAAGCCTCCAGCCGCGACACGTTTGCCAACGGCGCACTCCGCGCCGCGCTGTGGGTCGCGAAGCAAAAGCCCGAGCTTTACGACATGCAAGACGTGTTGGGATTGAAATAGTTTTGCAGGAGACGACGTGAGGAGTCTCTAAAATCCGAACCGGAAAAGCATGAGCCTCCTTACGTCGTCTCCTACAATCGCCTTCATCGCGCTCGGCTCGAACATGGGCGACTCGGAGAATATTCTGCGCCATGCCATCGAACAGTTGGCGACGTTCTCGACGCAGCCGTTGCTCAAATCATCGCTCTGGCAAACGTCACCCGTGGATTGCCCGCCGGGATCGCCACCCTTCGTGAACGCCGTCGTCGGCCTGGCCCCGCGCGCCGGCGAAACGCCGGAATCGTTGCTCGGAAAATTGCAGCAGTTGGAAAAGGATTCCGGGCGCAAAGCCAGACTGGTGGTCAACGAGCCGCGCCGGTTGGACCTGGACTTGATTTGCTTTGGCCGGGAAACCCGCGCCGCGGCGGCGTTGACGTTGCCACATCCGCGGGCGCACGTGCGTCGCTTTGTCCTCCAACCGCTGGCCGAGATCGCGCCGGACTTGATTTTGCCGGGCCAGAAATCATCGGTGGCAAAATTGCTCGCGTCGCTGGCCACCCGCGAGACGTTGCTGCGGCTCGAGCGTTAGCGGCTCAGGCCTGCCAGCCCTTGCGCGCGGGCCGTTTCACCCAGGCGTTCAGTTCCTTCAAGTTCGTGACCTTCATGTTCGGTCCGTCCCACATCACTTTTTTGCCGGCGCCGGCGTGTTGTGCCAGATTGCCGAGCAACGCGAACTCCGTCAGCCGCGTGCCGTAATCGAAGCTCACCGAAGTCTCCGTCTTGCCCGCGCGCACAGCGTCGAGGAAGTCCACGAAAATTCCCTTCGGACGCGGCAAAGTTTTCGGCGGCTCGGGCGTCTCTTTCATTTTGGCCCACGGGAGAATGTGCATCTTGTCGCCGTAGGTGCCGGTGAAGATCACGCCCTTCTCGCCGACGTAAAGCGAGCCGCTGTCGCCGGCGTCGAGTTCTTCATCGGGATATTGTTTGAGCAGCTCGCGCAGCAACGGCGGGAAGTTGCGATCCTCGCCCTTGGCGGCGCGCAGGTTGCCGCTGGCCTTGCCGCTGGCGGTCTGGTGCAAACCTTCATACCAAAAAACTTTTACCGCCGGCATCTCGCCGCGCGCGGGAATGTCCCAGCGCACCCGGCTGCCCATGGGATAACGCTCGTCGCTGCCACCGCGCAACTGCTCGGCCTCGATGCTCGTCGGATGCTCGACCTTGAGCGCCCAAAAAAGTCCGTCGAGCACGTGGCAACCCATGTTGCCGATAGAGCCGTTGCCGAAATCATACCAGCCGTGCCATTCATGCGGATGGATGTCGTCGTGAAAGTCGCGAAACGGCGCGGGGCCGATCCACTCGTTCCAATGGATCCCGGCGGGGACGGGCAGCTTCGGCGGCCGCGGCCCCTCGCCGCCGTTCGCGCGGTTCGTCCAACTGTGCGTCTCCGTGACCTTGCCGATGGCGCCGGCCCAGAGGTATTCGCACAACTTGCGGTAGCCATCCTCGCAATGCCCTTGATTGCCCATCTGCGTGGCGACTTTTGTCTTCGCCGCCAGCGCGCGCAACGCTCGGGCCTCGCCGATATCGTGGCAGACCGGTTTCTCGCAATAAACATTTTTGCCGAGTTGCATCGCGATCATGGCCGGCAGGGCGTGGTGATGATTCGGCGTCGCAATGAAGACCGCGTCGAACTGTTTGCCAAGCTTGTCGAACATTTTCCGGTAATCGCTGAACGCTTGAACTTTGCTCGCGTCGCGGCCTTTGTCGGTCAGCAATTTGTTGACCGCGCCAATGCGCTTGTCGTCCACATCCACGATCGCAACGAGATTCTCATCCATCGTCGCGCCCAGGTGGGACATGGCCCGCCCGCCGCAGCCGATCTGGACGCAGCGGATTTTTTCGCCGGCGTTGGCGGCGGTGAGGATGTTGAAGGGCGCCGCGGACAGGACGCCGGCGGTGAGCGCGCTGTTTCTCAGAAACGAACGACGAGTCAGTTTGGTGTTCATGTTTTATGAAAATTGGTCTGGCAAATTGAACGGCCAAAGTATTAAGCAATGGCGCAACGATTGCACAGCAGAAACATTGACGCCGGCGGCGGAAAAACCTTCAACGCGGCGCGCCTATTCCCACGCGCACAAACTTTCCACGTGAGCCGCCGAGCCGTCGCGCAGCCAGCCGTCGAGTTGCGACTGGTCCTTGAGTTGTTGGCCGCGCAGTCGCGGCACGACGATGAATTTGCAATCCACTTCCGGCAGCGCGGTCATGTCGCTCCACAACTTCTCGAACTGCGCGACGGGGAAAACGTCTTCCTGCCCGTGTCCCCACCGCTTCTTCACGTCTTTCAACGTGATGTAAGTCGGCATCTTCGCGGCGAGTGTGCGCACGGCGGCGGAAACTTTTTCCTCGTTCGTCAACTCAGCCCGCGTGAGTTGAAAAACCGCGAGCAACTTGTCCAAATCAATCCAGCTTGTCATCGAATTGTAGTACGACAGGTTGAACTCGTCCTCCTCCTGCGGCATGGCGAGGCCTTCGATGATGCGCGGGCGGCCGTTGACGCGCGCCAGCCCGCCGCCGCGATCTTCGATGCGACGGGTGATCATCTCGAACGAAAGGCATGCGCCGAGTTCGATGTGCAAACCGAGGATCGCCGGGTCAACATCAGCGCCGACGGTGTCCACGTTGTGCAGCAGGAGGTGCTTCAACTGTGGTCGTTGTTCGAGCAGCCGCGCGAGCGTGCCATTGCGCAGGAGATTCGGAATCTCGAACCAGTGGCCGACGGGATGGAGGCATTGCCACGGCACGTTGTCGGTGTAATCGCCGGCCTCGCCCGCCGCGCACGCCCAGCCGATGAGCGCGTGACGCAGGCTTTCGCGGACTTTCTGCTGCTGTTCGTCGAGCATCTGCTGCGGCATTTCCTCCCACATGAAACGCAGGTCGCGTTCGGTCGGGATCAACCGCAAACCGACCGAGCGACCTTCGGAGAGAAACAGCGGGCCGCCGTAGCCGTAAAACTTTTCGCGTTCGAGAAACTGCCGGGTCGGCTCGTGTGAAAGGTAGCCGGTTGTGAAGACGTGGGGCAGGGGAGTGCAGCAAAGTTTTCCGATGCGCCGGCTCTTGGCCAGGTGCACCTCGACAAACGTGCGATGCTTCCCACCGAGTTTGCAGAACGGATGCAGCGCCTTCACCGTACCCGCGCCTTGCGTCCACCGGCTGCCCGCGCCCGCCGCCAGTGTGACCACGGCGACTTCGCCGCGGGAGAGGGATGACAAGCCCGTCTCGCGAAATGATTTCTCCGTGCCACGCGTCGCGTCGCGTAAATCCGATTCCCGCACGTCCTCAATCTGCGTGCTCGCCGGCAGACGGTTTTGCGCGAGGCCGATGCGTCCGGCTATCAAGTCGGCGCGAATCTGCTCGTGCTGCGCGCGGTCGAAGCCGAAGCGCTGTAACTGCGCGGCGAGCGATTCAGCGCCGCCGCCGGTCCTCGTGGCATCCGCGCCATTCCGCGGGCGCACCGGTTTCTTCAGCGCATGATAACGTTCCGGCAACGCCGCGGCGCCGGCGGGCAGCCATTCCGCCCACGTCCCGCGCTCGTTGATGGCGAATTCATAGACCACCGGCTCCATCGCGAAGGGCAGGGCATGCTCCAGTTCGCTTTTCGCCTGCGACATGATTTCCTGCAAGCGCGATTGTCCCCGGGCTTTGTGGGCCGGGTCAAAAATGAAACCCATGCCGCCGCCGCTCATGCCGCCGAGCATCCAGAAGCCGAGAAAGTTTTTCCCGAACTCGGCGCGCACGCGGCTGATGATGGTCTCGGTGAACAAATTCGTCGCCCACGGGATGATGCTTTGGATCGGGCCCGAGAAATTCCGCGTGGTCGCGTCGCCGATGGCGGCGATGTCTCCGCCGCGCAGCGCCGCGAGAATTTCTTCGAGGATGGCAAACATGCTCAAGCGCGCCTGCCATTCGCTTTCGGAGCGCAGCAGATATTTTTCCGTCACCATCTCGAGGATCGGGCCGACGTTCTGCGCCATGCCGCCGTGAACGAGCACGAGTGAGTCCTGAAGTTTCGAGCGCATCGCGGGCGAAGCTTCCGTGTGATCGAGGATGCGATGTTGCGGCATGAGCCGGCCGCGACTGATGCCGAATTCGGGATCGCCTTCCGCAGCGAGCACGCCTTCGATGAGCTTCATGCCCGGCCAAACGCCGCCGGAATCCTGCCAGCCGCCGCCCGAGCCGCCGAGCCATTCGCCGAGCACGGCGCGGGCGAGAACCAGCCGGCGCTCCTCTTCACTCAAGCCGTCGCGGAGTGACGCCGCCTGCCCCGTCGCTCTCATGCACAGCGCGATCAGCGACGCGAGTAAATTGGTCGAGACGGCGAGGCGCGAACCTTTGGGAATGCCGTTGACGTTGCTGACGAGTTCCAGTCCTCGGCCCGGCCCAACAACGAGCGCGAGCAGTTCGGCGAGACTTTGCCCCGAACCCTCGACGCCCGGCGGGACGATGCCGCTGGCGATGACGGCGGCTTTGAGCAGACCGAGGTAATCCTTCGCGAAGTCAAACACGTCGGCCAGATACGTGATGTCCGCCGTCGCGCCGAGGTCAACACTCGTGAGCCGGAGCAACGGTTCGTCAATCACGCGCAGGTAACTTTCAATCGGCGGTCGCGTGCCCGCATCGCGACCGCGCACGCCGAGATCAATCGAGACGTTGAGAACCTTCGCGCCCTCGGGATAATCCATGCCGAGAAAAAAAATGTCGCTCCAGCCGCAGTGCGTGAGGTCCATGCGCACGGGCGTGCGCTCGCAGAGGATCGGATACGCACCGTCGCCATCGCGCGCGAGCAAATCCGGCCGCAATCGCAACGGGTGATCCGCCGGATGGCCCATGCGAAACATCCATTGATTGCCGCGGACCGAGCGCACGCTACGGCGGACTTGATCGGCGAGCGTTTGGATTGCGAGTTTATAATACGCGACGGCGAGCGCACTGGAGATCGCATCGGACGGGCCGTCGGCGGATTGCGCTTTCAGGAAAGTGGTGATGGCTTCCTCGAAGCGGCGTTGGAGCAAATGCGAGTAGCCGTGAAAGGAAATCAAACTGCGCGCGTTGACGCCGGGCTTGAGCGGCAGGTGAAAGCGATGGATCGCGTAAAGGAAGAACAGCGCGCGAACCCGCTCGTAAAGGTTTTCACTCCGCGCGCGCAACGATTCCAGTTCGTCCGCCTCCGCAAGTAGTTCATCGCGCGATGCCGCGCGGCAGATCGCGTCGAGCGATTGATTGCGCACTGCGGCGTCCGGCGAGGTGATGATTTGGACGAGGCGGCCCGGCATGAAGCTCATTTCTGCGCCAGCAACTCGACGAGATGGGCGAGCACTTCATCGCGATCGGTGCTGCTGATGGCGAGGGCGAGTTGCGCGGTGAGCAGGCCGTATTTCACGCCGATGTCGTAGCGGCGGCCCGCGAGTTCGGCGGCGAGATAGCGTTCGCGACTCGCGGTTTTCGCGAGTGCGGCGGAGAGTTGCACGCCACCCGTGCGGCCGGCGGAGCGCACAGATGTATCGAGTGTGTCCATCACCGACGCCGTGAGGACGTGCATGCCAAAGAAGCAAAGATAGTTTCCAGCGCGGAGTCCGGGCACGATGAGTTTTTGCTCGGCGACGGTGGGCGTTGGTTTCTCCACGACCTGATCCACTTGATACAAGCCGGCTTTACCTTGCAACCGTCGCGCGCCAACCGTGCCGTAGTAGGGGAGTTTGCTTTCGTGCGTCGCCTGCACGGCGGAGACGACGCAGGATTCCGCGGTCGCGATTTCCACGAGTTGTTTCGCGCAGGATTTCGGGCCGCGCGCGACGTAGAGGTGATCGCCGACGAGGAGGAGAAACGGTTCGCTGCCGGTGAACTCATGGGCGCATTGCACGGCGTGGCCGTAACCGAGCGGCGAAGTTTGCTCGATGAATTGCAATCGCTCCGCGTGCGGCCCGGCGGCGGTCGCGAACGGTTTCTGATCCCCGGGACAAATCACCACGCCAATCTGCTCGATGCCCGCCTGAAGAATTTCCTCGATGATGATCGTCAGCGCGGCCTTCGTCTGCCCGTCGCGGTCCACGAGGGTTTGCAGCGGCAACGTGCGTTGCGCGCGTCCGGCGGCGGTGATGACAGCTTTGCGGATGTTCACTTGGCGAGGGGATGGCGATTAAGATGAAGAGGAAGATTAAGATGAAGAAACGAGAGCCGCGCCCGTCCCACGGTCCTAATCTTAATCGTAATCTTCATCTTAATCCCCTTGGGCATTTTCCAATCAGTGCGCCGGCGCACTGCCGGCGCCGGATTGATCTGTCTTCGGCGGATGGAAGAACAGCGCGAGCGCCACCGCGGCGCCGATGGCCGAGAACATCGGCACGAGAAACAAGCCGTGGAAATCCGTCAGCTTCGTGAGCGGGTTGGTGAATTTTTCCTGGAGCAGCCACGGGCAGATCGAGTTGGCCAGCAGCGCGCCGAGGCCGAGGATCATGACGTTGAACAAACCCTGCGCGCTGGCGCGGGCGTCCTTCGGAAAATAGGCGTCCACAAAAATGTAAACCGTGGCGAAGAAGAACGCGTAACAGATGCCGTGGAGCACCTGCACCACGATGATGAGTTCCTTGTGCTCCGGGAAAAACGCATAGACCGCGAAGCGCGCCGCGTGGCCGAGAATTCCGAAGATCATCGTCGTGCGCCAGCCGAGCCGCTTGAGCGTCGCGCCGAGGATGAACATCGTCAAAATTTCCGCGATCTGGCCGACGCTCATCACGGGCATGATCCAGTTGCCGGGGATGCCCACGCCGCCGGATTCCTTCGCCGCGCCGAGGAACGAGCCGGTCCAGTTGAAATAACAGTTGTGGACGAACGAATCTACGAGCGTGACCAGAAAGAGCACGAGCACGAACGGGTGCTTGAGCAGCTTCATCGCTTCGAGCCACGCGAGACTTTCGCCCGCGCCCTGGCTGGCTTTCTTCGGCGGCGTGTGCGGGAGGACGAAGCTGAACGCGGCCAGCGCCAGCGACGCGATGCCGGCGACGATGAACGTCCAAGCCGTCGCGGACTTCAGCGCGTCGCCGGTCAAACCAGAGCCGAGCACCGTGCCGAGCCACGCCGAGATGCCCTGCGGATTGGCGGCGTGAACTTTGTCCCAGTCCACGAGGATGAACGTGAACGGCCACGCGGCCAGAATCCAACCGACCGTTCCACCCATGCGCACGATGCCGAATTCCTTCTGCGCGTCCTTCATGTTTGCGAACGCGATGGAGTTCGTGATCGAGATCGTCGGCACGTAGAGCAGGCAATGCACGAACATCAAGCCGAAGAACGGCCAGAAAGTTTTCGTGTAGGCGAGCGCGAGCATGGCCACGCCGCCGATGAGATGGCTGAACGCAAGGAACTTTTCCGCCGCGAAATTGCGGTCGCAAAACTGGTTGCTGAAAAACATCCCCACGATGGCCGCGATGGGAAACGCGTTGAGGATCCACGATTGTTCCGCCGTAGAGAATCCGAGGCTTGGCAGGTAGTCGAAGATCAGCGGGAGCCACGCGCCCCAGATGAAGAATTCCAGCACCATCATGACGAAGAGTTTGCAGCGCGGTGAGTCGTTCATAGGCGATTGGTCGCGAGCATACGGAGCGATGGAAAAATGTGAAGCACCAAATCCCAAGCTCCAAGCACCAGAGAAGCTTCAAACATCAAAACGCCCGAGGGCCGCACCGCGCGCGTCGGTGCGTTTTTGTTTGAAGTTTGAAGCTTGGTGCTTCTCTGGAGCTTGGAGTGGGTGTGCTTAAAAACGGGTGAGGGGAATGGCGCTTAGTTAAGGGCATGTGTCGTTGATTTTTTCTGGGTGGCTTCGGCAATGATTTCCTGCCGGGGGCGCATCAACAAGGGAAAGTTTTTCGGCCTCCGTTTCCTCATGCGCGGTTCGGATCGCTC
>SIBJ01000066.1 GCA_009695195.1 Pedosphaera sp.
GGCGATGCCGGATTTTATTTTTCTGCATGCCCAACAGCCTAAAAAATCCAAGGCGGCCTGTCCCGCAAAATCAATCAACCGACCACGCTTCAATGACTTGCCGTCCTGAAAATCCGCGCCCTAGACTTCCGCCCTCCGTTTCTTCGCCCGACTTAATCGTAATCATCCTCTTAATCTTAATCCTTTCCCCGGCGGGGAAGATTACGATTAAGAGGGCAGGTGACAGGAAATGGTAAACGGTCGAGTGACAGTAATTGGTAAACACTTTATGAGGTGTGGAGCAGAAGCGCCCGCCGCGTTGCGGCGGAGCGGAGGCGAGCGCAGCGAGCCGGAGCGGAGCCGCAACGCGGCGGGCGGCGCGACGGCTTGGCGGCCCGCGTGGTCTTCGTCAGTCTCTGTCTCCATGTCAAAAGCCCTCGACTCCTCAAACGCCGCCACCTGATCGCCGCACTCGCGGTGCTCTCAACCATCATCGCTCAACCGTCAACCGCCCACGCCCAAAGCACCGCCTTCACCTACCAAGGCGCGCTCACTGACGGCGGCAGTCCCGCCAACGGCAGCTACGACCTGCGCTTTGCGCTGTTCGACGCCCTCTCCGGCGGCGCGCAACAGGGCGTCACCCTCACCAACGCCGCCACCGCCGTGAGCAACGGCCTGTTCACCGTCACGCTGGATTTCGGCAGCCAGTTTCCCGGCGCGGCGCGCTGGCTGGAGCTGGGCGTGCGCACCAATGGCGGCGGCTCGTTCGGCGTGCTCACCCCGCGCCAGCCCGTCACGCCCACGCCGTATGCCATCACCGCCGCCAATGCGGGCACGGCGGCGGCGCTCTCCGGCAACGTCCCCGTGGCGCAGCTCACCGGCACGATTCCGCTGGCGCAACTGCCCCCCGCCGTGGTGACCAATGGCGCGGGCGGCGTGACCCTCTCCGGCACATTCAGCGGCGACGGCAGCGGCCTTACCGCGTTGAACGGCTCTCAAGTCATCAGCGGGACGGTGGCCGACGCGCGGCTCTCCGCGAACGTGGCCTTGCGGGCGGGCGGGAACAACTTCACGGGCAACCAGACCGTCATGAGCGGCAACGTCGGTATCGGCACAACCATGCCGGGCGGGCAATTGCAGGCAGTGACTGGCAATCGCAAAGTCTGGCTCAACTCCACGAACACTTTCGGCATTAGTCCAGGTGGAATGTTCTCTGTGTCCCGGCCAGATGACGGCGGTGAAACTGGCTTTCTCGGCGGATCGGCATCACCGAGCGACGACGTGGGGCTTGCCGCTTCTGGAGGCGGCACGGAGTTGCGTCTCGTTTCTTCTGGCGGTGGCAGTGCAGGTTTCGGTTTTTACATCAACACGCCTTTGGCCAGCGCCTTCGCCTCCACCAGACCCACCCCAGCGGTAAAAATTGATGGTTCGGGCAACGTCGGCATCGGCACGACCAACCCAGCAACCAGTCTCCACGTATTCGGGAATGGCGCGAATCAAGGGGGAGGGGCTCCCTCAGCGCCCGATGGCCACGTCGTCCTGATTAAGGTTACGAATACTGGAAGGACGGCCGGCCTTGCTATTCAAAGTGCCTATGCGGGCACCCACACCGCGTTTAACGACAACTTCATCACGTTCTTCAAGTCGGATGGAGTGTCGATCGGGTCCATCGAGGCCAATGGCGCGGGGAGCGTTCAACTGGGCGGCGCGGGGAGCGACTACGCGGAATATCTTCCCAAGGCCGATCCCTCGGCGCAGATCAAGGCCAGAGAAATCGTCGGTGTGCGCGAGGGACGCATCGTCGCCCGGGGAGCGGCAGCCGATCAATACATGGTCGTGACTGGTCAGGCGATTGTCGCCGGCAACCGGCCCAGCGAAGACGAGAACGATCTCGCCAGGCACAGTCTCGTTTCCTTCATCGGTCAGGTGCCCGTCCATGTGCGCGGCCCGGTGAAATCGGGCGATTTCATTCTTGCCTCGGAGAAAGGTGACGGAACGGGCGTTGCGATGTCGGCGGCGAACATTCCGCCTTCCGCGATGCACCGCGTCGTTGGCCGCGCGTGGGAGTCTTCCAGCGGGGCCGGTCTCAAATCCGTCAATGCCGCCGTCGGCCTCGACCAGACGAGCTTGGTGGTTCCCGCTCTGGAACGTCTCGAACGCCAGAACACCGCGCTCGCGCAAAAGCTCGAAGCCCGCGATGCCAAGATCGCCGAGTTGGAACGAGGCCTGACCGAGCTGCAAACGCTGTTGCGGTCATCGGCCCAATAGAAATAAGGCGAGCATGAAAACACAACGCTTGAACAACGGTGGCCAGTCACAGCGCGTCATGGACTGCGGCGGGAAGCGGAGCGCCACGCCGCTTTCTGAACCTTGTAGGAGGCGACGTAAGGAGTCTCTGACTTTCGCCGTGACGAATGAGTCTCGTCACCTCGACTCCTACAAATCCAAAAAGCCCGTCAGGGCTGACATCTTTGTAGCATGAAACCACAAAACTTCCCAAGCTCCGTAGGAGCGACATCTGTAGCGTCGGTCTGTGACCGACGACGGCGCTGCGTTGCCGCCCCCGGCGCGCACGGAGTGACTCACCCCGCCTTGTCCCGACATTCATGGGAAGTAGCGGTAAATCTCCTTGCGGTCGAGGCAGCGCACGAACGTGACCGCGCCTTGCTCGAAGACAAACCCCACGCGAAAATCGCCCACGCGGATGCGGTAGTATTTTCCCTTCGCGTCGAGACGCTTGAGGTTGGGAATCTGCTGGAAAGTCCGGGCGGCTTCCACCTGTTCGATCACCTTCCTGATCCGCCGCAGCAACCCGGCATCGGCGATGGCGGCCAAGTCCTCGTCAAAGGATTCGCGAAAGCGCGTGTTCACACCGCGCGTTCGAGACGTTGGAAGATTTTCTTGCGGCTGGTGAGCGGAGATTTTTCGCCAAGCTGGATGGCGCGAACCATCGCCACATCCTCCAAACTTTCGCGGACGGCATCGCGCAGCAGGTCGCGGTGTTCTTCCAGGACTTCGGCGACGGCGTTTTTGAGGAGACCTTTCAAGCGGCGTTCTTCAACAGCGATCATGGAGACAGGTTACGGAAATATGGGCGGCAAGTCAAACGCGACGATCAACGACCAGATATGAATACCACCCGAGTCCTCATCGTGCTGATTTCACTTTTCAGCTTTCAGTTTTCAGCTTTTTCCCAAACCTACTCGATTGACTGGCACAAAATCGCCGGCGGCGGCGGCACGAGCACCAACGGGCAGTTCTCCGTCAGCGGCACAATCGGCCAGCCGGATGCCAGCGGGGCGATGACCAACGGCCAGTATTCCGTCACCGGCGGATTCTGGGTGTTGCCGCAAGCCGTGCAAACTCTCGACGCACCCACGCTCACCATCGCTCCCGCCACGCCTGGCAACGCCACGATCTCGTGGACGCCCAGCACGCCGGGCTTCGTCTTGCAAGAGACGTGGAGTCTGTCGCCCGCCAACTGGACGAATTCCCCGAGCGGCACAACCAATCCCATCACCGTCCCCGCCACCGTGCCGACGAAATTCTATCGCCTGCGTTATCCGTGACTTGTGGCGACGAGGTAACGAGTCGAGTTCCCCTGTAGGCGACGACGCGAGGAGTCGTCGGGATGGAACGCGGGGAAACACTCCTTACGTCGTGTCCTACAAACGGAGTGCGCCCGTCCCCGGGCGCAGCAACGTCCGCACGCATGGCGACGCAGGAAAATTCGTGAGACTCCCGCCCGCTCCACGTCGTCCGCTGGCGCGCGGCCCGGCGGAGTTGCCAGAATTGGAGGCCATCGTGATGGGCGCGGGCCGGTTCGCCAGGATCACGGTTCAAAGAATCGGTCAAAGCCTTTGGAACACAAATGAGTCTTCAACTCCCGGTCACTGCTCCACAGACGGCCATCCATATGCAACGTGAGCGCCACGTAGGGCGTGTCCTGTTCGTCAACCGTTTTGCAAAGCCGATACGCCTCCAACCAGGTTCCCATCGGAATGTTCGACTCGTTCACAAATTCCAGCCGGGTCACCAGCGCATAGAGTCCCTCCAGGAAATCGGCTTCCGTCAGTCCGGTCGCGTGCATCAAGCGTTCCTTGTGTTTGAACAATTCGACGAACAAATAGCGCGGGCAGTAAAAAGTGCAGGCCGGAATCCGGGGCCAGGCGTCTTCTCAATTCCTCGCTTCCAGCGCGAAGACACCGGAACGCGATGTTGGCGTCAACGATGACGCACTGCGCCTTCATCGTTCACCCGGCGGGATGAACTTTTCCTTGTTGGCGGCCCACCATTCGGACTTGATTTCGTCCGCCAACCGGTCGGCGTCCGCCTCGGAGAGGCGACTGCGTTGGGCAATTTCCTCGAGCCGCAGCCAATCCAGAAAGGCGTTGAGTTGTTCGGGCGGCACGGCGTTCTTGGGGATCGTCACCCGCACGTCGCTCTCCGTTTTGTCCACGGTAATCATGGCCGGAAGCTACACCGGCGGAGCGGTGTCGGCAATCACCGTTTCCCTGAGTTGCTCAACCAATCCCATCACCGTCCCCGCCACCGTGCCGACGAAGTTCTATCGCCTGCGTTATCCGTGACTTGTAGGCGACGACGTGAGGAGTCGTCGGGATGGAACGCGGGGAAACACTCCTGACGTCGTGTCCTACAAACGGAGTGCGCCCGTCCCCGGGCGCAGCAACGTCCGCCGTAGCGGCGTCTCGGCAGAGCGTCGCATTTTTTCCAGATTTTCAATTTGCGGCTCTCTGCCGAGGAGCCGCTACGAACGGGCTGGCTTCGGCACCGGAGGCATTTGAAATTGACAGCCCGCACGCGTGGTGGGAATTTCCCCACATGGAAACAACTCTCGTAAAAGCCGACGACAAGGGGCGCGTCTCCATCCGTGGCACGCGCAAAGGGGCGAAGTATCTCGTGACCGCGGAGAACGGCGGCTGGTGGATCATGCCCGCGCCCAAAATCAGCGCCCCGAAAAAACTTGAATCGCCCGCCGGGGCTTGGGAATTGCGCGCCGCCACGCTCGAAAGCTTTTATGACCAATCCAAGGCCTGGTGAAGTGTATTGGGTTGACCTTGGCCTGAAGGGCAAGCTGCGCCCGCTCATGGTGGTCTCGCGCGAGGACGCCGACGCGGAACGCGCCCTGTGCGTTTGCGTGCCGTTGACGACGCAGATTCGCGGCGGTGACTACGAGGTGGCGCTGCCTCGCGTGCGCTGGCTTCCGGGCACGGACGAAGGCGTGGCAAACGTCCAAGGCCTGACTTCGGTGGAAAACCACCGGCTGGCACGCCGCGCTGGACAATTTGAGTCACGCGTGACCTTGGCCGTTCGCCAGAAAATCGCGTGGTTGCTGGAACTGAGTTGATCTTCCGGAAATATCGGCGGCCGTCTCTCGAAAGCCGCCCGGTCATTCGCAGCGGCGACTTGCTTTTTTGCTTCGGCCTCGTACGCTTGCGCCATGAAGAACGACGTGTTGCCGGTGCAGATTCGCGGCATCCTGCCCGCGAACAGCGGCTGCGCCCTGTTCGTCGGCAATGACCAGAAAGTTTTCGTCATCAATGTTGAGCCGGCCATGGGCGCGATCATCGGCATGTTCCTCCGCGACCAGCCCAAGGAACGCCCGCTCACGCACGATCTCATCCAGAGCATTTTCAAGGGCTTCAGCATCACGGTCGAACGCGTCGTCATCACCGATCTCAAGAATTCCACGTATTACGCGCGGCTGATCCTCGAGCAGAACAACGAGCTGGCGCGCAAGATCGTGGAGATTGACGCGCGCCCGAGCGATTGCCTCGCCATCGCGTCGGCGCAGAAGAAACCCATCTTCGTGGCCAGGGCGCTCTTCGAGCAGGTCGAGGACATGAGCGAGGTGCTCGACAAGATCAACGAGAGCGGCTCGGAGGCGGAGTGACCGATGCCCGCCCCCGCCGCCAAGCCGGCTTCAACCGTCGCGCTAATCTGTGGTGACGACGACTTCGCCGTCAAGGAGCGCGCCAAGCAACTCAACTCCCAGTGGTCGCAGGAACTCGGCGGCATGGATCACGAGGTGATTGACGCGGCGGTGACCAACAGCGGCGAGGCGTTGAAGGCGATCGGCCGGTTGCGCGAAGGGTTGCAAACGCTCCCGTTCTTCGGCAGCGGAAAAGTGGTGTGGTTGAAGGATTGCAATTTCCTCGGCGATGAACGCGCGGCGCAAACCGGCGCCGTCACGGAGGCGCTGGCGGAACTGGCGCAGGAGTTGAAGGATTTCAAATGGGCGGGCGTGCGGTTGCTCGTGAGCGCGGGCAAGGTGGACAAGCGGAAGGTGTTTTTCAAACTGCTCGACAAGCTCGGCAGCGTGGAGGTGTTCGCGGGCCTTTCGGTGGAGGACAAGGATTGGGTTTCGCAATGTGAGTTCCGCGCGCGCCACGCGGTCAGCGAGCGCGGCAAGGAGATTTCCGAGCGCGCGCTGGCCGAACTCGTCGCCACCGTCGGGCCGAACGCGCGGCAGTTGGATTCGGAGATCGAAAAACTTTCGCTCTACGTCGGCGCGCGAAAGGAGATCGAAGTGGCGGACGTGGCGGCGATCTGCACGCGCAATAAACTGGCGAAGGCCTTCGCCCTCGCCGACGCGCTGGGCGACCGCGATTTGCCCACCTTGCTCCGCCGCTTGGACGCGGAGTTGTGGGACATGCAGTTCGACAAGGACAAGAGCGAGATCGGGATGTTGTACGGTCTCATCAGCAAAGTCCGCGCGATGTTGCTGCTCAAACAGATGATCGCCGAAGGCTGGGTCAAAGCGGACGCGGATTACAACCGTTTCAAATCGCAATTGGAGCGCATCCCGGCGGACCGTTTTCCGACGGAGAAAAAATTCAACCCGCTGGCGATGCACCCGTACATGCTGCACCGCGCGCTCGGCCAGGCGAAAAATTATTCCAGCGCCGAACTGGTCCGGGCGATGGACTTGCTTTTGACTTGCAACCAAAAGCTCGTGTCGAGCCAGCTCGAGGACGCGCTGGTATTGCAGCACACGTTGGTGCAGATTGTCGGCACGGCCCGAACGACTCCGGCCCCGCCACGGCTGGCGGCGGCGGCGCGAGGTTGAACGGGCATTGATCGAAACATGAACACGCCGCTGGCACAGATCGGAGTTTGCGCGGGCGGGGAGTTCGCCTGCGTCAAGGTTCAGGGGCGGGCGAATTTCACCTCGAGCATTGATTTCAACACCGTGCTCATCCATCTCCGGGAGCAAGGTTGTTCGCACTTCGTCATCGAGCTGTCGGAGTGCGCGCTCATGGACAGCACTTTTCTCGGCGTGCTCACGGGTTTCGGATTGAAGATGACGCAGGCCAACGGCGCGCAAGCCACGCGGCCGGTGGAGCTGCGGAATCCGAACGCGCGCATCACCGAGCTGCTGGAAAATCTCGGCGTCCTTCACCTCTTCACCACCGCGACCGGCAATGTCGAGCTGCCCGAAAAATTGGAATGTGCGCCGCAGGCGACCGCCGAACATTCGCGCGAAGAGGTGACCCGCAGCTGCCTCGAAGCACACGAGACGTTGATGGGCCTCAACCCCGGCAACGCGGCGCGCTTCAAGGACGTGGCGAAGTTCCTCGCGGAAGAGCTCGCGCGGATGAAAGGGGAAAAGCTGAAATGAAGAAAGCCGTAAGCTGAAATTTCAGCTTTCAGTTTTCTAAATCGCCGGCAGGAGGTCCGTCGCGTCGAGGCACTCGCGCACCGCCGCCACGAGTTTGCGCGGGTGATACGGTTTCTGCACGTAGTTGAATCCGCGCCGCATGGCCCAATCCTTGCCGATGACATCGGCGCTGTAACCGCTGGTGAAAATAACTTTCAAGCCCGGATGTTCGACCCACAGTTGTTCCGCCAGTTCGCGGCCGTTCAAACAATCCGGCATCACCACGTCCGTCAGGAGCATGGCAATTTCGCTTTTGTGTTCGCGCCAGACATCGAGAGCGCGCGCGCCGGATTCCGCTTCCAAAACATGATAGCCGTGGCCGACGAGGAGGCTGCACACCAACTCGCGCACCGCCTGCTCGTCTTCCACGACCAGAATCGTCTCCGTGCCCCCGCGCACGACGTGCTCCGGCTGCCGCTCGGTGGCCCGGTCCGGTCCCTCGGTGGCTTCCGGCAGATAAACACGAAAGGTCGTGCCCATTCCCAACTGGCTCTCGACTTCGATCCAACCCTGATGCTGCTTGATGATGCCATAAACCGTCGCCAGCCCGAGGCCAGTCCCCTTGCCGACCTCCTTCGTGGTGAAGAACGGCTCGAAGATGCGCCGCAAGATTTCCGGCGGAATGCCGCAGCCGGTGTCGCTCGTCGTCAGGCAGACATACCGCCCGGCGCGCGCCTCGGCGTGCTGCGCCGTCCGCGGCCAGGCGAGGTCTTCGAGCGAGATGCGAATACTCAGTTGTCCGCCGCGCGGCATCGCATCCCGCGCGTTGACCGCGAAATTGAGCAGCACCTGCTCGATCATGCCCGCGTCGGCCTGGGCCATCGGCGGTTCGGGCCAGTAGCTCATTTGCAAAGCGATGTCTTCACCGAGAATCCGGCCGAGCATCTTCGTCATATTGGCGACGACTTCGTTCAGGTCGAGCCGGCGCGGCTGCATGACCTGTCGGCGGCTGAACGTGAGCAGTTGCCGCGTCAAGCCCGCCGCGCGCTCGGCGGCCTGGACAATCTGTTGCGCGGATTTCCCGCCCTTGCCGTTCAATCCGCCGCTCAAGAGCAACGAGGCGTGGCCGTGAATGACGGTGAGAATGTTGTTGAAATCGTGCGCCACGCCGCCGGCGAGTTGCCCGATGGCGTCCATCTTCTGCGACTGGCGCAACTGGTCCTCCAGTTTTTTTTGCGCGGTCACGTCGCGGAACAAGCCCAGCAACGTCGTCGGTTGCCCGCGCAACTCGACGAAGGAGTTCGTGTCCTCCAGCACCACCGTGTGGCCGTTGCGCAAGGTGAGCCGCCGCTCGATCTGCCGTTCGATGACGCGGTCGCGAAACCGCTGCTGATATTTTTTTAGAATCCGTTCCTGCTGCTCGGACTCGGCGTAGATGACCGTGAAAGGATTTCCCTCCAGCTCGGCGCGGGTCATCCCCACGAGTTTGCAGAACGCGTCGTTGACCGCGACGATCACGCCGTTTTCGTCGGTCAACCTCATGCCGTCCACCGAATTTTCCCACACCGAATGGAACAACATTTCCGAACTGCGCAACGCCGATTCGGCCTGCTGCCGCTCGCTCACGTCACGCACGTGCAGCAACAGCGCGGGTTGTCCCCGGTATTCGATGCGCGCCGCGCGGATGTCCACGGGCGTGATGCGCCCGTCCGCCGAGAGACTTTCGCCGGTGATACGTGACACCGCGCCGTCCACGAGCTGGCGAAAGCCCGCCTCCGCCTCGCGCCGCTTGTCGGCCGGGACCAAGTCGAACACGTTGCGTCCGATGATTTTTTCGCGCGCCAAGCCGTTCAATCGGCAGCCGGCGGGATTCACATCCAGCACGTTGCCCGAAAAATCTTCCACGAAAATTCCATCCGGTGAGTTGGCGAAAAGTTCGTGCAGCGCTTCCTCGGCCCCGATCCGCTCCAATGAGCCGGCGCAGCGATCCGCCAGCACCTCGAGCGTTTCCAGATCGCGCCCGGTGTAGGCGTGGGGCGAGTAACTTTGCACCGAGAGCAAGCCGATCACGTGCTCACGGTTGCGGATCGTCGCGAACATCAGCGAAGCCGACGGGCGCGAGGTGTCCCCGAACGGCAGCGCGTCGGGCAGGGGTTGCACCGGGTTCTCGACCAGAATCAACTCCGACCCCTTCTCCATGATGCGCCGGGCCAGGCCGCTGGTCCGGTGCGTGCCGCCGGGCGTTTCCACGACCACGCGTCGGCCGTTGATCGTGTCCACGTTCAGGATCGGACGCGCTTCTCCCTTTTCGGCGTCGTGCAAATCCAGCATGAACACGTCCGCAACAAACAATTCATCCGCCGCGTCGCGGATGATTTCCGCTGCTTCCCGCGCGCTGCTCACTGAACTCAAACTCCGGCCGAGCCGGGAAAGCACCTGATGCCGGCGCTCGATCCCTTTGCGCTCCGTGATGTCGCGCGAGTTGACGACGATGGCCGCGATGTCCGGGTCGTTCAAACGATTCTGGCAGACGGCCTCAAGTTCGACCCACCGCCCGTCCCGATGTTTGACGCGAAGTTCCAACGTCAAGGTCAGTTCCGCGCCGTCCGCGCCGGCCCGAAGCGCCTTGACGACCTGGCCCGCGTCATCGGGATGCGCGAAGTCGAACAGCCTTCGCCCCAACAATTCGTCCGGCGCGTAACCCAGCACTCTTTTCGCCGAAGGACTGTTGTAACGGAACACGCCGCGCTCATCGAGCAGGCTGACCACGTCGAGCGCGTGTTCCGTTAGCGCGCGAAAATAATTCTCGCGGCGGGTCAATTCAGTTTCCGCCTGGCGCCGTTTTGTTCGTTCGGCAACTTCCTCCATCACGCGGCGCACGGCGGGCACCAGCCGTTCCGAGCGATGCTTGAGCACGTAATCCGTTGCGCCGGCACGCAGGCTTTCGATGGCCGCCTCCTCGCCGATGGTGCCGGAGACGAGCAGAAATGGCGTGTGCGGGATTTGCGATCGGGCCAGCGCCAATGCCTGAAGTCCGGTGAAGTCTGGCAGCGAGAAGTCGCCGAGGATCAAATCAAAATCACCAGTCGCGATCGCCGCCTCGTATTCGGCGCGTTTGGAAACATGCACGACGTCGGCGGCACACCCCGCCTGCGCCAGAAGATCGCGCACCAGCGCGCAATAATCCGCGTCGTCCTCCAGATGAAGGATTCGCCATGTTTTGATTTCAGCCATGCACTTAAAAGTCGGAACGCCAGCCAAAAAGTAGCAGCCGCAATGCCAGCAAGCTCAGCGAAGCCCGCTCATTTCACTGGAAATCAGCGCCTTTGCCGCCCCGTTGAACGGTTTAGCCCGAAACCGGGTCGAGCGCGAACCGGGTGTGATTAAAAACGGGTGAGGGCACTTATGGACTGCGGTGGCAAGTCGGACGCGACACCGCTTTGGCACCGGCGACAGCGATGGAAATGAGCCACCCGCCCCGTGCGCTCGAAAGCGGTGTCGCGTCCGACTTGCCACCGCAGTCCAAAAATACCGCCAGCACCCTCTCACCCTCACCCGCCTTTAATTGCACCCGCGCGAACCTGCCGTTGACATTGACGCGCATTTGGCTACCGTTCCGCCCCTTGATTTGAAGAATTGAACTGACTAAACCGATTTATGCCGAATACGAAGTCCGCCGAACGCCGCATGCGCAACAGTGAGCGCAAGCACCTCCACAATCGCAGCATCATCTCCAGCCTCCGCCGGGTGGAAAAAAATTACCGCCAGTTGCTCACCGACGGCAAGAAGTCCGACGCCGCCAAGTCGCTCAGCGACGTGAACTCCGCGTACGACAAAGCCGTGAAATCCGGCGTCGTTCCGCGCGCCACGGCCAACCGCAAAAAAAGCCGCCTCGCGCTCGCGTTGAACAACGCGAAGTAACCGCGCCGCCGGAGAGTTTCCCGAAGTGGAATCAACGGCCCCCAACCGGGGCCGTTTGTTTTGAAGCGAAGAGCTTCGCGCCGCCCATGCCCCACTTCGCCAGGCGGAAGCTCATCCCGGTGGCAAGACAGCCGAAGCCGTACTTAATGCTGCGGCGCAGGTTGATCGAGGAAGCCTCGGGAAAATATTTCGTCGGACAACTCACTTCGCCGATCGTGAAGCCGTGCCAGAAAATCTGCGCGAGCATCTGATTGTCGAAGACGAAATCGTCGGAGTTGTTCGAGAGATCGAGCGCCACCAGGATTTCCCGCGAGAACGCCCGGAAGCCGGTGTGATATTCCGAGAGCTTGGCGCCGAGCAAAATATTTTCCGCCAGCGTGAGAAACCGGTTCGCGATGTATTTCCACAGCGGCATTCCGCCGCGCAGCGCGTACCCGCCGAGAATCCGGCTGCCCAGCACGCACGGATGCAGCCCGTTGCCGATCATCGAAACCATCGCGGGCAGCAGCAGCGGCGTGTACTGATAATCCGGGTGGATCATCACCACGATGTCCGCGCCCGCCTCCAGCGCCAGCCGGTAACAAGTTTTTTGATTCCCACCGTAACCGCGATTCTCCTCGTGAACGTAGACCAGCACGCCCTCGAGTGACTTCGCGATCGCTACCGTGTCGTCGCGGCTCCGGTCATCCACGAGGATGATCAAGTCCGCCACGCCTTGCGCGCGCACCTCGTCATACGTTTGACGCACGGTCTTCGCCGCGTTGTACGCGGGCATGACGACCACAACTTTTTTGTCGCGATACATCTCCGGGTCGCAGTGGGAAAAATTACGCGCTCACCGCCCCGCCAAAAAAGAAGCCGCCCCAGCGGACGGCTTCAGAGTGGCGACGCGGATTTCAAGCCGCCGGTTTGGCGGGGCGTTTGGCCTTCACGGCCAGGTTCTTCCGCTTCAAATACGCGGTCCGTCGTTTCCGTTTGATTACTTTGTTGTATTGTCTGCCCATATCGGTTCTTTACTTCAATTCGGTGTTTCGATTCTGTGTGTTCACTATGGTAATTCGTTTGTGGCAATTCAACTCCTATTTGCTAGCCGCCGCCGGTCTCGCGCTGCTGACCGGTTGTCAGAGCGCCGGCTCGCAGCACGAAAAACAAGTCGCTACGCTCCGGGTTTTTCTCGAAGTCAACGCCACCGGCACCGACCGCACTCAATCGGCGAAAATCTCCCGCTCCCATCCCATCGAACTGACCGTGGATAGAGCGCCCATCCTCGACGAGTCCGAAATCATCGAAGCCAGGGTTGCGGACACCGTCGGCGGTTTCGCCATCATCGTCTCGTTTGACTGGCGCGGCACGATGCTGCTCGAACAATATTCAGCCGCGAATCCCGGAAAACACCTCGCCATCGTCGCGCAGTTCGGCGAAAAACTCGCCGAGACCCGCTGGCTCGCCGCGCCACTCATCAACCATCGCATTAGCGAAGGCCGGCTCGGCTTCACGCCCGACGCCACGCGCGCGGAGGCGGACGAAATCGTCCTCGGCCTCAACAATCACGCCAAGTCGCACCCGGAGGTGAAGAAGGCGAAGAAAGAGAAAAAGGACCAGAAGGAGATGAAGGAGAAGAAGAAAAAGAACGAATGAAGGCGCGCTTCGTTTTGGCTTGGGCCTTTCTGCTCGGGTGGATCGGTGCGCACGGCGCTTCGCCCCTCGCGCAATCTTTCAACCTCCCCACCGCCAACCGCGCGCTCTTCGAAAAAGACGGTGAGGAAAAGTTTTTTGTCGGCACCGTCGGCAAACCGTGGACGAGTGGCACGTTCGGCTGCGTTCGCAGCGACGGCTGGCAGATTCACGAAGGCCTCGATATCCGCTGCCTTCAACGCGATAAAAAAAACGAGCCGACCGACCCCGTCCTCGCCACCGCGGATGGCACCGTCGCTTATCGCAGCAACAAACCTTCGCTCTCCAACTACGGCAACTATCTCATCCTCCGCCATCAGGTTAACGGTCTGGAAATCTTCTCGCTCTACGCTCACCTCCGCGAAATCCGCACCGACTTGAAAGCCGGCCAAGCCGTCAAAGCCGGCGAAACCATCGCCACGATGGGCCGCACCTCGAACACGCGCGAAGGCATCTCGCGCGACCGCGCTCACGTCCACTTCGAGCTGAATCTGTTTTACAACGACGCTTTCAAAAGTTTTTACAAAAAGAATTCCCCCAACCAGCGCAACGACCACGGCGACTGGAACGGACAAAATCTCGTCGCGCTTGATCCGCGACTTATTTTCCTCGAACAACAAAAGCGCGGCCCAAAGTTCAGCCTGTTGCATCATATCCAAAGCCAGACCGAGCTTTGCCGTGTGACCGTGCGCGCGACAAATTTTCCTTGGCTCAAACGTTACGCGCCGCTGGTGAAAACCAATACCGTCCCGCAAGGCGGGATCGCCGGCTACGAGGTCGCGCTCAACTTCAACGCCCTGCCCTTCGAATTGATCCCGCGCGCCGCTTCCGAACTGAAAGGTAAAACAAAATTTCAATTGCTCTCCGTGAACGAAGCCGAGCAGAAAAAAAATCCCGCCCGTCGCCTCGTCACGCAGAAAAGCGGCCGCTGGGAACTCACCAGTCACGGCTTGAACGCGCTCGAACTGCTCACCTTCCCCGCCGCGAAATGAAAGCCGTCCGTCTCGTCGCCCCGAATCGCCCGCTGGAACTTCACGACGTTCCCCAGCCGCATCCCGGCTCGCATGATGTGCTCGTGCGCGTAAAAGCCGCGGGCATCTGCCACTCGGACGCCCACTATCGCGCCGGCAAATCCCGCGTCCATCCCCTGCCCTTGACGCTGGGCCACGAAGTCGCCGGCGTGGTCGAGCAATGTGGCGGCGAGGTGAGAAACTTCCGCCCCGGCGACCGCGTTTGCCTGCACTACCTGGCGACATGCGGCACGTGCGAACATTGCGCGCGGGAGCACGAACAGTTTTGCACCGCTGGCCAGATGATCGGCAAATACCGCGATGGCGGCTTCGCCGAGTTCATCGTCATTCCCGAGCGCAGCGTTTTCAAATTGCCGGAAGAAATCCCGTTCGAGCACGGCGCGATCATGATGTGCTCTTCGGCAACCTCCCTTCACGCGCTCAACAAAGCGCGCCTCAAATCCGGCGAGTCCGTCGCCGTCTTCGGTGTTGGCGGCTTGGGCATCTCCGCGATCCAACTCGCGCAAGCGCTCGGCGCCCCCGAGGTTTTTGCCGTGGACATCCAGCCGCACAAACTTGAACTCGCAAAACAACTCGGCGCCGTTCCCGTCAACGCCGCGCTCGCTGACGCCGTCGAAACCATTCGCGAACTGACCCGCGGTCGCGGTGTGGACGTGGCGCTCGAACTCATTGGCCTGCCGCTCACCATGCAGCAAGCCGTCCGCTCGCTCGCCATCCAAGGCCGCGCCGCGCTCGCTGGTATCACGGAAAAATCTTTTGACGTCTCGCCGTATCACGAACTCATCAATCGGGAAGCGGAGATCATCGGCGTGTCCGATCACCTCGCGAACGAAATCCCGCCCCTGCTCGAAATGGCGCGCGGCGGAAAACTGAATCTCACCAGCGTCGTGACCCGCACCGTCCCGCTCGACGCCGGTGCGATCAACGAAACCCTCGACCGACTCGAAAAGTTTGGCGAAGACATGCGCGTGGTGATTTGTCCGTGACCAAACGCATCAGCGCTCCTCGTCTGAAGACTCTTGATCGGGCTTTGGTTGAGGTTTTGGCTTTGCAATCTCAAGCTTCACCGTCTCCGACGAGAATCGCGTCCCATCCATCGCGCTCAATTCCCAGCCCGCCTTGCCGATCCGCACCGTGACCGCGCCGCTGAAGCGCGTGTAAATCACCGCCGCCTCACGTCGCGTCAGACGCTCGCGCAGTCGCGGACTCGCACGCTTCGTCGCGGGGAATTCTGAATCCGCGATCACGATGACGTGCGGCTGAATTGCATCGAGGATTGCGTCGCACACTGGCTCGGTTTGCTCCGGCAAGCCCGCGACCACGATGTCAGCTCGTAAATCCTTCTCGCGATTCATCAACGCTTCCTGTCCCGGTCGGCCCAAATCAGAGAGCAGCAGCACGCGCATCCCGTGAAACTCGCCGAACAAAACGATCGCGCTGTCGTCGGCTTGCGGAAATTTGTCTTCCGGCAACGGGTGCAGCACGCGCCATGCGCCCGCGTGGTCGCCACCATCAACGATCTTGTGCCGCTGCGGTTCACGTTCGAGGTCGGCGGCAATCCGGCGGTAAGTCGGCGAGCGGAATCGCACCGTGCTCGTGTAAATTTCTCCGATGCCGAACAGCTTCTCCATCGGCTCGACGCCGCCGATATGGCGGAGGTCGCCGTGCGTGAGCAGCAGTCGCGGCACACGGTTCACGCCTTGCGCCCGCAGGAATGGCTTCGTCACGAACTCGACCGAGTTGGTGTTGCCGCAATCAATCAGCCAGTCGTTCGCGCGGCCCGCGCTGTCCACGAATACGCCGTGTCCGCCGTTGAGCGGGAGTACGGTGATTTGCGTTTCATTTCGCGCGAGTTGCCAGCGCACGAGATACACCGCTGCGAGGACAGTGATTCCCGCAAGTGTCCAACGACGTCGTTCCTTCGCGAACAGCCAACCGCTCAACGTCCCGATCAGCAGCGCGTAATAAATCACGAACTCCGCTCGCCCTGGCGCGGGCACATAGACGAAGGCGCCGGGGATTTCCGTCGCCCAAGTACTTGCGCGCGTCATCAGCAACATCCAGAACCAGCCGCTGTGATTGAACAATTCCGTCGCCCACGGAAACCAATCGCCGCAGATCAGGCTGCCGAGATTGCACGCCAGCGCCGCGCTGCTCACCGGCACGACGACAAGATTCGCGAGCAGCGTCACCGGGCTGAACAGATGAAAATAATATGCCGTGAGCGGCAGCGACCCAAGCCACGCCGCCAGTGAAGTCGCAAACGCCGTCGCCAACCAGCGCAACGGCGTGCCGAGCCACCGTTTCCAGCGCGGAATCAGTGACGGCGGCAACAGCGGATCATGTTGCAGCAGGTGATCGCGGATTTTTTCCAGCGGCGGCAACAGCAACGCGATGCTCAGCACGACAAAGAAGGAAAGTTGGAAGCTCGCTTGAAAAAGTTGTTGCGGATCCCACAGCAGGATGATGAACGCCGCCGCCGCGAGCGAGTTCACCAAATCCGTTGGCCGCCTCAACGACCAACCGCCAATGATGATCGTCATCATCACGGTCGAGCGGATGGCGGAGGATTGCCAGCCGGTCGCCGCGGTGTAAAACCAGATGAGCGGAATCACCACCAGCCCGCACCACGCGCGCGATAAGCGCATCACCCGCAGCAGACTCACGAGAATTCCCGCGATGAGCGCGATGTGCAGTCCGCTGATGGCAAAGATGTGCATCGTACCCGAACGCATGAAAGGCTCGCTCACTTCGTTCGTGAGCGCGGGCCGCCAGCCGAGCGTCATCGCCCAGAGCAATCGCAACGGCTGGTCTTTGTGTTCCGCCGGCAGCCCGCGCGCGAGCGTGCGTTGCGCCCACGCGAGAAAACGATCCGCGATTGGCGGGGTTTGAATCGCGGGCGATGCGACGCGCCACGCGTTGGTCGAGTCGGCCTTGAGTTGAAAATAAATTCCCTGACGCGCGAGATAGGTGCGGTAGTTGAACAATCCGTCAGCCACCGGAACGAGTGGCGGCATCAGCACGCCGATGATTTCCACCGGCTGGCCGGAAAAGAATTCGCCGGGCAACTGGCCGCGCGTGCCCGTCATGATGCGACCGGATGCCGGCTCCCAGTTCGGGCCACGCTTCAGCGCGGTGATGTCCACCTGCGCGAGCGAGCGCCAGGATTCCTCCTCGTCGCGCTCGAACACGCGCTGGCTGGGCGTTTCGGCGAGCGTGCCGCGGACGGTGACCAGCGCCGCGTTCGTGCCGAGCACGACGCGCAAATCCACCGGCGACACCACCGCCGTGCGGGAAACGAGATTGGTCCAGCCGATGAACACGAGCAGCGGCCAAAGCAAAAATGCCCGGCGTGAAGTTGAAACCAACGCGACAAGCAACAGGAGAAATGAACACGCGAACAGCACTGCGAGCCGAGGTTGAAGTGAATCCGCCAGCAAAAGTCCGACGGCGTAGCACAGGGCCACGGGCACCAGCGGGCGTTTCATCGAATGCGCGGAAGTTTGGGGGAAACCACGCGCGAGTCACGCTGAATATTTGATGAACGAATGGGACGAACGCAGAGACGCGGAGAACGCAGAGAACCGCAGAGTGAAATAGACCAACATGGTCAAACAATGACTTCGCCCGCCCAAACATTTCTCCGCGTTTCTCTGCGCCCTCTGCGTCTCTGCGTTTACCCTGTTGTCCTTGGAATGAACGAGGCTGCCGTGGCCGCGCCAGCGTCTTGGAGTGCGGTGGCTGGCGGGGAATGGGGCTGACACCGCTTTTCTTTCGCGCGCACAGAACAACGGACGCGCACACGATGGCGAAAGCGGTGTGTGCCCTCACCCCTCACCCACCGCACTCCAAGACGCTGGCGCGCGTTCCGCACCGCCTCAGAAAGTTTTGCCGCCTTTGCCCGCGCGGGTTCAGGGTTCAGAACGGAACGAAATGGACGCTTGATAGAAATTTGCGTCGGGAATAGTGTGCCGCCGTGAACCGAGATAGGCGACAGACATTGTCGGCTACCTAAATTAAATGTTAGGCGCTTCGACACCCATGCCTGTAAACCCGCTTCCAATTCTGATTCCCCTGATTCTGGTTTGGGGAGCGATTACATACTTTCTGTTCCGGTGGCGGCGGTTGGCAGGCGGTGCGTTTGTCGGGCTGTCGCTAGCTAGTTTGGTCGTCGTCTCCATGAATACCAACGTGGAGAGGCGTTTCGATGAGCAGATGCGGTATCGTTTGGTTGAGATTGGCGACTATTGCACAGTCGAGGTTACTACGAGCCACGGAGACACCGTGTCAGCCGGGTCTTCGGAGTTGGTTGCGCGGCTGCGAGGACGCACCAACGACACGGTTCGTGTCGTGATGAGCGCTTGGTATGATTTCGGACACTTGCGAGCATTCAACGTCCAGAGTATTGATGGAGTCACTCTATGAGACAGCCGCCTAATATCGTGATAGGCGACATACGGACGCACGTTTGGTCTCCCAAGTTGTAAAACTTCCGCCACTTTCACCGCGAGAAACTTCACCCCGCCATCTTGATTTCGCCGTGGCGGTGTTTGCGGAGGAGTTCGATGTCGGCGTCCACCATCAGTTTCGCGAGGTCCACGAATTTGGTCTTGGGTTCCCAGCCAAGTTTCGCTTTTGCCTTCGCGTAATCGCCGATGAGCAGGTCCACTTCGGCGGGGCGATAGTAGCGCGGATCAATCTCCACATATTTTTGCCAGTCGAGCTGGACGTGGGCGAAGGCGACTTCGAGAAATTCGCGCACGGAATGGGTCTCGCCGGTGGCGATGACGTAGTCGTCCGGCTCGGGTTGCTGCACCATGAGCCACATGGCTTCGACGTATTCCTTGGCGAAACCCCAGTCGCGTTTGGCGTCGAGATTGCCGAGGTAAAGTTTTTTTTGCAGCCCGGCCTGAATGTGCGCGAGGGCGCGGGTGATCTTGCGCGTGACAAAGGTTTCGCCGCGGCGCGGGGATTCGTGGTTGAAGAGGATGCCGTTGCTGGCGTGGAGGCCGTAGGATTCGCGGTAGTTGACGGTGATCCAGTGCGCGAAAACCTTCGCGCAACCGTACGGGCTGCGCGGATAGAACGACGTGGTTTCGCGCTGGGGAACTTCCTGCACCTTGCCGAACATTTCGCTGGAGGAGGCCTGATAGAAGCGCGGTTTGATGCCGGTCTCGCGGATGGCTTCGAGCAGGCGCACGCAGCCGGTGGCGGTGATGTCGCTGGTGTATTCCGGCGCGTCGAAGCTGACGCGGACGTGGCTTTGGGCGGCGAGGTTGTAAACTTCCTCGGGCTGAATCTTGGCGATCAGGCGGGAGAGAGAGCTGGCGTCGGAGAGGTCGCCGTAATGGAGGAACAACCGCTTGCGACTGGCGTGCGGGTCTTCGTAGATGGGATCGAGCCGTCCGGTGTTAAAGGTGCTGGCGCGGCGGATGATGCCGTGGACTTCGTAGTTTTTGCCGAGGAGAAACTCCGCGAGATAGGAGCCGTCCTGGCCCGTGATACCGGTGATGAGAGCGCGTTTGGCCATGTCAGATGGGTGGCAGCGTCAGAATTTGCGGTGCGCAAGGCAAGTCTGGAATGTCGGCGGTTGCGGTGAGACCCGACTGCGCAGCGGTTATGCCGGCTTGCGTCCGACTGTCACCGGGCTACTGTTCGCAGGAATTTAAGCCGAAGAATTTATGATGTTCGCAAATGCAATTGGAATGGCGGGCGGCTGGCTGGACGCGACGAGCGGCACGTGCTTCGCGTTGTGGTCAACGGTGCTCTCGCCGACGATTTTAATTCCGGCGTCGTTGGTAGCGGTGTTGGGCGGGACGTGGATGGCGTTGACGAAGTCCGGGCGGAAGCAGTTCATCCGTTTATTTTTTTACCACCCCGACTCCAGCCGGCGGAAATCGGAGATGCGGTCCTTTTATCTGGCGATCGTGCTCGGCTTGATCCTGTGCGCCTGCATCGGCCTGGCGCTCTACGTCCTGAACAAGACGCAGCGGCTTTAGCCGGTCGCTCACCGGACCACCGCGCGGTAAAAGCGCCGCGCCTGCCCCCCACCGTTCCCATCCAGGTAATTCACCGTCCCGGTCGCGTTCGTCACGAGGCCGATTTGCGTCCAACCCAGGAGATTTGAAGAGGATTGAATCTCCAACGCTCCCGTCCGGCCTTCGAGCGTGAGCAAGGTTTGCGTGGCGGTCGGGTGGGAGATGCCGGCGAAGAAAATTTGTTTGCACAGTCCGGCGGTGCCGGCATTCGCCACGGTCAGGATTTCGGCCCCGGTGAGCACGCGGTTGTGAAGCGTGACCTCGTCCAACAGGCCGTGATAGTTTCCCGTCGGGCCGCCCAAGTCGGCGCTGGGATGACAAACCGAACCGCTGGTGATCCCGGTGCGTTTGAGCACGCCGTTGAGGTAAAGGCGCGGCAGCCGGTTCGAGCACACGACCGCGATATGCGTCCAGTTGGAAAACGGCGTGTCATGGACCAGCACCGCGGAGAAGTGGCTGATGGCCTCCTCGAAAACGCTGATGCCGTTGGTGCCCAGGGAAACGCCCCACCCCGCGCCGTTCGCACCGTACGCCGTTTGAAGATAGGCCGGCCGGATGGCGTAACGCTGACCGACGCTGCCGGAAGTACTGGTCACGTCCTCCGCCGTCGTCGTGCGCTGGTCTTGCGGCCACGCCCAAAACATCAGCGTGAAGTTGTTCGACAGCGCGGCGAACTGCGCGCCGATGGAAACGAAATCATTCACGCCGTCGAAGCTGAACGCTTGACCGACGTTGCCGGCGGTAAAGGCAACGCCGTTCATCGGAGCGCCGTGATTTGTGCCTTGAATGTCCAGCGCGTTGCCATCGCCCGGCCACCAACCTGACAGCCCAAGCGGCCCGGGCGAACACGGGTTGACGCCGGGGATCACATTTAGCGTGTGAAATATTCCCTGGCTTGGATTGAAGTACGTCCCGCCGCCGGAGGTTTCCAATTTCACGGCGCGAACCAGGTATGTGTTCGCGCCGGCGGGCGCGTTGGTGTCGGTGAAGTTGGTCGCGGTGAGCAACCCGGTCGTCAGGCGGGTGAACGGCCCCGCCGCATTCGCCGCGCGATAAACGTGATAGCCGAGCACGGCGTCGGGCGAAGGATTCCAGCTCAGGACGGGCGCGCCGGGAAAAATATTCGTCAGGCCCGACGCGGGCCGGACCGGATGCAGACGCAAGGTGTGATCGCCCATCAGCGCGAGGTGAACGCCGCGCGCGCTGGCGTTGACCTGGTGGCGATAGAGGCCGTTGGTGGCGTTGTTCTGCGTGAGCCGCGCGCTGAAGCCGAGGGTTTCGCCGAGCGCGAGGTGATGCCAGTACCAATGCGGCAAGCCCGCCCAGGCGGACGCGAGGCCGTAGCTCGCGGTCGCCAGCGGCGCGCGCAAGAAATTATCCTGCGTGTCCCAATCGCCGAAATAACTTCCGAGCAGCATCGTGAACACCGCGCGCGGGTCCGTCGTGGCGAAGTCGCTGGTGAAACCGACGCCGTCCGCCTTGGTGTAGCCGCCACCACCGCAGCCGTAGGCGAAGAGAAAACTTTGCGAGCTCAAGGTGGTGAAAAATTCGCCGTCACCGACGGCCACGGTGGTGTTGGAGCCGAAGAGCGCGGAATAATTCCGCCACGCGCTCGCGGCCGGCGCTTCGCCGTCCAGCGCCCCGAAGTGATCGAGCACCAGCCCGCGGCGTTGCACGGAAAGATTGCCGAACCGGAAGTTGTGGTCCTTGTCGAGATACTGGCGCAACAAATCGAGTTCGGTCAGCGGCGTGAACGCGGGCAGATTGCAGAGGTCCACGCGACCGATCTCCAGTTCGGTATCCGTTGGAAGTTCGGACGGATCGAATTTCCCGTCGCCCGGCACGTTGAAGTTGCGATCGAACTCGGCCGTCGTGTTGCTCACCGTGGAGTCCGGCCACGCGCCGTTCATGTCCGCGTAAAAAACATCCGCCGGCCACGCGCCCAGGTGATCCGCGTGCCCGTCGGGATTCAACTCGCCCGAATACGGCACCGGCACATGGCCGAACAGGAACACGCTGCGAACGTGAGCGGGATCGGCGTTGTAGTCCGATTGGATCAGCGCCTTCACGCTCGTAACGCTGTTCGACACGTTGACCTCGTGGCGCAAGACCGTCCAGCCATCGCCGACGAGGTCCGCTTGCAAGCGCGCGAGTTCGTTGGCCAACGGCGCGCTGAACCGGTCGTCCACGATGAGGATGATTTTTCCGCGGTTCTCGATGAGCGGCGCTTCGATCCCGGCGCTGCAATAGCCGTATGCGGTCAGCCACTGCGAGGGATCGCCATTCGGATACGGGTAGGTCGTCGTGAGCGCTGCCATCTGGTATTCGTAACTGACGCCAGGCGCGACGTTCGTGTCCGTGAAAGTCGTGGCCGTGTTTGTCAAAACGATTGGGGCTCCCCAGGCTGTGTCGGTGGCCAGTTTGCGGAAAAGCCGGTAATTCACGGCCGAGATGGTTGACCAGGAAAGCGTGATCTGCGGCGGGGAGGTTTGCACCTGCACGTTGAGCGGCGCGACGTAGGCGGTCGTCTCCAGCGCCATGGCGGGCGGCCGCGAGAGCGACCACACCCCCAATGCCACGCCCCAGGCAATTCTTCCGCGACGGGTTCTTGGCGTCATGATGAAACTCAGCGACACTCTTCCGCCGGGATATGATCCGACTGTGAAGAAAGCATCGCGAAGGATGCACCACTTTTCCCGCGCAAGCAATGCCGGTTGCGGGTCGGGTGTTCCCGCCCACGCTTACGGCACGGCCATGCCGAGGAGGAATTCGATGTTGCTCTTGGTCTTTCTCAGTTTCCCCAAAAGCAAATCCATCGCCTCGACCGGCGGCACGCCCGTCAGCGCGCGGCGCAACATCACGACGCGGCTGCATTCGTCGGGATGGTAAAGCAATTCCTCTTTGCGCGTGCCGGAGCGCTCGATGTTGATCGAGGGGAAAATGCGCCGGTCCACCAGCGCGCGGTCCAGATGCACCTCCATGTTGCCGGTGCCCTTGAACTCTTCAAAGATGACTTCGTCCATGCGCGAACCCGTGTCCACCAGCGCCGTGGCCATGATCGTGAGCGAGCCACCCTCCTCGATGTTGCGCGCCGCGCCGAAAAACCGCTTCGGCTTGTGCAACGCGCTCGCATCCACACCGCCGGAGAGAATTTTTCCCGAGTGCGGCTGGATGGTGTTGTAGGCGCGCGCGAGGCGCGTGATGGAATCGAGCAGGATCACCACGTCGCGCTTGTGCTCGATCATGCGGCGCGCCTTCTCGATGACCATCTCGGCCACCTGCACGTGCCGCTCCGGCGGTTCGTCGAAGGTCGAACTGATGACTTCCGCGCCGACGCACGAGCGCTCCATGTCCGTCACTTCCTCGGGCCGTTCGTCAATCAACAGGATGAAGACATACGACTCGGGATTGTTTTTTAGGATCGCGTTGGCGATTTTCTGCATCAACACCGTCTTGCCCGTGCGCGGCGGCGCGACGATGAGGCCGCGCGTGCCTTTGCCGATCGGGCAGACCAGGTCGAGCACGCGCGTGTTCACTTCCTCCTGCGTGGTCTCGAGGATGAACCGCTTGTTCGGGAACAGCGGCGTGAGATTGTCGAAGTGGGTTTTTTCCTTCGCCTTGTCCGGATCCTCGCCGTCCACGCCCTCGACCTTCAGCAACGCGAAAAACTTTTCCTTCTCCTTCGGCGGACGAATCTGGCCCGCGATGAGATTGCCCGTCTGCAAATCGAACCGGCGGATTTGCGACGGCGAAACGTAAATGTCCTCCGCGCAGGGCAGATAGTTGAAGCTCTGCGAACGCAGAAAGCCAAAGCCTTCCGGCAGCACTTCCAGCACGCCCTCGGAAAACATCACGCCCGCGCGCTCCGCGTTTTTCTGGAGGATGTAGAAGATGACTTCGTGCTTCCGCATCGTGCCGAAGTTTTCCACGCCCAGGTCCTTGGCCATCGTGTTCAGCGCCGTCATGGACATCGCCTGCAGCTTCGCGATGTTGATCGAGGACGCGATCTGGTCCTTCTGCAACGGGGCGCGGATCATCTTGGTGGTTTCCTCCGCCAGTTCGACGGGCGTCGAGGGCGGCTGCAATCCCGTGGACGACTCCGCGCGCGGCGATTCCACGCGTGGCGCTTCGGCCACCGCCGTGGCGGACGGCGGTGGCGCGTCCTCCAGCTCGAAGCCTTGCTCGTCGGGCGATTGGTTTATTGGCGCCTTGGTCTTGGCGCGTTTGGTAATTGGTTTTGCCATAAAAATTATTTTCGCGTCGTCAAACGGGATCGCCCGTGGCCGGCGGCGGTGAATCACCGAACTTGGACGCTCAACGACTTGAAAAGTTCAAATTGGAGTGTACTCACCGACCCGCGCGCTGAAAGCGCCTGGCTCTCAGTCCTGAAAGGGAAATCTCGCGGTCACAACGCGGACAGCTTGGAGCACGCGCGCAAACGTGTCAAGCGGGAGAATCTTCAAATCTCGATCCGTCCCTCGAACACAAAATCCGCCGGGCCGGTCAGCCGCACGTCATCGAAGTCCGCGCCGCCGTCCTTGAAGCTCACTTCCAACTGGTCGCCGCCCTGAACCTGGACTTTGACCGGTGACGTGAATTGGTGGACGCGCGCCGACACCATCGCACACGCGCTGACGCCCGTGCCGCACGCGAGCGTCTCGCCCTCCACGCCGCGCTCGAACGTGCGCACTCGAATGTGATTCGGCCCGAGCACCTGGACAAAATTCACGTTCGTCCCGCGCGGACCAAAATGCGCGTGCCGCCGGATCTCCGGCCCGAGCGACATCACCATCGCCTTGTCCGCGTCCGGCACATAAAGCACCGCGTGCGGCACACCGGTGTTGAGCGAGTGAATCGTTTGCGCGCCGGTCGAGAGCGCGACCGATTCGTTCAGCCGCAACTCGCGTGGCTTGGTGAGGTTCACTGTCACGCGATCGCCGTTCAACGCCGCCGTGATGATGCCCGCGCCGGTCTCGAACGTGAACGAGTTGTTCGCGCCGGTTTGCTTTTGAACGAAGCGCCCGAAGCAACGCGCGCCATTGCCGCACATCTCGCCCGTGCTGCCGTCGCTGTTGTAAAAATCCCACGCCCAATCCGCCTTCCCCGTGCGCGCCGGCACGAGCAACATCACGCCATCCGCGCCCACGCCGCGATGCCGGTCGCACAACCCCACAATCTGCTCGCGCGAGAGCTGAATCTTCCCCGCGCGGTTGTCCACCAGCACGAAGTCGTTTCCCGCGCCGTTCATTTTTGTGAATTCCAAAAGCATGACCGGAAAAGTATAAACGAAAAGCGGACCCGCGAAATGAAAAATCAGGACCCAGCAGATAAGCCAGTTCTGTGAATGCAAGAACGCGATTGCTTGGAGGGGTTTCATGGGAAAGTCAGGACAGGAAAATGGATGACAGGAACATGACGGTGGGCGTTTCCATTTTCCTGTCATCCATCTTCCTGTCAATTCTCCCAGGGTGCGCACTTTGCGGTTGAACGGCGGACAGGACGCCGGCGAGGGTGCGATTAATGGCGGGTGAGGGTGAGCGGGTGCTGGCGGTATTTTTGGACTGCGGTGGCAAGTCGGACGCGACACCGCTTTCGAGCGCACGGGGCGGGTAGCTCATTGCCCTCGCCGTCGTCGGTGCCAAAGCGGTGTCGCGTCCGACTTGCCACCGCAGTCCATAATGCCCTCACCCGTGAATGGCGCTTAGATAAGGAAAAACGCGTCAGCAATTGTACGCGAATATAACTGGATCCTTGGAGCGAG
>SIBJ01000067.1 GCA_009695195.1 Pedosphaera sp.
GCGTACAATTGCTGACGCGTTTTTCCTTATCTAAGCGCCATTCACGGGTGAGGGCATTATGGACTGCGGTGGCAAGTCGGACGCGACACCGCTTTGGCACCGACGACGGCGAGGGCAATGAGCAACCCGCCCCGTGCGCTCGAAAGCGGGGTCGCGTCCGACTTGCCACCGCAGTCCAAAAATACCGCCAGCACCCGCTCACCCGCACCCGCCTTTAATCGCACCCCATTTGTCGGGTGTGTCCGCTGTTGACTCGCGGCGGGACGGGGTTACAAATTTGCCCCCGTAAACAAGCAAACCGTGGATGTGCTCAAGCCGCACCAAAACTCGTCTAACAAAATCGTTGGAGGCATCATGACTAAAAACCGTTTCCTCATCGTCACCCTCGCCAGTCTCGTCGCCGTCTCGGCGCTGGCCGGGAATCCCTTCAGCAAAGTTGACACCACCGCCGACGGCTACTCGACCTGGGACGCCGACCTCGTGAATTCCGACGCCGTGTCGCAAACCGGGGCCGGGGTTTATGTGGCCGTGCTCGACACCGGCCTGGTTCCGAACTGGAAGGATTACTTCCCGGAGGCGCGCGTCGCGACCAAACTCGGCAAGGGCTTCATTCAAAACGTCAACTTCAAGGCGAAGAATCTCGACCCGTGCGGAGTGGACAGCGAAGTGGGCCAGTTGCGCGAGTGTTCGTGGGTCGGCTCGACGGCTTCGACGCACGGCACGCACGTCGCCAGCACGATCATCGGTTATTTTTACGAAAGTCCCTTCGACGCGCTCGCGGGCGTGCCGCTGCCGCCGATCATCATTCGCGGCATCGCGCCCAACGTGACGATCATTCCGGTGAAGGTGCTCGCCGATTATCAAGTGCCCGCGCTGCCGCAGTGCTCGTCACCCTCGCCCTCGCAGACGGTCGTCTTCGGCACGGATGAGATGATCGCTGCGGGGATCAATTACGTCACCGACCTCGCGCTCCAAGGTTATCGTCCGATGGTCATCAACATGAGCCTTGGCGGCGACGCGCTCGAAGCGGTGGAGAAGTCGGCGATTGATCGCGCCATCGCCAACGGTGTGGTCATCGTGGCCGCGGCGGGGAATTCCGGGACGGCGGGCATGCATTATCCGGGCGCGTATGCGCCGGTGATTTCGGCGGGCAGTTGCGGTTGGGTGGACGAGTGGTTGAATCCCAACGGCTCGTTGCCGCCGCCGCGCTATCGCCTCTGGTGGTTGCAATCGCCGTTCTATCCCTACGGCGACATCCCCGAGCCGACCCCGGCGAGCGATGTCTATGTGAGCGACTTCAGCAGCCGTCAACTCGCCGGCCAGCAACTCGACGTGCTCGCGCCCGGCTCGTGGGTGCGCGGCCCGTTCCCCGGCGACCCCGGCTTCTCGCATCTGCCGTGGTGGTCCAACGGCCAGGGTGCTTTCCATGGCCACAATCCCGGCAACTTCTTCTTCCTCGGCGGCACCTCGATGGCCACGCCACACGTCGCCTCGGCGGCGGCGTTGATCCTCGAAAAGAATCACAACCTGAACGCGGGCCAGGTGGAAGCCATTCTCAAATCCACCACCCTGCCCATCGCTCCGGGCGCCACCATCGTTTACGATCCGAACACCGGCTTCACGCCGATCAGTTGGGGCGCGGACGCGACCGGCTCCGGCATGATCCGGGTCAATGCCGCCATCGGCGCAACACCTTAAAGCAGCACAACCCTGCCAGCGGGCGCGCCGACGTAAGTCGTGACGCGCCCGCACTTTTTTTTCCCGGCGCGCGACCGTCCCGGTCGCAGCGGGCTGGACGGCTGACAACCTCCGGACTTCTGTACGGTTTTTCACCAACCGGACACGCTGCGGGCGGGCCGCCCGCGCTCCGTTTTCCCGCGCAAAACGCTTCAAATCCGCGCGGGACTTGTTAGCCTTTTGCCCATGTCAGTTCCGATCATCACCGTCGCGCAAATGCGGGCGTGGGAAACCGCCACCTGGCAGACCGGCCAGACCGAAGCCAAGGTCATCCATCTCGTCGGCGTGGCCGTCGCCCAACGCGTGCTCAAACTCACCCGGCCCGGCGAGGGCATCGTGTTGCTCGCCGGCAAAGGTCACAACGGCGACGACGTCCGCGCCGCGTGCGAACACATCCTCGACCGGCGCGTGGACTTGCTCGAAGTGGATTCGCCCGCCGATGACCTCGTGGATTTGGAAGCGGCGCTGAAACAAAAACCGGCGCTCATCGTGGACGGGTTGTTCGGCATCGGCCTCGACCGCCCGCTGGATGACGAATGGAAAAAATTCATTTCCCGCCTCAACGCGGCGCGCGTCCCCGTGCTGGCGGTGGATGTGCCGTCCGGCTTGAACGCGGACACGGGCCAGACTTTTGGCGCCGCGGTCGAGGCGGCGGTCACGTTGACCGTCGGCGCGCCGAAGCGCGGGCTGCTCGCGCCGGGCGCGGAGCAATTCGTCGGGCGGCTCGAAGTCGCCGACGAAGTCGGACTGTCGCCGTGCGCGGAAACGTCGGAATTGAACTGGATGCTGCCGCAGGATTTCGCCGCGTTCCCGCCGCGCCGCCCTGCCGCCGGACACAAAGGCGCGTTCGGTCATCTCGGGATCATCGCCGGGAGCGTGGGCTTTCACGGCGCCGCGGTCCTCGCCACGCGCGGCGCCCAGCGCGCCCAGCCGGGACTCGTTACGCTCTTCGTCCACGAGCCGGTCTATCACGCCATCGCGCCGCAGTTGCAGGCGGCGATGGTGAAGTTGTGGGACGCAGGCGTGAAGTTCGCCACCGAATTCACGGCGACGCTCATCGGCCCGGGCCTGGCCGCCAACGATCTGCCCGCCGACATGAAACTGGTCACGCGCAAACTCTGGCGCGATTCGCTCTTGCCCGTGATCGTGGACGCCAGCGCGCTGGACTGGTTGCCGCTCGATCCGGTGCCCAGAGGCGCGATCCGCGTCCTCACGCCGCATCCCGGCGAGGCCGCGCGCCTGCTCAAGTCCACCGCGCAACACGTCCAGGTCAATCGCACGCACGCGTTGCGCGAGATCTCAAAAAGTTTCGGCAACTCCTGGGTCGTTCTCAAAGGCTATCACACGCTGATCGGCCGGAGCAGCGGCGAGATTTTCGTGAACCCGACCGGCAACCCGCACCTCGCCCAAGGCGGCAGCGGCGATCTGCTCGCGGGGTTCATCGCCGGACTGTTGGCACAACCGGCGTTGCAGGCAGACGTGGCGGCGACGTTGCGCTACGCCGTCTGGCAACACGGCGCCGCCGCCGATGCGTTGCAGTCGCGCCGCGGCCATTGGATCATCGAAGACCTCGCCGCCGAACTCGGCAGCGCGCGACCGTGAGCAAACTTTTGGTAGCGGCCCGTTTTGGCTGTAGGGCACGACGTGAGGAGTGCCACACCGGAACGACTCGTTACCTCGTCGCCTACAACCGCCGAAAACGTACATTGCCAAACTTTTCCTTCCTTTGCTCCGGGCCATCTGTTAGGAAAAACTCTGTGCGCAGTCTCAAATCCATCACGCTGGGCCTCTGGCTCGCCGCCCTGTTCGCGCTTTCGCTGCGCGCCGAGACGTTCCAGTTGAACAACAGCGACACGATCACCGGCGAAATCATCGGCAACCCGAACGATGCCGAAATCCAGGTCAAGATCGGCGAGGGCGAATACAAAAAAATCTCCTGGTCCGATCTTTCGCAGGCGACGCTGAAACAACTCGCGCAAAACCCGAAGTTCCTGCCGCACGCCGAGCCGTTCATCGAGATCCCGCAGGCCGACCGGGTCAAAAAAACCGCGGTGCCCATCACTCAACCGCCGCGGCTGACGCTCCCCGCCAAAGGCTCGCTCCTCGGCGCGTTGTTCGGCTCGTCGGTCGGGCTGTTCTGCCTGTTCCTGATTTACGCGGCGAATCTTTACGCCGGCTACGAAGTCGGGGTCGTGCGCGCGTATTCGCCCGCGCTGACCTGCGGCATTTCCGCCGTCGCACCCGTTATCGGCCCGATTATTTTCCTTTGCCTGCCCACGCACATGGGCGCCGCCACCGAAGCTTCGGCCCCTCCGCCACCGCCGCCAGCGGAGGAAGAACCCGTCACCAGTTCGTTCGCCGGCGATACGCAAGCCGCGGAACACCCGAGTTCGTTGCATTTCGCCGATCAATCCCACGCCGCCGCCGCCGCCCTGCCGCCAACCCAAGTGTTCCAGCGCGGGCAGTTCACCTTCAACCGCCGGTTCATCGAAACCAAGTTCTCGCATTTCTTCACCGTGGTCCGGCGGGATGCCGAAAAGGACCTCGTGTTGCTCGTCAAAACTCCGCGCGGCGAATTCAACGTCCACCGCATCAGCCGCATTTCCGCCAACGACCTGCACGCGGAAGTAAAAAAAGGGCCGGCCACCTCCGAGGTTTCCATCCCCTTCGGCGAAATCCAGGAAATCCGGTTGAAACACAAGGACGCCTGACCCGCACCGGGAGGATCAAACCACCGCAGCACACGCCAACCCATGAAATACCGCACCATCCTTCTCTTCGGCGCGCCGGGCGCGGGCAAGGGCACGCAGGGAAAAATCCTCGGCACCATTCCCAACTTCTTCCACTGCGCCTGCGGCGACGTCTTCCGCTCGCTCTCGGCCGCCAATCCGCTGGGTCGCGTCTTCATCGAATACTCCAGCCGCGGCCAGCTTGTGCCCGACGAGCCGACCATCGAGTTGTGGCAGCAGTTCATCGAGAGTTGCGAATCGAGCGGCCGCTTTCACCCGGAGACCGACACGCTGGTGCTTGATGGCATTCCGCGCAACGTCCATCAGGCCGAAATGCTCAAGGGCACGCTCGACGTGCGCGCCATTTTTTATCTCCATTGCACGCAGTTCGACGGCATGGTCGAACGCCTCCAGCGCCGCGCCCTCAAGGAAAACCGCCTCGACGACGCCAACCTCGAAGTCATCCGCGACCGGCTGAAAGTTTACGACAAGGAGACCAAGCCGTTGTTGAACTATTACGGCCGGAAACTCGTCCGCCGGATTGATTCCACCCAGACGCCCGTAGTGGTGCTCCGGGATTTGCTCACTCACGTCAGCAAGGCCTGCAAGTAAAGCCGTTCCACTCCGCGGGAGTTTTTGCTTTCGCCGCGCCGCGATTTCGATTTGCCTGACCGTGTGACGCCGTTGCGAATCATCTTCATGGGCACGCCCGACCTCGCGGCGGTGAGCCTCACGGCACTGCTGCGCGAAACCAAGTTCCAGGTCGTCGCCGTCGTCACGCAACCGGATCGCCCGAAAGGTCGCGACCTGAAACTCACGCCCTCGCCCGTGAAGGAAATCGCTTTGCGCGCCGGCCTGCCGGTCTTGCAACCTCAAAAAGCGCGGGAGGAAACGTTCGTCGCCGAACTCAAAACTTTTCAGCCGGACCTCATCGCCGTCGCCGCGTTCGGACAGATTTTGCCGAAAAGCATTTTGGATTTGCCGCCGCACGGCTGCTTGAATGTTCACACCTCGCTGCTCCCGAAATATCGCGGCGCCGCCCCGATCCAATGGGCCATCGCCAACGGCGACGCCGAAACCGGCGTCACCATCATGAAAATGGACGTCGGCATGGACACCGGCGACATCCTCACGCAACGCACCACACCCATCAGCGCGGCGGACAACGGCCAGACGGTTCACGACCGCCTCGCGCAGATCGGCTCGGAATTGCTCGTGCAAACGATTCCCGATTACGTCGCCGGCAAAATCCCGCCGCGAAAACAAGACGCCGCGCTCGCGACCCACGCCGCCAAAATCAAAAAGACCGACGGGCAGATTGACTGGCGGCTGCCGGCCACGACGATTTGGAATCGCCTGCGCGCCTTCACGCCGTGGCCGGGCGCGTTCACGTTCCTGTTGGGAGTGCCGCCTTCAGGCGGTTCCGTCGTCGTGCCGCCGGAAGGCGGAACTCCAAACGCGACGCGCCCGCAGCTTCTGAAAATCTGGGAAGCTCAAGTGACCGCTGCGACCGGCGAACCGGGAAGAATTCTCTCAGCGGACAAATCGGGAATTCTCGTCGCCTGTGGCGCAGGCGCGCTGAGAATTCTAATTCTCCAACGCGAAGCCGGCCGGCGAATGAACGCCGGTGAATTTCTCGCGGGCCATCCGTTATCCGCCGGCCAGGGCTTCACTGGTTTTCAATAGCGACGGTGGTGGGCGCGAAGCGTCGTGGAGTGCGGTGGGTGAGGGGCGAGGGCACACACCGCTTTTGGAATGGAAACATCGAACACCCAACATTCAACATCCAACATTCAACATCCAACATCGAATGGCGAAAGCGGTGTCAGCCCCTTTCCCCGCCACCCACCGCACTCGATGACGCTTGCGCGTTCACGGGGCGTCGGCTGCGATTACGTAAGCCGCGCGTGCGCCGCCATGAACAACTCCACGCGCTTCGCGTCCACCGCCCGCGACCAATGCCCGTCCTGCTTGAACTCCGAGCCGACGATGAATCCATCCGCCGCGTTAAAAAAAGTTTTCAGATTCTTCGCCGTCACGCCCGAGCCGAGATAGACCGGCAGTCGCGTCTTCCTTTTCACAGCCAATACATCGCCACGTTGCGGCGCATCGCCCGTGACCGCGCCGGTGACAATCACCGCGTCGCCGCGCATGAACTCGACCGCGTGCGCCGTTTCGCCAATGTCCACGTCCGCCGTGATCGCGTGCGAACTGTGCTTCTTCTTCACGTCGGCCCAAACCTGCACCCGCTCCGCACTGATCGCGCGCCGGAAGCGCAACAATTCCGCCGCGGACGATTCGATGATTCCCTCATCCGCCACGTGCGCGAAGGCGAACCCTTCGGCGCGGATGAAATCCAGTCCCGCCGCGTGCGCCACCGCCATCGCCTCACGATTCGCGCCGGCGAGGATTTGAACGCCACACGGCAGCTTGCTCGCGTCCTTCACCGCCCGCGCGATGATCGCCATCGCCGCCACGATTTCCGGTCCGACGCCGCCGCGCAGGTACGGCGTGTCGTGCATGTTCTCCAACATCAAGCCGTGAACGCCCGCGTCGCGAAAAATCTTCGCCTCGCGGACCGCGTGTTTCTCGATCGCGCTCAGTTCCAAACCGTCCGCCGGCGTGCCCGGCAACGCGCCGACGTGGATCATGGCGATGACGGGTTTCGCGTGCGCGAAGAGCGAATCTGGTTTTGACATGGCGACCGCAGTTTATCGGCGGCGTCGCCGAATCCAAGCCCGGAAGATTTCTCATGGGATTTGTCAATATTTCGATGCGACCGCGCGCGGAAACACTTGGTCACGGGCGCTGGTTGTGGCAGGATGGCGTCGTAACCATTGATTCATGCAATCGTTCGGCTTCATCTTGAACGCGGCGTTGGTGAGCGCAGTTTCCCTCGGGACATTGCGCGCCGGGGAATCGCCGTCCGTTGGCAAAGTTGACTTTGCGAAAGACATCCAGCCGGTCCTGGCAAAAAATTGTTTTGAATGTCACGGCCCGGAGAAGGCGAAGTCCGGCCTGCGCCTCGACCTGAAAGCCGACGCGCTCAAAGGTGGCGACACCGGCCCGCTGCTCGTCGCGGGCAACAGCGCGAAGAGTTTGTTGATCCAAGTGGTCGAAGGCACGCACGCCGACATCGCGCGGATGCCGAAGAAAAAGGACCCGCTCTCGTCCGAACAAATCGCGCTGCTTCGAAAATGGGTTGATGCGGGCGCGGATTGGCCGGAGGCCGCGCCGACCGCCGACCCGCGCCTGAAACATTGGGCCTTCCACGCCCCCGTTCGCCCGGCGCCACTGGAAGCAAAGAATAAACGCTGGACGCGAAACGCGATTGACTCGTTCGTTCTCGCGCGGCTTGAAAAGGAAAAACTCCCGCCCGCGCCCGAGGCCGACAAGATCACTTTGCTTCGCCGCCTCTCGCTGGACTTGATCGGTTTGCCGCCGTCGCCGCAGGAAGTGGATGCGTTTCTCGCCGACAAATCTCCCGACGCCTACGGGAAACAAGTCGAGCGTTTGCTCGCGTCACCGCACTACGGCGAACGCTGGGCGCGGCATTGGCTCGATGGCGCGCGCTACGCGGACTCCGACGGCTTCGAAAAGGACAAGACCCGCAACGTCTGGTTCTATCGCGACTGGGTTGTGAACGCTTTCAATCGCGATCTGCCGTACGACCAGTTCGTCATCGAGCAACTCGCCGGCGACCAACTCCCGAACGCGACGCAGGATCAGATCGTGGCCACGGGTTTTCTGCGCAACTCGATGTTGAACGAGGAAGGCGGTATTGATCCCGAGCAGTTCCGCATGGAAGCGATGTTCGACCGCATGGATTGCATCGGCAAAAGCGTGCTCGGCCTCACGATCCAGTGCGCGCAATGTCACAACCACAAGTTCGATCCCATCTTGCAGGAGGATTACTATCGGCTCTTCGCGTTCCTAAACAACGACGCCGAACCGCAACGCGTCGTTTACACCTCGGATGAACAAATGCTCGTGGCCAATCTCTCCCGGCAGATCAAAGACCTCGAAGCCGGCCTGCGCCACACGACGCCGGATTGGGAAACGCGCCTCGCGAAGTGGGAAGAAGACGTGAAAAAAAATCAGCCTTCGTGGACTGCGCTGAAACCTTACGTCGACGACATCACGACCGGCGGCCAAAGATATTTGCTGCAACCGGACGGCTCGTTGCTTGCGCAAGGTTACGCCCCGACGAAACACGGCGTTCATCTTTGGGCCACGAACGATTCGCAAAATGTTTCCGCCTTTCAACTCGAACTGCTGACCGACGCGAACCTTCCGGCGAACGGTCCTGGCCGCTCCTTCAGGGGCACGTGCGCGCTGTCAGAGTTCACCGTTGAAGCCGTCAGCGTGGCGAACGCTTCGAACAAAGTCGCGGTGAAGTTTTCCAAGGTCACCGCCGACTACGAACAATCCGAAGCCGCGCTCGAACCGAGCTTCGAGGACAAGTCCGGCAAGAAACGCGTCGTCGGCCCGGTCGCCTTCGCGAACGACAACAACGAGGACACAGCGTGGGGCATTGACGCCGGCCCCGGCCGGCGCAATCAGGATCGCAAAGCGGTTTTTCAATGCGCGACGAACGTCGGTTTTGCCGGCGGCACTGTCTGGCATCTCCACGTCATCCAACGTCACGGCGGCTGGAACAGCGACGAGCACATGAACAACAACCTCGGCCGCTTCCGCATTTCCGTCGCGTCGAGCGAAACGCCGGTCGTCGCCGATCCCGTGCCGAAACGCGTGCGGGATATTTTCGTCGTGCCGCGCGAGAAACGTTCGCCCGCTCAGATCGCCGCCGTGTTCAGCTATGGGCGCACAACCCTTCCCGAATTCAAAGAAGCGAACGAAAACATTGAGAAGCTTTGGGGGCAATGGCCGGAGGGAACGACCTCGCTCACGCTTGCCGCCCGCACCGAACCGCGCGCCACCCACATGCTCAAGCGCGGCGACTTTCTCAAGCCGGACAAAGCCGTTACGCCCGGTGCACCGGGATTTCTCCACGCGCTGCCGGCTAACGCCGACGGTTCGCGCCTCACGCTGGCGAAATGGCTCGTGGACAAAAAATCTCCGACAACCGCGCGCGCGTTTGTGAATCGTCTCTGGCAGGCGTACTTCGGCACCGGGCTGGTGACATCGCCGGAAGATTTCGGCACGCGCTGCGAATTGCCGTCGCACCCCGAACTGCTCGACTGGCTCGCGTGCGAATTCATGGATTCCGATTGGAGCATCAAAAAAATCCAGCGACTCATCGTCACCAGCGCCACGTACCGCCAGTCATCGCACCTCACGCCCGAACTTTACGCGCGCGATCCCTACAACCGTCTCCTCGCGCGCGGCTCACGCCTGCGGGTGGAAGGCGAAGTCGTGCGCGATGTCGCGCTCGCCGCGAGCGGGTTGCTGAATCCCGCCGTCGGCGGCCGCAGCATATTTCCCCCGACGCCGGAATTTCTTTTCCTACCGCCCGCCAGCTACGGCCCGAAGACGTGGAAGGAGGACACCGGCGCGGAACGCTATCGCCGCGGCCTCTACGTTTTCCGCTGGCGCTCCGTCCCGAATCCGATGTTGCAAACCTTCGACGCGCCGAACGGAGATTTCTCCTGCGTCCGCCGTCAGCGCTCCAACAATCCGCTGCAAGCGCTCGTTTCGTTGAATGAAACCACGTTCATGGAATGTGCGCAGGCGCTGGCGCGGAAGACGCTTGCCGAGGGCGGCAAATCAGATTCGGAGCGAATCAATTTCGCCTTCCGCCGTGCCGTCTCGCGAGCGCCAACGGACGGCGAGCGAAAGGAATTGCTGGCGTTGTTGGAAAAAGAAAAGCAGCACCTCGCCGACGGCTGGGTGAATCCCAACGAACTTGCGACGAGCAAAAACGAAATCCCGCGCAACCTGCCGCCGGGCGCCACGCCGACACAGCTCGCCGCCTTCACCGTCGTGTCGCGCGTGTTGCTGAATCTCGACGAAACCATCACGAAGGAGTAGAACGCCACGTGCGATGATCTCTTACGCTGAACTGGAAAGATTTTACGAAGGGTTGGTCATGAAGCTCCGCGAGCGCGGCGTGGTTTGCGCGATCACGAGCGGCATGGCCTGCGTCCACTACGGCGTGGCGGAAACCACGAAGGATTGTGACCTGCTTTGCCATTCGGGTTCTTTCAACGTTTTGCTGGACCTGCTCGGCGAAACGGAAATATCGGGCCACCGCTGCGGTTACCGTGGCAATCTCAGCCCGCCACTGGACGCGCGCTGGCATCGCGGCGGTTGGACCAGCCATTTCGAATGGGTCGCGCCGACAGGAGCTTTGACGCTGGACGTGTTCGGCCATGCCCTGCGCGAGTCGTCACCTTGGCCGCGGGATGTGTTCGGGCTGTACGCCGGCCCGCACACAGTGGCGCAAATGAAGCGCACCAACCGGGACAAGGATTGGCCGTTCATCACCGCGCTCGGCACGCGCATGGTTGAAGCCGACGACGAGCGGGGCTGGCTGCACGTCTTTGACGCGAACGCCTTGGCCGAACTGTTGAAGGAACACGACTGCCCGCCGGACATCGTGGCCGTGCGGCCGGCGATCCGGCTCGTGCAGGAAACCGATCCCCGCGCCGCGGGTGCGCTGAACGCAGAGCGAAAACTTTGGGCGGAGCATGATCGCTTGCGAATCAAGATTCTGGAACGTCATCTCCGCCCCTACGTCTCCGCCGTGCGCCGGGCGCGCGCGGGTCGCGACTTGTCACTCCTCGCGGACCACGCGGTTCGCGTCGAATGTGCCGGCCAACACCTGCCGGAAAATCCGCTGCGCGACTATGGCCTGGAGAAAATTGTCGCCGAGGCGAAGGCCGGACTGGTCGAAACCGGCGTGCTGCCGGAGAGCGCGTTGACTTGGCTGCCGGATGTGATGATATACTTCAAGTGGCTCGAAACATGAAACGCGCACCGTTGACATACCGGCGAACAACCTTGCCGAAAGAAAAAATCGCCCGCCTCCGCGAAATCGAACGCGATTTCCACGTCCGCGCGTTCGGCGAGGAACTGGCGCGCGTGAATCTCGATCTGACGAAGGAAGAACGGCATTGCTACATTGATTGGATGCGCGAGACGGCGCGGCGCCACGGCGTGAAAGCGGAGCAGAGATTTCCTTACGACCGGGAATTTGAGGAGTGAGATGAAAACGGCTAGACCCGCAAAGACCCAAGGACCCAAAGACCCAAATTGCCGGCAGCGCACGACGGCTGGAGTCCGGTTGGGTGCTTGGGTATTTGGGTCCTTGGGTATTTCCCCTCCGCCATGAACTGCCAGGATCATCTCTATCACGGGTTGGATCGAAAACTTGTCACCCGCCGGTGGTTCTTTCAACAGTGCGGCGTCGGCCTCGGCGCCGTGGCGCTGGGCACTTTGTTTCGCGAGAACGGCCTCGCGGCGATCACGCCCGATAACCCGCTTGCGCCCAAGCAGCCGCATTTTCCGGCGAAGGCCAAACGCGTCATCTTTCTTTTCATGGCCGGGGCGCCGAGTCACCTCGAGTTGTTCGATTACAAACCGGAGCTGGCGAAGTGGAATGGCAAGTTGCCGCCCGCTGATCTGCTGAAAGATTATCGCGCCGCGTTCATCAATCCGAATTCCACGTTGCTCGGACCGAAATTCAAATTCACCAGATACGGAAAGAGCGGCGCGGAGTTGTCCGAGTTGCTGCCGCACATCGGTGGCATCGCCGACGACATCGCCATCGTGAAGTCCATGTGGACGGATGCGTTCAACCACGCGCCCGGCCAGCTTTTGATGAGCACGGGCGCGCAACAATTCGGCCGCCCGAGCATGGGCGCGTGGACGACTTACGGCCTCGGCAGCGAGTCGCAGGACCTGCCAGCGTTCGTCGTGTTCAGCACCGGCGCGAAAGGCCCAAGCGCGGGCGCGGGCAACTGGAGCGCGGGATTCCTGCCGTCGGTGCATCAAGGCGTCACGTTCCGCAGCGTCGGCGATCCGGTGTTGTATCTCTCGAATCCGAAAGGCGTGGACGAACAGATCCAGCGCGACACGATTGACGCGGTGAAGCGGCTCAATCAAAAACATCTCGACGTGGTCGGCGACCCCGAGATCGCCACGCGCATCAATTCGTATGAACTTGCGCACCGGATGCAACTCGCCGCGCCGGAGTTGATGGACTTGAACAAGGAATCGAAGGCGACGCTTGCGATGTACGGCGCGGAGCCAGGCAAGGGTTCCTTCGCTAACGCCTGTCTGCTTGCGCGCCGGATGGCGGAGAAGGGCGTGCGCTTCATTGAAATTTTCCACGAGGCGTGGGATCAACACGGCAATCTCGTCGCCGATCTGAAAAAGAATTGCCGCGACACGGACAAAGCCAGCGCCGCGCTCATCAAAGATTTGAAACAGCGCGGCATGTTGGACGACACGCTCGTCGTCTGGGGCGGCGAGTTCGGCCGCACGCCGATGGTGCAAGGCGGCGACGACGGCCGTGATCATCATCCGAATTGTTTCTCGATGTGGCTGGCTGGCGGCGGCGTGAAGCCCGGCGTCACGCTCGGCGAATCGGACGAGTTTGGTTTCCGCGCGACGACCGACAAGGTTCACGTTCACGATTTGCACGCGACGATGATGCACCTGCTGGGTTTTGATCACACCAAACTCACGTATCGTTTCCAGGGCCGCGATTTCCGGCTGACCGACGTCCACGGAGAAGTCGTCCAAAAACTACTGGCATAAAATTTCCGCTTTGCGCTGTTCCTCTGGCACACCGGCTGGGACGGCGCGGTCGTGAACGCGCAGCGCGTCGTCGAAGGCATCAAGAGTTTGAAGGATTGCAAGCTGGGCGGTTTTCTTCTGACGAATCCAGAGCCGCCGAGGAAACCATGATCATGAAATCACCGATCCCGCTCCTGTTCTCAGTTCTCGCGCCGGTCATGCTTTCCGCCACTGACCGGCCGCTCGCGTCTCCGGCTGGCCGTCGCGCCTTGAAGACTGGCGGCGCGATCTTGGATTTGTGCCACGCAATTGAGCATCGTCGTGTAATCTGTCTTCCGGCTTCATGATCGCGTCCGCCAAAATCATTCGGTTGCTGGTCGTGCTGGGTTTCACGGGCCACCCGGCGGGCGGAGCGCCGTCCACGACGGAAAAGGCAGACCGCGCTTTCACGCGCGAGCTCACGCCGTTGTTCCAAAAGTATTGTTACGATTGTCACGGCAACGGAAAGAAGAAGGGCGGCCTCGCGCTCGACACTTTCAAGTCGCTCGCGGACGTGCAGGCGCAACGCGAGCGCTGGGAAAATCTGCACGAGAACGTTCGCACGTCCGTCATGCCGCCGGAAAACAAACCGCAACCAACGCAAACCGAGCGCGACCGCATCACGGACTGGATTGAGCGCGAATTGTTCAAGCTCGATCCCGATCATCCCGATCCGGGCCGCGTCACCATCCGGCGGCTCAATCGCGCCGAATACAACAACACCGTCCGCGATCTCGTCGGCGTGGATCTCCGGCCCGCGGATGATTTCCCGCCGGACGATTCCGGCTACGGCTTCGACAACATCGGCGACGTGCTCTCACTCCCGCCGATGCTCATGGAGAAATATTTCGCCGCCGCGGATAAAATTCTCGATCGGGCGCTTCCCACCGGGCCGGCGCCCCTCCCGCCGTTGACCGCGCCGATGCAGCGGTATTTTGCCGGCAGCGCGGGCCGCCACGAGGCGCAAGCGCGAACGATTCTCGGCCAGTTCACTTTCCGCGCGTGGCGCCGACCGGTCGAGGTCGCGGAACTCGACCGGCTGATGGGCCTGTTCAAACTCGCGAGGCACCAGGGCGAAACTTTTGAAGCGAGCGTCAAGCTGGCGATGAAGGCCGCGCTCGTCTCGCCGCATTTTCTTTTTCGGGGTGAGATTCAATCGCAACCCAACCAGCGCGATTCGGTTCATCCCGTCAATGAATTCGCGCTGGCGACGCGGATTTCCTATTTCCTCTGGAGCAGCACGCCGGATGACGAATTGCTCGACCTCGCGAAGCGCGGCCGCCTGCGAAAGAATCTCCCGGCGCAGGTCAAGCGAATGCTCGCCGACGCCCGCGCCCGCGCGCTGGTGGAAAACTTCGCCGGACAATGGCTCGAAACGCGGCGGCTGTCCACGCTTCAGCCGGACAAGAAATTATTTCCCGACTACGACGCGGCGCTGTCCGCCGCCATGCAGCGGGAGACGGAAATGTTTTGCGAATCCATCGTGCGGGAAAATCGCAGCGTGCTCGACTTTTTGTCCGCGGACTATTCCTTCGTCAACGCCCGCCTCGCGCGGCACTACGGTTTGGCCGGCGTCGAGGGCGACGAATTCCGCAAGGTCTCGCTCAAGGGAACTCCGCGGCGCGGCGTGTTGACGCACGCGAGCGTGCTGACATTGACTTCCAATCCCACGCGCACCTCGCCTGTGAAGCGCGGCAAATGGGTTTTGGAAAACCTGCTCGGCACTCCGCCGCCGCCGCCGCCCCCTGATGTGCCGGCGCTGGATGACAAGGGGCGCAAGCTGACCGGCACGTTGCGCGAACAGATGGTGCAGCACCGGGAAAACCCCGCCTGCGCTTCGTGTCATGCGCGCATGGACCCGATTGGTTTCAGCCTGGAAAACTTCAACGCCATCGGCGCGTGGCGGGAGAAAGATGGCGACGGAGCGGTGGACGCGTCGGGCACTTTGGTCAGCGGGGAGTCGTTTCGCGGCGCGGCGGAGCTTTCGCGTTTGCTCGCGCAGAACAAGCGGGACAATTTTTTGCGCTGCCTTTCGGAAAAGATGCTGACGTTCGCGCTGGGGCGCGGGCTGGAGTATTACGACCGCGTTGCGACAGATCGCATCGTGAAGCAGTTGAAGAGCGGCGAGGCCCGGCTTGGCAGCCTGGTGCTCGAAGTGGTGAACAGCGCGCCTTTTCAGATGCAACGCGGGGACGAGCACGTATCGGGGGCGCGGTGAATTCGCGCAACACGGACGTTGCAACCGTCCGGACTCGGCGTATGATTTTCAGCAGACAGCCACTCGAAGATTGACGTGAAAAAATCCTGGCAAATACCACGGCGCACTTTCCTCCGGGGACTCGGCACGGTGGTCGCACTGCCGATGCTGGAAGCGATGGCGCCGTCCCTGCGCGCGGCCGCGGCGGCGGCGGGCAGCGCGAGCGGCGGTTTTCCCAAACGCCTCGCCTACGTTTATGTTCCGAACGGGAAAAACATGGCGGACTGGACGCCGAAATCCGTGGGCGCTGATTTCGATTTGCCGCTGATTCTCGAACCACTCGCGGGCCATCGAAAGCATCTCACCGTCATCACCGGCCTCGCGCATCAACAAGCCTACGCCCTTGGCGACGGCGGCGGCGATCACGCCCGTGCCACGGCGGCGTACCTCACCGGGTGTCACCCAAAAAAAACCGCCGGCGCGGACCTCCGGCTCGGAATTTCGGCGGACCAGATCGCGGCGGGAAGAATTGGACGCCAGACGCGCCTGCCGTCGCTGGAGTTGAGTTGCGACAGCGGGAAGCGCACGGGCGCCTGCGACACGGGTTACAGTTGCGCGTATCAGTTCAATCTTGCCTGGAAGTCCGCCACGCAGCCGGTGAATCCGGAAGTGGATCCGCGCGCGGTGTTTGAGCGCCTGTTCGGCAGCAACGATCCGGAGGAAACGAAGGAAGCCCGGGCGAAACGGATTCTCTATCGCAAAAGCATTTTGGACTTCGTGCATGAGGACGCGAAACAATTTCAATCCAAGCTTGGCGCGACCGACCGGCGCAAGCTCGACGAATATCTCACCGCCGTGCGCGAGATCGAGGGCCGCCTGGATCGAGCGGAGGATAACCCGCCCCCGCCCCCGGAAAGCATCGTCTCCAAGCCCGGCAAGTTCGAAAAATATGAGGAGCATCTCCGGCTGATGTTCGACATGCTGGCGCTGGCGTTCCAGACCGACTCGACGCGCATCTCGACTTTCATCATGGCGCACGACGGCAGCAACCGGCCCTATCCATTCATCGGTGTTTCAGAGGGCCATCATGAATTGTCGCACCATCGCAACGATGCGGACAAGATGGCGTTGATCGCGAAGATCAACCGCTTTCACACCACGCAGTTCGCCTACTTCCTCGACAAACTGAAAGCGGTGAAGGAAGGCGAAGGCACGTTGCTCGACAACTGCATGATCGTTTACGGCAGTGGCATCAGCGACGGCAACTCGCATTCGCACGAAGACCTGCCCGTGCTGCTGGCCGGCGGCGGCGCGGGCAGCCTCACGCCGGGACGCCATCTCAAGCTGAAAGAAAAAACGCCGATGACGAATCTGCACCTCTCCCTGCTCGACCGCATGGGTGCGCCCGCCGAGCGCATCGGTGACAGCACCGGCAAACTGGAAGTCATCGGCTGAGGGCCACGGATTTCATTTTCGATGGCGCGGCTTCCCATCCGAACTCCCGGCGTGATCGCTTGTTTTGCCGCCGCTTTGTGGCCACCATGATCCCGTGACCAAACTCCAGCAACGCATCCTTGCCACAGTGATCGCCGCGCTGCTTTTCCCGGCAACCATCCGGGGCGCGACAAATCAAAGCACCGTCATCTGGTTCAACCGGCCCGCCGCAAAATGGACCGAGGCCCTGCCCATCGGCAACGGCCGTATGGGCGCGATGGTGTTTGGCGGAATCACCGGCGAACGCATCCAGTTCAACGAAGACACGCTCTGGCGCGGCAAGCCGCACGATTACGTGCGCGCCGGCGCGGGCGACCAGCTCGCCCCGATCCGCCGGATGCTCGCGGACGGAAAAATCAAGGAAGCCTCCGCGCTCGCCAAGGAAAAATTCCTCAGCGATCCCGTGCGGCAATTGCCCTATCAGCCGTTCGGCGATTTGCGGTTTCATTTTCCCGGTCACGAAAACGCGACGAATTATCGGCGCGAGCTGGATTTGGATTCCGCCCTCGCCACGGTGAGCTACAAGGTTGACGATGTTACCTTCAAGCGCGAGACGTTCGCCAGTTATCCGGATCGCATCATCGTGGTGCGATTGACTGCGGACAAGCCGGGGCAAATCAGCTTCACGTTGAAGCTGACAAGTCCGCACACAAATTCGCAGACTTTCGCAGTGCTTCCGTATAGGCGTCCGCGATGTGCTTTTTCTCAACCGTTGTTTGTGCCGCAATTTCTCTTAAAAAAAGATCAGGACATCAAAGACATGACCCAGCACCTGCTACTTGCGGGCAAGGTGCCGGATGACGGCCTCAGTTTCGCATCGGGTGTTAGAGCAAGACTGGCGGGAGGCAAACTGTGTCTAGGAGACAGGGAACTCATCGTAACGAATGCCGACTCAGTTACTTTGCTTCTCGCTGCGGCAACAAGTTTCAAAAACTTCCAAGCCATTTCAGGTGAACCTCAGGTGCGTGTTACTTCCGACCTGAAGAAAGCCGCGAAGCGCAGCTACGACGACTTGCGCGCCCGACACATCGCCGATCATCAGAAACTTTTCCGCCGCGTCAGCCTCGATCTAGAGCGGTTGGCTCGTCATCGAACGTTCGTGCGACGCCAAAGATTCGCGCAACGTGAAGAAAAACTTCGGCGCGAACGCGGCTTACTTGAAGTCGGTGTTCCAAGCGAACTGACCGCCCCGCGCCGGGTTCAGCGGGCGGCTTCGATCAGTTTCAAAATCGCCACGACATTTTTCTCCGCCTTCGGCGCGAACCCGCTCACTTCGATGTATTCCGGGACTTTCGAACCGTCGGCGCTACGCTCGGAGCAATGATCGTTGTCACCCCACGAGCCGAGGCCGTCGAGCGTGGGCACGGCATCCCAAATCAGATTGCCATCGCTCAAGCCGCCGCGCTCCTGAAGATTCACCGCGTAACCGGTTTCCCTTCCGGCCTGCTCAAAGAATTGATAGATGCGGTCGGTCTCCGCATTACGCGGCCACGGCGGACTTTCGGTAAGAATCTCCGTCGTGATCTGACACGAGTATCCGTCCAGCGGACTTTTGACTTCTCCTGGTCCGTTCAAGGCCAGCAGCGCTGCTTTCCCGTGCTGGTAGGCCTCCGGCGTGAACGCGCGGAACTCGCCCTCGGCCACCGCCTCGTGCGGCACGCGATTCAACACCGTGCCGGCGTTCACCGTGCCGACGTTGAACGTGAGGTCACGCTTGTAATCCGTCAGCGCCGCGATGCGCGGCAGCAGGTGGCCGAGTTGCACCGCCGCGTTCGCGCCCTGCAAATGTTTCCCACCGGCGTGCGCGCCACGACCATTCACTGTCACCCGCCAAGTCGCCCGGCCCTTGCGCGCCACGACCATCAAATGCTCGTTGCCCAGCCGCCCTTCGGTCTCGAACACCAATGCCGCCAGCGTGCCTTTGTCAAAATGCTTCCGGCACAGCGCGCCGAAATCCGGCGAATACACTTCTTCCGACGAATTCAGAAAAAGTTTCCAGGTCACGTCCGCGAACACTTCCGGCGCGTGCGCTTGAATCGCCTTCAACACCAGCCACATCATCGCCGTCCCGCCTTTGATGTCCTGTGTGCCGGGGCCGAAAATGCGGTCGCCCTCGACCAACCAGTGGAAAATATTTCGCTCCTCCTCTTCCGGCGGGAACACGGTGTCGAGGTGCGAGATCAGCGCGAGGCTGCGCGAAGATTTGCCGCGTCGCGTCAGGACGAGATGCTTGCCGAACGCGGGATTCACGGACGGCACAAAGTCCGCCGTGAAACCGAGCGGTGCGAAACTTTCCGCCGTGAACCGCGACAGCCGATCCACGCCCGCGGGATTGAGCGTCCAACTGTTGATGCCGACCATCTGGCGCAAAAACTCCCAGGTGGCGGGCATTTGGGATTCGACAAACTGGTTCAGCCGGACGACGTCGTGCATTGGGCCGCAGAGTGGGAAAATTTCGCGCGCGGGTCAACGCGCCAGCGCAACCAAGTCGGCGCGGGAACGGCCTTACTTGGGGACATTCAGCGGCGACATGGCGAGGCCCAGCGAACGCAGACTGCGCACCAAACGTCCGACCGATTCATGCACCGGCGACGCCAGTTGGTTCACGCGGGCGGTGGCGTCTTTGATGGCGGCCAGACCCCCGGGTGTCAAGTCGGCGTTCAAGAACCGGTGAATGTCCCGCAAGTCCGATTCCAAGGGGCTGATCTCCGTCTGCACCTGCTGGCAACTGTTCCGCACCGCATCGTACTGGTTGGTCACTTCCTGTTTGCGCACCTCGCCACGCCGGCGAATCTCGTCGCACTGGATCGCGGCCAGCTCCTTGTCCTAGTCGGCGAAATAAACCGTGCCACGGTTTTGCATGTCCGACTCCGCCGCGTGGATGCTGGCGGCCAGCGCGCCCGGCTGGCCCAGAGCCGATGAAAACTTTTTGAACTGCGGTTGCAGATCGGCCTGCGGATTGTTGACCAGTTCGTTCAACAAACCGACCGCCAGTTCCAAACGCAGGTTTTGATTTTCAATCCGGCTGGCCGAAGCCTGCAACGTCGAACCGGTTTGCTGGCCTCGCCGATAGCCGGTCGAGGCACAGCCCCCGTCGCGGCCAGCGCCAAAGCAATCATCAGCCAGCCCGCCGCCATTTTGTCAAATCGGCGCGTGTTCATTATTCATTTTTGAGTCAACCGTTTTGCATTCCGAGCCGGGAGTATTTTCACCCGCTTTTGCGGCGCGGAACAAGCGGCGATTCCACGCCGGGATCGGCGGCTTCTTTTTGATTTCATCGCCGAAGCGTCCGGCCTGAGTTCAAGTTGCAGCTTCTCCGAATGCCGAATTCCCGTGAGCGGCGAGCGCCCGCCGACCAGCCCGCGCGGCCGCGAAACGTTTGCACCATTGCATTTCCTCGGGCCAAAAAGTTCGAAAAGCAAAGTGCGAGCAGATCGGCGTTCAGCTTGCCACCGAAAGTCGCGGCCAGCGTGTCATTCGGATCGTTCCATCGAAAGGCTGGCCGCCGCCTCTGGCGGTCTGCCGGTGGCATCCAGCTTCAGCGCGGTCCACTCAGTTGGCGTTGGCGCGATAGTGCCCAAAGCAGGTCTTGTCAACGAACCAGGTTCCCGCAATGATGCCCGGCATAACCCTGTTTTTCGACGACCGTCGGGCCGTAACCAAGCACTCCGGGTTAGAGATGATCGCACGAAGCGCGTCGGGAGGCTGCCTGCGCCCGACCCGGTTTGATTCATGAATTCAACCGACGAATCCAATTCGCCTGATCCTGCGGCGCTGGAAGAGACGCCGCCAATTGCTGCGTACGTCCCCAAGGTGAAGCAATTCGATACGGGCGTCTTGTTTGTTCACGGTATCGGCAACCAGGAACGCGGGCACACGCTCGTGCAATGCGCGGAGCCTTTCCTTGGCTGGGTCAAGCGCTGGTTCGTTGGCTTCCAATCGCGGCTTGAGGACTCGCCCGAGTATCTTGCAGTACAAAAAGCCTGGGCGGGCCAAAGGTGCGAAGGGTGGCCTTCCATTTGCCGAAATGGCGGCCGTCGCGACCAAACTCGGCTGCCAGCACACCTGCGCGGACGTGGCGGTGGGTGACGCGCGGCTGGTGGCGGACCCGGCCGACGAAGAGTCCCCGGCCTCGATTCAATTTGAGACCAATACTCTGTCCGTGGACGGCAAACCGGATGTGCGGCACTGGGTGCTCGCGGAATCGCACTGGGCCGCGTCGTTCAGTCCGCCACCCTTCAGTGAATTTGCCCGGTGGGCGCTGCGCATTCTGCCACTGACCACCCGCAACCATTTTTCCACAAAACTGCGCCGGACCTTGCAGCGACTGCTGGCCTCGCGTGAGAAACCGTTCAAAGCGCTCCTGTTGGGCACTGTTGGTTTGTTGCTTCAAGTTGGTTTTCTGTTTGCGGGGCTGGCGCTGGCGTCGGTGGTCCAGTTGCTGGTGTTGGTGTTGCTGCTATTGGCCGCCGTGCCTATCGACTGGCTGCGGTCTTTCCTGCTCCGTGTTCAGCAGGCGGTCGCCACCTCATTGGGAGATAGTTACGTTTTGCTGGAAAACGCGGTGCGTGGGGCCTGCATTGTGAGCCAGGTGCAGCGCGACTTGCGCTGGCTGGCTTCCCGTTGCGAGCGCGTCGTCGTGGTGGCGCACTCGCAAGGCGCCGCCGTGGCACACCAGGCTTTGAAAAAGCAACCGCTCCCGGAGGTGAAGCGGCTGATCACCTTCGGCTCCGGCCTGAGCAAACTTCAAGACCTGCGGCTGACGGAATTGTCCGGTGGCGGCGGACTGATTGATGCGTGGCTGATGCTGCTTTGCGAGCTTGTCTTGATCGTGCTCGGTCCCGGCGTTTTGAAGGCCGCGCTCAGTTCCAACCCGGCCGCCGTCGTGAGCCAGACCGTGGTGAGCGTTTTCCTGATGGCGCTGTTTCTTTTCCTGTTCGCACTCGTGTTCAGTTTTCGGCGAAAGGAAAGTCCGATCGAGCGGAATGCAGCGCAATTCATCCTGTCTGGCGCACCCGAGCCACCCGCCTGGTCTGACTACTTCGCTTCGGCCGACCCGGTGCCGAACGGATCGCTGTTCGACACCAAACCTGAGTTCATCGAGCAGTCGCAGGAGGTGTTCAATCTGGATTCGCCGCTCCGGGATCACACCGCGTATTGGGAAAATGTCGAGGGATTCGTCGGCCCGGTTGCGGTCGAGACGCTTGCCGTTGGTGGCGTCTGTGCCGCGTTCTGGCCGGGAGATGATCGCCGTCTGGAACAAATCGTCGCCCGCCGTCGCTGGCGCGTGCAATGGCTCAGGGCGGTTCGTTGGACAGTTTTCGCGAGCTTCCTCTTGCTGATCGGATTGCTCTGGCGCCGGCCGGACATGCCTCAGTGCGACGGACTGCCCGGGTTGGCGAGCATGGGGAAACCCATTTACGCGGGACTGGCACGGCTCGCAGCGAAGATGCCGAGCCTCGCGGAAGGCATCGTGGGCGACGTCGCCCGGCTCGTGGTGCCCTTGAAACAACCGGCCACTCTGGGTTTGCTCGCTATGGCTGGCGCCGCGTGGTTGTGGATGAAGTTCTGTTTGCTCCTCTGGCGCCGGTGGGGACGGCGTGAACTGAACCGGTTGCACGAGCGAAAAGAATTCGATTTCGGCGGTGTGCCGTTCGTGTGTTTCTGTCTGTGCGCCTTGCTGCCGCCGGCCGTCGCCGCCGTGACTTGTGCGGGAGTTGAAGCGACTGTAGTCACACACCTCGGCCGGGTTTTTGCGGAGCCGAAGCGCATCCTGTGGCCGATCTTCGTCTCGACTTGCATGGGGACGATCTGCTGGCAAGTCGCGCTCCATTATGCCATCCAATTAACCCACTCGCGTTTGGGCCGGTATCTGACGGGCTTCGAGAAAGGCCGGAGATTTGCGAGTGCGTTCCTGGACGTTTCGCCGGAACTTTTGACTGCAAAAGAGCTGCCGAAGGATTGGGACTTGAATTGGTATTCGCCGGCACGCTCGTGGGCTTACGTGATAGTCGCTCCGTTGCTGCTGGTCGCCTTCAGCTTGTTGGAACATCCCACCGGTCAGATTGAATTTACCGAACAATTCGTGCGGGTTCCCGTCCTTGTCGGGCTCCTCGCTGAACTGAACCAACGTTTTTTTAGCCCGTGGTTCACTGGGCGACTCACTGATTGGAGTCTTCGCGAACCGCCGCCATCCGCACCTGCGCCCGAAGTGACGGGAGGATTGAGCCTCGCGGCGCTCGCGTTTCTGATCGGCGCGCTGGCGCTCCTGCTTGCAATCTCACGAATCGTCACCGGCGCTCCCATGTTCATTGTGGTGTTCACTGCCGTGATTTTTTCGGTGGTCTCATTGCAGAACAACAAGGAAGACCGCAGCGCAAACCTGCGCCCCTCGGAAGATGCCGCCTCGCAAGGCCGACTGGCAACAAGGCTGGACATCGCCGGACTTTCGCTTGCGGTCATTGCGGGGGTCGTGGCGGCGTGGCACCACTGGTCGGCCAAATAGCGCGGGTACCCACCCGCACACGGACCACTGCCACCGGAAAACTGGATGAGTGACATGACAACGTCGCAATTCCGTTCAGCCTCTCGCGCCATAAGCGCTCACACCGGCGCTTCGATTTCGTGCAGTGAGCGGCCCGTCGCCTGCGCGACAAGGCGGCGATATTCTTCTTCGCCAACGAGGCGCGGAATCGCGTGACAGGTTTTTTCGAAGCCGGGAAAATTCCACAGGTTCGGAAAGTCACGACACTGTTGCGGCTTTACGGACTGGACGGAGCAATCGTTGCCGTCGAGGAAAACACATTCGCCGTTCGGTTTCTCGACGAGCGACAAACCGCGACGGTCATCGCGCAAGCGGGTGAAGCGCTCGATGAATTCGCCGTCACGCAGGCCGAGGAATTTCGCGAGGCGGGCGATCTCGGCGTCGGTCAATCGCACCTGCCCCGGCCAGCGGCAGCAGGCGGTGCAGCGTTGACACTCGTGGAAGATCGGCACGCGACGAGATTAAGCAATTCGTCACCATCCGCCAGCGTCATGCGCGCCGTTGCGAGGCAGCCGTGATTTGACACCGATTGAGTCTCTGACTATTTCTTTGGTGATGAACCGTTCCGCAACCCGCCAGTCCCCAGCCCATCGTGATGCCGCGCGAGGTGTGCGCGCCTTCACTTTGATCGAGTTGCTGGTGGTCATCGCCATCATCGCCATCCTCGCGGCGATGCTGTTGCCCGCGCTGGCCAAGGCCAAGTCCCGCGCGCAAACCACGGCGTGCCTCAACAATCTCAAGCAACTGACGCTTTGCTGGTCCATGTATCCGAACGACAACAATGAAATCCTAATCCGGAACTGGACCATTGGCGAAGACGCCGCACCGTGCTCGTGGATCATTGGGGATGCCGCCAAAAGTCCCGTGCTCGTCCAGACCAACTACATCAAGAACGGCGCGCTGTTCCAATACAACGGCTCCCTCGGCATCTACAAATGCCCCAGCGATAATTCGAAAATTGGCAGCACCCCGGTCCCGCGCGTCCGCAGCTACGCCATGAGCACGGCGATGAACTGGATCAATTACAGCGATTGCAACGCGCCCGACAGCGTTAATCCCTACGCGCCCGGCCCCTGCAGCCCGTACAAATCCAGCCAACTCACCGACCCCGGACCGTCCAAGGCTTCGGTGTTCCTCGACGAACACGAAGACAGTATTGATAACGGCGCGTGCGGCATTCAACCGCTGCTTTCGCTCACCAGCCCGACCCTGCGCTGGTGGAACGTGCCTGCGACCCGCCACAACCAAGGTTGCTGCATCTCCTTCGCCGATGGCCACGTCGAATACTGGAAATGGAAAGGCCCCTACATATTCCAACCCGTAGCGAACATCAAGTTCAACACCACAAGTCCCAACGACGCCGATGCGCGCCGCATTCAAGAAACCGTGCCGTTGAGTTATTGAAGAAGCGGCGGCTCGCCGTCACTCGCGGAATCTTCGCCGGCTTTCTCCCGTCGAAAATAAGCCAGCCGCCGCACCTCCCGCACGTGCGGACCGCGACGCAACTCCTCAAGCCGCCGGCCATGCCGCAGGTGCGCGAAGGCGACATAGTGCCGGCGGACCCGTTTGATTCGCGCCGCCATACCCGCCGCTTCGAGGCCCTTGCCGTCCATGGGTCGCCGTGCTTCGTGGTGAAACACGCGCCGCTCGTAACGCAGGTAAAGGAATCCCATCAGCGCCGCCAGCGCCAGCTCTTCGATTATGAGGAGGGTCGTCGGATTCATGACTTGAATTCCGTTGCCACTGCAATCTGCGCCTCGTTCTCACCGAAGGCAAGTCCCTCGCGCCGGTGGAGGGGTACGTTTTAGTTGTAGGCGACGACGTAAGGAGTCGAGACGCTGAACCACGCGGCGTTGCCGAACGACTCCTTACGTCGTCGCCTACAGCGAAGGCTTTAAAATCGCACGCCTACCCGCCCGTGATTTCCCCGGCGGGTGTGATTAATAACGGGTGAGGGGAATGGCGCTTAGATAAGGAAAAACGCGTCAGCAATTGTACGCGAATATAACTGGATCCTTGGAGCGAGTTGTTTCAAAGTGGCGCATGAAACAAACGACTCCATTCCTCGCTGGATTTTCACATCTGCTGTCTGGC
>SIBJ01000068.1 GCA_009695195.1 Pedosphaera sp.
CAAGGTGAAGCAATGGCTGCGCAGTGCCGAAGCCCGCACCGTTGAGACGTTGACCGCCGCGATTGCCGCCGCCCTCCGCGCCGTCACCCGCCAGGATGCCGTCAACTGGTTCGCCTCATGTGGCTACAGCTTTATTTAATACGCTCTAAACTCGTCGAATCCATCGAAAAACAGGAGAAGGCGATGCAGCGGGTCGTGGACAAATTGTAGCTTCGGGTTTTGTAATTACCCGCCGCTCGCTCGCGGCACCGGACCGAACAAATCCCAGGCAACTACGGCTTGGCCGCAGCCGGCGCGAACTTCTCCCGCAACCGCTCGTAGAGCACTCGCTGATCCTCCTCGCTTAAATCCCGGAGGTGTTCCTTGATCAATTCATTCGCGCGATACGTCTCGGCGCGTTTTACCGCCGCTTCAAACTCCATCTCCGTTTTCCAGAACGCCTCGCCCGAATCGAACATCGCCCACGACTTGGGCCGCATGTTCCCGTCCTTCTTGCGATACTTCACGCCGTCCACCAGCGATGACTTGCCGACGAACCGCCACGTCCGGTCGAAGAATGCGCGGTCGCATTTGATCGTGCCGTTTGCATCTTCGTAGCGCACCCAAAGCGTGAACGAATCCGCGAACAACTGTTTGCGATTCGGATGGTCGTGAAACGTGCCCATGTCGTTCTCTGGATTCGCCGACCGCCGCGCCGCTTTGATCGAAATCTCGACGGTTTCCCCGCCGACCACAATCGCCAAATCCGCCAGCCGGTTCTTCTCGCGCCCGACGTTGCCGCTGTCAAAATTCGTCGCCGCCAACGCAGGAACGTGCCGTGGCAAAACTCTCTCCAGCGCGTCAATGGCCGCGTCCTCAAACTGTCGCCAGACCGTCGTGTAGCTGCCCTTGAACGCGTTCGTCCTGAGCGCGGCGGTGACCTCTGCCGCGACCGTTTCCTTGATCGCGTCCAGCTTGGCCGCGATCTCGCGAGCGTTGGCAGGCTTCGCTGCTTGGGCAAATCCGCTTTCGTCGAGGAGCAGGAACGAGCTGAACCAAAGCGCCAGCCAAAGCCATTGGCATCGGGATCTTGCGAATTGGCGTGCGGAGAATTCCATGGTGGCTCAGGAAGTGCCTGGCGGCAATCGCAGCGTCGCATCCAACGGCTGCAACTCCGCCAGCGCCTTGCCGGAGTCATTGCCGCCGAGTTTGAGTAACTTCTCGCCCGTGGGCCGGATGCGCGATTCGTAGCTGCCCACGGCCTGATTGAACGCCTTGTTCGCCGTGTCCAGTCCCGCGCGGATGCGCTCGAAATGTTCGGCGAACGTGACGACGCGCGTGAAAAGTTCTTGAGCCGCCTCGGCAATCTTCTGTGAATCTTCCGTCTGTTTGTGTTGTTGCCAGCTCACGCTCACGGAACGCAGCAACGCGATGAGCGATGCCGGCGTGGCCAGCATGATGCGCTTGCCTGCGGCCCAGACGATCAAATCCCGGTCGCCTTCCAGCGCGGCGCTGAACAGCGATTCCGCCGGCAGGAACAACACCACGTAATCCAGCGCGTTCGGGAACTGGCTCGGATAATCACGGTCGGCCAGCGCTTTGATCGTGGCTTTCAGTTTTGTTGCGTGAGCGGCCAGCGATTCCGCGCGTTTGGTCGCGTCAGCGGATTCCAGCGCGCTGAGGAAATCCAGTTCCGGAACTTTGGCGTCCACGATGATGAAACGCTCGCCCGGCAGGCGCACCACCAAGTCCGGCTTCGCATCGCCAGCCTGCGTCTGCTCGCTGAAATCGCAATGCGCGCTCATGCCGGCGGCTTCGACCACGCGGCGCAACGTTTCCTCGCCCCACTTGCCGCGCGCCTGATTCGACTTGAGCACCATGCGGAACTGAAGCGTCTCGGCAGCCAGCGACAGGTTGGATTGCGAAAGCGTTTCGAGTTGCTTCTTCACCTCGCCGAGGGTGGAGGCCTGCGAACTTTCGGCTTGTTGCAATCGCTTCTGGTAAGTTTCCAACTGCTGCTTCAACGGCTCGACCAGACCCTTGATGGCCTCCTGCCGCTCGGTCAAATCGCCTTTGGCCTTGGCGCGCAGCGTTTCAAAGCTTTGCTCCGCCAGCCGCAAGAATTCCGGCGCGGTTTGTTTCAGTGCGTCGGCGCTCAACGCCTTGAACGCCTCGCGCAAATCCGCCAGCGCCTTGTCCTGCGCCGTTTTAGCCTCGGTCATCGCGCGTTCGTGCATTGTCCGTTGCTCGACCAGAAGTTTCTCCGCCCCCAACTGATTTGCCTGCGCCGTGGCGAGCGATGTTTTGACCTGCACCGCTTCACCGCGCGATTGATCCAACTCGGCCTCAGTTTTCGCGAGCCGCTGCTGCAAGTCGGCTTCCAACCGATTGTCTGTCGGCGCGCTATTGCGCCCACGACCAAACAGCCAGCCAATGAGCAGCCCCAGTCCGCCGCCGACGGCGAACGCAATCAGGAGTTGGAATTCGACACGCATTTCGTTCTGTTGGGGGAGACGACGTAAGGAGTCTCAAATCATTTCGGCGGACGGCAAATCAAGTTAGAGCCTCCTTACATCGTCTCCTACAGTGATTCAAAAATGCGCCACGACTTCGATCTCCACGTTCGCGCCTTTGGGCAGCGCGGCGACTTGAATCGTCGAGCGCGCGGGGAAATCCGCCGTGAAATGTTTCGCGTAAATTTCATTCATCCCGGCGAAGTCCGCCAGGTTGGTCAGGAATACCGTGCTCTTCACCACGTTTGCGAACGTGAGGTTCTGGTCGTCGAGGATGGCCTTCACGTTTTGCAGCACACGCTCGGCCTGCACCTTGATGTCTCCGGTGACGAGATTCCCCGTGGCCGGCTCAATCGGAATTTGTCCCGCGCAAAAGAGCAGGTCGCCCACGCGCACGGCGTGATTGTATGGGCCGACGGCGGTGGGGGATTTCGCGGGCTTGATGATGGTTTTCGTTGGCATGTTGATTTCAAATTCTTGGTCAAACAACGGTAAGGCTTTTTATCTCAAACGGCCCACCGCGCACAGCTTTTTGTTTTGCCGTTGGCGAAACTGGGATAAGGTCAAACGCATGAAATTCACCCGCGCAAAATCTTGCATCGTCGCGATGCTCGCGCTGGCTACGGTTCCTGGTTCGTCCCCGACAGCCAGCGGCCAGGCAGGCGGCGACAAGGATCCGGTCATTCCCATCATCCAGATGCAGACCGTTTCACTCGACTCTGCCATTGAGAACCTTGGCCGCCAGGCGGGCTTGAACTACATCCTCGATCCCAAGGTGGCCCGTCCGAGTTATGGCTCCGACGGCAAGTTTGTTCCGCCTCCATCGGTCACGTTTCACTGGGAAAATCTCACCGCGAAGCAGGCGCTCACGCGTTTGCTCGGCGAGCACGGCCTGCACGCCGTTGAAAGCCCCGTCAGCTCCGTTACGAGGATTTGCTCCACGAACCAGACCGCAACCGCAGTGGCCAAAGCCTGGGTCACCAGTGGCACGAACGCCATCATTCCTCTGATTTCGATGCAAGCCCTGCCGCTTGATGTGGCCATCGCAAACCTCGCCGCCGGTGCGCAGTTGAGCGTCGTCCTAGATCCGAAACTCACGCAGCCGGCGTTCACACCGGGAAAGCCTTTCGTTTCGCCACCAACAGTTTCCTTTCGTTGGGAAAAACTGACGGCCCGGCAGGCCATCGCTGCGCTTTGCGAAAACTATGACCTGCGTCTGGTGCCCAACGCACCGGATGGTTCGACGCGCATCATTGCGGCGCAAACGGGCGGCGATAAGCCGGGCCAATCGGAGAAACCGCCGTTGCCGAAGTGAGGTCGCGGCGCGGCGGTGTCAGCGATTTTGTATTTTGGAATTCCCCCGGCTCGGCTAGATTCACGCGTAGTTCAGTCCGCCGTCCGGGCTGAATCACATTGCGCGCGTGGTGGAATTGGCAGACACGCCAGACTTAGGATCTGGTTCCGCAAGGATTAGAGGTTCAAGTCCTCTCGCGCGCACCACCTCAACATTTCCCCGGCCAGGGCTGAATTCCCGACCACTGGCAGTTGTTAAAATTGCCCCAATTGAAGCCGCAAATAGGTCTTGCCTTGAGGTCTTTCCCGCCTATTCTACCCGTCGCCTGAACGCCGCGTTTGCGGATGTTTCACGAAGGCTGAGAAAAAAAAGTTAACAATCAACCTAACCTTTAACCTCCGTTGCCCTGCAACGTCTGGTCAGTTAGGCAATGGAGCTTCGCCGCCCCGCCGTCGCGGGACGCCTAGTCTCCCCCAGTGCAAGAAAGTTCAGTCATTATGCTCACAATGGAAGAAGCCCTGAAGCAAAGCAGCGCCCCAATCCGCTTTGCCGCCGGTGAAATTGTCAAAGGTCACGTCATCGAAGTCCGCCCCAAGGAAGTCCTGGTGGACATCGGTTACAAAAGTGAAGGCGTCATCTCCGGAAACGAATTTGTGGACATCAAAGTCGTCAAGGTCGGAGACGAGGTGGATGTCCTGATCGAGAAACTCGAGGACAAGGAAGGCATGGTTGTCCTCTCGAAGGAGAAGGCCGAGTTCAAACAGAACTGGGACAAGATTCTCACCAATTGCAACGAAGGCGGCCGCATCGCCGGCAAGGTCAAGGCCGTCGTCAAAGGCGGGCTTATCGTTCACATCGGCGTCGAGGCGTTTTTGCCCGCGTCGCAGATTGACGTGATGACGCCGAAGAACCTCGCGCAATTCGTCGGCAACACCTACGAGTTCAAGGTCGTCAAGATCAACCAGGAGCGGCAGAACATCGTCCTCTCCCGCCGCGAACTCATCGAAGCCGAGCGCACCGAGCGCCGCCAGAAACTGCTCGCCGACATGGTGCCGGGCGACATCCGCAAGGGCACGGTCAAGAACATCACCGACTTCGGCGCGTTCATTGATCTCAACGGCATTGATGGCTTGCTGCACATCACCGACATGAGCTGGGGCCGCATCGGCCATCCGTCGGAAGTTTTGAAAGTCGGCCAGGACATTGACGTCGTTGTCCTCGACATCAACAAGGAAAAGGAACGCGTCAGCCTCGGCCTCAAGCAGAAGATGACCAATCCGTGGGACGCCATCGAAACCAAGTTCCCCGTCGGCGCCAAGGTCAAGGGCAAGGTCGTCAACCTCGTCCCCTACGGCGCGTTCGTGGAACTCGAACCCGGCGTCGAAGGTCTCGTGCATGTCACGGAACTTTCCTGGACCAAACGCGTCGCCAAGCCCAGCGACATCCTCAAGCAGGGCCAGGACATCGAAGCCGTCGTGCTCGGCATCAATCGCGACGAACAAAAGATTTCGCTCGGCATCCGCCAGTTGGAATCCAACCCGTGGGACAACGCCGAAGCGAAGTATCCGCCCGGCACCCGCGTCAAAGGCAAGATTCGCAACCTCACCAGCTACGGTGCTTTCATCGAACTGGAGGAAGGTCTGGACGGCATGATCCACGTCTCCGACATTTCGTGGACGCGCAAAATCAATCACCCGAGAGAAGTGTTCAAGAAGGGCGACGAAGTCGAGGCCCAGGTGCTCGAAGTGGACAAGGCCAACCAGCGCATCGCGGTCGGCGTCAAACAAATCTCCACCGACCCGTGGGAGAAGATTGCCCAACTTTACAAAGTTGGTGATCTCGTCCAGGGCAAGGTCACTAAGCTCGCGAGCTTCGGCGCCTTCGTCGGCCTGCAACATGAGATTGACGGACTCGTTCACATCTCGCAGGTCAGCGAGGAACGCGTGGACAAGATCAAGAACGCGCTCAAGGTCGGCCAGGATGTCAACGCGCGCGTCATCAAGATTGACCGCAGCGACCGCCGCATCGGTCTCTCGATCAAGGCCGCGAACTACTCGCAGGAGCAGCTCAAGGCCGAGCAGGCCGTGCTCGACTCGCTGAAACCCGGCGAAGACCTCGTGGCGTTGCAACACGCCTTCGACGCCGCGGACGAAGCGATAAAGGAAGAACCGAAGCCGGAGTAAGGCAAAAGATCGGAATTCAGATCGGGCGGGCCGGCAACGGCCCGCCCGATTTTTTTCTAGGATCGGCGGCGTCTCGCCGGCGGTTGGCGAGGTTCGTTTGAGAAACCCGCCGGCGAGACGCCAGCGCTCCCAGCTTTCCCGCTTGCCGCTGCGCCCGTTTTACGGTTTAACAAGCGCGTCCACGACGGTTCTCGTCGCGGCCAAACCAGATGCCAGATCACAAACCCGCCACGCGCAACCCTTGGGCCTGGGTGCCGACGCTTTACCTCGCGCAGGGATTGCCCTTCGCCGTCGTCAACGCCGTTTCGGTCATCATGTATAAAAGCCTCGGCGTCTCCAACGCCGACATCGCGTTCTACACCGCGTGGCTTTATCTGCCGTGGGTCATCAAACCGCTGTGGAGTCCCGTCGTGGACATCCTGCGCACGCGGCGCTGGTGGATTTGGACGACGCAACTGCTGATCGGCGCGGGCTTCGCCGCGGTCGGGCTGACGCTGCCGCTCGCGATCTTTTTCAAAGCCACGCTCACCGTCTTCTACCTCGTCGCGTTCAGTTCCGCCACGCACGACATCGCGGCGGACGGTTACTACTTGCTGGCGACGACGGAAAAGGAGCAGGCGTTTTTTGTCGGTATCCGCAGCACGTTCTTCCGCATCTCGATGGTTTTCGGCCAGGGCCTGCTCGTGATTCTGGCGGGCTTCCTCCAAAGCCATAGCGGGCTGCCGAATGTTGCGTTGCAAGTGCAGGCGCGTCCCGGAACCGCGCTCGTGGAAACGGTCAGCACGAACAATCTTCCCGCCGCGACGGCGAGCGACGGCGAGTTGCGCGTCATCGCCGAGCCGGCGGAAATCCAGATCGCTCCGCAGCCGCGACCGAAAGCGGAAGTGGCCGCGCTCGTCGCCACGGCAAAAAATTGGAATCTGGAAAACGGTTTCTCCGTCGCGGAGCGGAAGTTGGAAAAAAAAGCGGCGGAGCAATCATGGTGGGATCGCGCGGTTTCCCAGCCAATTGGGGACTTTCTTAAAACACGCTTCGGGCGCGAACCTAAAATCAAAGCAGACGTGCTTGGCAACGTCGGCCTCGCCCAAATCCACCTCTCCAAACCGCCGGGCCGCGAAATCGTCGTGACCGTCGGCCTCGACTCGGGCGACAAGAGCCTCTCCGTCGCCGAAGGTTCACGACTCATCTTCAACGACGCGAATTGGAACCGGCCTGCGCTCGTCCTCCTGCAAGCAGACCCGAAGTTGAAAATTGCCACTGCCGCCACCTTCGCGGTGCGCTCCGGCAACGTGCCGCTTTCGTGGGCGATCACGTTTTTCGTGCTGCTCGGGTTGTTCGCGCTCTTCGGTCTTTGGCACCGGTTCATCCTGCCGTATCCCGTCGTGGACAAGCCGGGCGACGCGAGCAACGTGCTGCATTTCACCAAGGAATTTTTCCTCACCTTCGGTTCGTATTTCAAGAAGCCCAAAATCGGCGTGCTGCTGCTGTTCCTGTTGCTCTACCGCTTCGGCGAGGCGCAACTGGTGAAGATGGTCACGCCGTTCCTGCTGGACGCCCGTGAAGTCGGCGGCCTCGGTTTGACGACCGGGCAGGTGGGATTTGTCTATGGCACCGTCGGCATCATCGCGCTGACGATCGGCGGTTTGCTCGGTGGCTTCGTCGCCTCGAAACACGGACTCAAATCGTGGCTCTGGCCGATGGTGTTGATCATTCATCTGCCGGACGCGATCTTCATCTACCTCGCCACCGTGCAACCCGACAACCTCTGGACGATCAGCGCGTGCGTGGCCGTCGAGCAATTCGGCTACGGCTTCGGCTTCACCGCCTACCTGCTTTACATGATTTACATCGCGCGCGGCCAGCACTCGACGGCGCATTACGCCATCTGCACCGGCTTCATGGCGCTCGGCATGATGATCCCCGGCATGTGGAGCGGCTGGTTGCAGGAAATCATCGGCTACCAACATTTCTTCACGTGGGTGATTCTGGCAACGATTCCAAGCTTTCTCGTCGTGCTGCTCGTTCCGCTCGACAAGGATTTTGGCAAGAAAGCGAGTTGACGTTCGCGCGCGTCGTCGCGATTCTCAATCTCATCGCACCTCAACACCCAACCGGACTCCGGCCATGAAAACAATTCCACTTCGCACGCGGATCGTTCTGCCATCGCTGACGCTGTTCCTGCTGGTCGTCGCTGCGGGGTGCGGAAAGAAAACGGAGACTGCGTCCACCGGCGACGAGATTTCTGCTCTCCGTCAGGAAGTCGCCGCGCTGCGCGAAGAAGTGGCGGCCTTGCGTGGGCGACCGGGTGTGAAGGTCCGCGGCCAATCGGCGACGGGAGCGGAAGTTTCCAATTTCCCCGCGGCTTCGGACTCATGGCAGGAAACCGTGGCGGCGTTGCGCGAGGAACTGGCCACCTCGCGCCGGCAACTGGCCACCAACCTGACGCAGATTGCCGTGGATCGCGGTGGTGACGCCTGGCGGCGGGGAGATTTCAAGGAATCAATGAAGCTGTTGAAGCCGCTGGCGGAGGATGGGCATCCCATCGCGCAACATCGCGTCGCGGTAATGCATGTGCTGGGGCAGGGCGTGCCGAAGGATGCAGCGGAGGCGATCAAGTGGTTTGGCAAAGCCGCTGAACAAGGTCAGGGCGAATCCCAGCATAGTCTGGGTTTGCGCTATTTGTGGGGTGACGGGGTGGAAAAAAATTCGGAAACCGCGGCGGCTTGGTTCAATGCGGCGGCAAATCAAGGCATCCCCGATGCCGCGACCTGGCTGGCGGACAGCTATTGGACCGGGAGCGGGGTGCAACAAGATGTGGTCGAAGGTTACAAGTGGCTGCTCCTCGCCGGGGACAAATTCTCGATCAACCACCGCAACGGAGTGACCATGGAGCAATTCGCCGCGCAGTTGACTCCGCAGCAAAAAGCCGAAGCTGAGCAGCGGGCCAGGGACTTTGTTCCCAAACGAACCGGGCCGGAAGATTTTTGACTGCGTGGTGACGCTGGCTCGGCAGTTTCTGACTTACATTCCACCCGTTCGTGAATCCTTGGCAACGCGCCGGTATTTCGTTTAACGTCTGCCGCAATTCAAGTTAATGGACGCCGACGAAAAACTCCCCGCGCCAAAACAAAACTGGCTGGCCGATCACCCGCGGATCGTCATCTGCGCCATCGTGGTCGCCTGTCTGTCTCCCTTCCTGAACAAAGCCGTCGAGATTGACGATCCTCTTTTCGTCTGGACGGCGAAATGGATTCAACATCACCCCGGAAACTTTTTCGGCTTCAACGTGAACTGGTTCGGCGTCGAGATGCCGATGGGCGTCTCGAACTACAACCCGCCGACCACATCGTATTTTCTGGCGCTGGTCGGTTCGGTGTTCGGCTGGGAGGAGATCGCGCTGCACGGCGCGTTCCTGTTGATTGCGATTGTCGCGGCGCTGGGAGTTTTCGCGTTGGCGCACGAATGGTGCGGGCATCCGTTGCTCGCAACCGTCGTCGCTCTGCTTACGCCGGTATTCTTGGTTTCGGGCACGACGTTGATGAGCGACATGCCGATGTTCGCCGGCTGGATTTGGGCCGTGGTGATGTGGGAGCAAGGATTGAAATCGTCGCGGCTGGGCCAGATTCTCTTCGCCGGATTTCTCACGGGCGTGGCGGTGCTGACGAAATACAGCGCGCTCAACAATCTCGCGTGGCTGCTCGCCTCCCATTCCGACGCGAAACTGCGCGACGGCGCGGAAGCCGTCCGCCTCGCAACGCGCGCGGCGGAATTGACCGGGCGGAAACAGCCCGTTGTGCTCGGCACGCTCGCCGCGGCATTCGCCGAGACCGGGCAGTTCAAGCAGGCGATTGAAACCGCCGAAGCCGCGCGGAATCTCGCCGCCGTCGCCGGGCAAACGGAGGTGGTGGAATCGAACGAACGGCTCCTGAAACTTTATCGCGCCGGCAAAGCGGCGCACCAGGCGGCTGGGAAGTGACGTCGGCGGCGCGGCTCACTGTTTCTTCACGAACAAAGCGAGCGACGCGGTGTAGCCGTGCAGGAAATTCTTTTCGCCGACGGGGCCGATCTCGCCATTGCAGAAAAATCCCGCCAGCCCGATGCCGCCCAGTTGTTGCTGCACCATTTGCGCGTCGTGACTGGCGCGGCCAAAAAGATTTTTGCCGCGCCCGTTGCAGCAGCAAAGGCAGCCGCCGTAAACCTTCGCATCACCGAGTTGCCCGCGCGTGCGCCCGAGCAATTCGTTCATGTCCTCGCTCGCGGCGGCGGCATCGCGCCGTTGAAATTGCATCGTCTGTCCCATGCGCGGCATCGCACCCACCGCCAGCACGCCCGATTGCGGGTCGCCGCCGAGCAGGTTGCGCACGAGAAAATCGCCGCGATGAAAGTCTTCGAGATATTCGTTCACGACCAGGCCGATGAACAGATTGCCGCGGGCCTTGCGCTGTTCCTCGGCCGGCATTTTGTTCACGGTTTCGACGAGCACCTCGTACGCGGGCCGGTTCGCGATGCGATGAATCAGATTTTGCTCCACGCGCGTGAGCGTCCACGTCTCGCCGATCGGCGTGCAACCTTGCGAGATCACGCCCGCGAGCTTCACGTCGCCGCCGACGGAGATCGCCACTCCGCCCTCTTCGTAAACTTCGCCATTGAGATAAACCTGCGTGGTTTGCTCGGCGAAAATGCCGCTGGCCAGCCCGCCGAAAACGGGCAACGGCGCGTAAGCCTCATTCCAACCGTTCAGCCACGACTCGGCGTCAATGTGAAACGGGTCCGCGAACGCCAGCCAGCCGTTCGTCTGCTCCGGCTCGATGCCCGTTTCATTCCGCCAATAGCCGGGGCCGTTCGCTTCCTCGACCTGCGATTGCTTGAAATAAAACCCTTGCAGCTCCGCGCCGGGCAGCGCGTAGAGCGCCAACGCTACGCCGTCGCCCTCTTCCATTTCACTTTCGCCCGCGATCAAACCAGTGCTCGAACACCCGGCGAGCAAAGGCACGCGGGCGTGAACGCGGAGAATTTCGAGCAGAGCTTTGGCGTGCGGGAAAAATTTCGGCGTGAGGAACACCAGCCCGAGCGAAACTTGCGGCGCGTGCAACTGCTTGCGCAGGTTCTCGGCCCATTGACGCAGGCCAACTTCATCGAAGTCGCCCCGCCAATGCGCCGCCACTGAAAAGTCCGTGTTCACGACGGCAACTTAACGACGCCCGCGCCGATTGCAAACTCTCTCGCAGCGGACGGAGCGCGGACGGCTCGTCCGCGGGTTCCAATTCCAGTGTGGAAACTCGCGGACGAGCCGTCCGCGCTCCATTCACGTAATCGGCGTGTGCTTGAATTTGCGCGGGCGGCCGAAGTCCAGCCATTCGACGACGTAGAGGTCGCCATGCGAATCCACGCACAGCGCATGGGGCGTGGCGAACAGCGCGGGATTCGTTTTGTTGTCCGGCTTGTTGGTCTTGCCGTCGGCTTCCTTGCCGTCGCCAAGGTGCGCGACGAGTTTGTCATCGGCGTCGAGGATCGTCACTTTCGCGGCGAGGTCGGGAATGTAGAGGTGGCCGTTGTGCTGATAGAAGCAACACGGATTCCGCACGTCGTTGGGCAGCGTGCGTTTGTAGTTCAGTTCCAGGTCGAACACTTCGAGCCGGTCGTTGTGCCGGTCGGCGATGTAAATTTCCGGCCCGCTTTTCTTGAGCGTGTTGACCCAGACGCCGTGACAGGTGTTGAACGTACCGTGGTCGGCGTCCTTGCCCGGTTTCGGACTCCGCCCGCCGATGGTCTTGAGATGTTTGAAATTCTTGTCGAAGCGGCTGACGATCTGGCTGCCGTAGCCGTCCACGACGTAGATATCGCCGTTGGGCGCGACCGCCACGTCGGTCGGATTCGTCCACTCGAATCTTTGCGAGGTCGAATCCTCCTTCTCGACGTTGCCGATGGTGTAGAGAATTTTCCCATGCAGGTCGGTTTTGTAAACGCGCTTGCCGTAGGGCCGGCCCTCCTTGTTCCCGGCGCTGTTCTCGGTGAAATACAAAAACTCGTTCCGCCCCTCCTTGCTCCAATAAAGACAATGCGCCGTGTTCTTCACCTGTCGCGTCGTGAGGCCGACCTTGGTGGCGAAATCGTCGCTCCACGTCTCGAGCAACTTCCCTTTGTGGTCGAACACGGCCACGCACGGACTCTCCGAGCGCGAGGTGACATAGACGCGATCTTTCGAGTCCACCACAACGCCGCAGCCGAGGCCGTAGCTCATGCCCGCCGGCAGTTTGCCCCAATCTTCGTCGAGCGTGTAAGTCCACTTGCCAGTGCCGATGCGCACCGGCGGCTTCTTTTCTTTCTGGTCCGCGCCCAGTACGTGGGTGGCGGCGAGTCCAGCGGTGGCAAAGGCGGCGAGCCGGATAAAATCGCGGCGCGAGTGACGGTGGGGAAAAAGATATTCGCTCATGATGTCGGTGGTGCTGGTGGACGTTGATGACGATTGAAGAAACAATGGTTGGTCTTGTCGAGTTGGAAAATAAAAAACCGGCGCGAGCTTTCGCCCGCGCCGGCCTGGAAGGTTCAGTCGGCCACGGATTACTTCAACTCGGCTTGGTGGAATTCGTACCAGTCGTCGAGGTTGTTGAGGTTCACCGCGTCGGGGCAGACTGTGCCGGCGTCGCCGATGCCGTTGGCCTTGAGGATGCCGGCGCGCACGTCGTCGGTGTGGATGTAGCCTTGGATCGCGACGTTGAGTTTGTGGATGGTCGCCTTGTCGAGTTTCGTGGCGTTCTTTTTCACCCAGTCCTCGAACTGCGCGTAGGTGGGCTTGCTGTCGGTGATGTATTTTTTCACGGCGTCGGGGTTGAGGCCGAGCGCATCGCAAACCATCGTGTCGTAGCCTTTGCCGATGCCAGGGTAGCCGTCGGCGAGCTTGCCGCGCGCTTCGAGTGAAACTTTAAGCCAGAGCCGCGGCAGATGTAAAACGCCGAGCGGGCCCGCCGTGCCGGAACTGATCAATGGAACAATTTTTGCCATAGGTTCAATGTGTTTTTGGTTGCAGTGACGAGGTGAGAGCTTAGTCGAAATCGCGCACCGGTCAACGGGATTTTCCGCGGTTCGGAGTCCCGCCTTCAGGCGGTGCAGACGGTGGATTGGTCACGGCCCGCCTAGAGGCGGAACTCCGAACGATCCGTTCCGCTCCCGCATAAACATTCATCGTCGCGCCGCGCAAAAAGCCGACGAGCGACTGCCCGCTCGCGCGCGCGAACTCCACGGCGAGCGACGACGGCGCGGACACGGCGCAGATAATCGGAATCCGCGCAGCCAGCGACTTTTGCAAAATCTCAAACGACGCGCGTCCGCTCACCAGCAGGATGTGCGCGTCCAGCGGGAAGTGATTTTCCAGAAACGCCCAGCCCAGCACCTTGTCCACCGCGTTGTGACGGCCCACGTCCTCGCGCAACACGATCAACTTGCCTTGCGCGTCGAACACCGCTGCCGCGTGCAGGCCGCCGGTCTGGGCGAAGGTTGGTTGCGCACGCCTCATCCGGTCGGGCAATCGCGCGAGGATTTTTGCAGACACAACCAGCTTGGAATCCACCGCCGGAAAATGTTGCTTCACCGATTCGATGGACGCCTTGCCGCACAAGCCGCAGCTCGACGAGGCGAAAACGTGGCGCGTGAGCGCCGCGAAATCCACCACCACGCCCGGCGCGAGAAAAATGTCGAGTGTGTTATCCGGCTCCTGGCTCGCGCGGCACGTGGCGATCTCAATCAAATCCTTGCCCCGGTGGATGATCCGTTCGGTGACCAGAAAGCCGGCGGCGAGTTCGCGGTCATGGCCGGGCGTGCGCATCGTCACCGCCACGCTGCGGCCCCGCACCCGGATTTCCAGCGGCTCTTCGCGGGCGACGTGATCAGTTAGAAGCGAGGCCTGCCCATCTTTCCAGTGTACAATCTTCGTGGCGCTGGACGTCGCGTTACGTTGGGCCGACTTCATTAGCTCGAAGCCACGGGTTCGAGCTTCTCGATGCGCACGGCGGTGATCTTGTATTCCGGCGTCTTCGTGTAGCGGTCGCGGTGCGAGGTGGTGATCTGGTTGAGGAAGACGCGCGTCGAGTGGAACGTCGTATAGACTTCGCCGTCCTTCACGGTGTCGCTGATCTTCACGGGCAGATCGGCCGAACCCTGCTCGCTGCGCAGGCGAACGATCTCGCCATTGGCGAGACCGAGGTGCGCGGCATCGGCGGACGAGAGTTGCAGATAGTCGGTGGAGTGGATGCTGTCGTTCGGCGTGCGCGCGGTCTGCGTGGCGGCGTTGTATTGATAGAGATTGCGACCGGTCGTGAGGAGGAAAGGAAATTCCTTCGTCGTCAGCTTCGGCGGCGCGACGTATTCGATGCGGCGCAGCGCGGTGGTCTTGCCGTGCGTGAAGCGATCCGTGTGCAGCGTGCCGGTGCCGGGATCGTTTTCGTCGAGGCACGGCCATTGCAGGCCGCCAAGTTTGTCCAGGCGCGCGTAGCTGATGCCGGCGGCTTCGGGCCAGAGCGACCGGACTTCGTTCCAGATTTCCTCGGCGGACTTGTAGGCGAAGTGTTCGCCTTTGCCCATGAGCTTGGCGATGTCACAGACGATTTCCCAATCTGAGCGCGCCTCGCCCTCCGGCGGCAAGGCCTGGCGCACGCGCTGGATGCGGCGCTCTCCGTTCATGAAGGTGCCGTCCTTCTCGAACGAACTTGCCGCGGGCAGGAAGACGTCGCCGAATTCCTTCGCGGTCTCGTTGATGAAAATGTCCTGCACGATGACGAGGTCGAGCTTCTCCATCGCGCGCCGTGTAAAGTGCATGTTCGGGTTCGTCATCACGATGTCGTAGCCGATGGACCAAAGCACCTTCAGCTTCCCGGTGTCGGCGGCTTCCATCATCTCGATCATGTTGATGCCGGGATTCGTCGGAATCGGAACTTGCCACGCGGCCTCGAAGCGACCGCGCGCCTCGGTGAGCGGCACGTAACCGGCAAGGAGCTTCGGCTCGGAGCCCATGTGCGGCGCGCCCTGCACGTTGTTCTGGCCGCGGAGCGGATTGATGCCACTGCCGGGCTTGCCGATGTTGCCGGTGATGAGCGCGAGGTTCACGAGCGCCATGATGCCCTCGGTGCCCTGGATGTGCTCGGTCATGCCGAGGCCGTGGACGCTCAACGAGGGTTTGTTGGTCGCGTAGAGCCGCGCGGCCTCGCGGATTTTCGCGGCGGGCACGCCGCAGATTTTTTCAGCCTGCTCCGGTGCGAACTGCTTGATGAATTCGCAATACTCCATGTATTCGGTGAGGCGCGTGCGGATGAATTCCTGGTCAACCAGTCCCGCTTCAATGATGGCCGCACCGATGGCGTTGAACAGCACGACGTTCGTGCCGGCGTGCAACTGGAGGTGCAGCGTGGCGAACTCGCACAACTCGATCTCGCGCGGGTCCACGATGATGAGCTTCGCGCCGTGCCGCGCCGCCTGCTTGATGCGCGCGCCGGTGACGGGATGGCCTTCGGTGGGATTCACCCCGGCGACGAGGATCGTGCGCGCGAGGGCGATGTCGTCGAGCGAATTGGTAGCGGCGCCGGTGCCGAGCGTCATCTTCATCGCGGCGGCGGTGGGCGAATGGCAGACGCGCGCGCAGCAATCAATGTTGTTCGTGCCGAGAACGACACGGGCGAATTTCTGCGCGACGTAATTTTCCTCGTTCGTCCCGCGCGCGGAACTCAACACGCCGATGCTGTCGGGGCCATGCTTCGCCGCGGCTTCACGGAGTTTGTCGGCGATAAATTGGTTCACTTCGCTCCAACTGACTTTTTGCCACTGGCCGTCGCGCCGGATCATCGGCGAAAGCGGACGGTCCTTGGCCGTGACGTAATCGAACGCGTAGCGGCCCTTCACGCAGGCGTGGCCGTGATTGCTCGGACCTTCCATCGAGGGGCGGATGGTGGTGATCTGGCCGTTGCGCGTGCCGACGTTCACCTCGCAGCCGGTGCCGCAGTAGGAGCAGATTGTTTTTGTCCAGTCCGTCGGCACACCGCGCAGAAGCAGCGTGAGATCTTCGAGCGCGCCCGACGGACAGGTGTCCACGCACGCGCCGCAACTCACGCAGCCACCGTCCTGCAAAGTTTCGCCACGCACCGGTCCGATGCGCGTCTGGTCGCCGCGATTCCACGCCTTCCACACGAACTGCCCCTGCACTTCCTCGCAAATCCGCACGCAGCGGAAGCACGTCACGCACTGCGACATGTCCACGTTGATGTAGGGATGCGTGGTGTCCTTCATGTACGGCACCGCGGGCGGCGGCGACTTGCGCGAGCCGCCGGCCTTCACGTTGTATTCGCGGAGGTAACGATGAAATTGTTTGTCGGGAAATTGCGCGACAGCTTCCACCGGATAATCCTTCGCGATCAGCCCGAGCAAGGTCTTGCGCACTCCCTGCACCGTGTCGGAGTGCGTGAGGATTTCCATGCCGTCGCGGAGTTGCGTGTTGCAGGCGGTGACGAGTCCGTTGACGCCCTTGACCTCGACCGTGCAAAGGCGGCACGAGCCGTAGGGTTGCAGGCGGTCGTCGTGACAAAGCGTCGGCACTTCGACGGCGATCTGCCGGAGGGCCTGGTTGATCGTAAGCCCCTCGGGGAACTGGCGCGGTTGGCCGTTTATGTTTACTTGAAGCATGGCTCAATCTCCGTGGGGTAATAACGCAGGAGCGATTCGGCGAAGCGCGCGAGGCCGGTGCCGTGGCCGCACAGGCTGGCGAGCTTGAGCGCGACGACCAGTTCGCGGCACTCCTGCAGGTCGGCCTTCGTGGCGTCACCGCCGAGGGCGTTGGTAAAAATTTCTTCGATGCGGCCGCTGCCGCTGCGACAGGGCGTGCATTTGCCGCACGACTCATAGGCGCCGAACGAGAAGACGTGGGCCATCAAATCCGGGACGGAGGTGTGTTCATCGAACGCCACCACGCCGCCGTGACCGACGCCGGCTCCGATCGCCGCGAGTTCCTCGAAACCGAGCTGCGTGTCGAGCAGATGCGGCGGAATCATGCCGATGATCGGCCCACCGATAATCACGCCCATTAGCTTGCCGCCGCCCCGCAGGCCGCCGCCGATTTCCTCGACGATGTGCCGCACGGTGACCCCGAACTCGACCTCGTAAAGGCCGGGGCGGTTGAACAGCGAGTTGAGCGAGAGCGCCTTCGTGCCCCGGCTCTTCGAGAAACCCAACTCCGCATACGCCTCGCCGCCATGCGTGATGATCCACGGGACGTTGACGAGCGTCTCGACGTTGTTGAGCAAGGTCGGCTTGTCGAACAGGCCGCGCTCGGTCGGATAGGGCGGGCGTGCCATCACTTCGGGACGCTTGCCCTCGATGGAACGGAGCAGCGAAGTCTCTTCGCCGCAAACGTAGCTGCCGTGGCCGGTATAGACTTCGAGTTCGAAGCTGAAATTTTTTCCACCAATCCGCGAACCGAGCCAGCCAGCCGCGCGGGCCTCGGCGAGCGCGGCATTGAGCACGACGCCCGCGAGCGGATATTCGAGGCGCAGGTAGATGTAGCCTTTACTGGCGCCGACCGCGTACCCCGCGAGGATCATGCCCTCGATGAGCGTGTGCGGATCGTCCTCCATCAGGTAGCGGTCAATGTAAGCGCCCGCATCGCCCTCGTCGGCGTTGGCGACGACGTATTTTTCCCCGGCGGGTTGCGACGCGACCGCGCGCCATTTGCGACCGGCGGGAAAGCCCGCGCCGCCGCGTCCGCGCAAGCCCGAGGCTTCAACGGCAGCGAGCGTTTTCTCCGGCGGACTCTTCAGCGCTTTGGCGAGCGCGCTGTAGCCGCCGTGCTTTTGATACGCAGCCAGCGTTCGCGCGCCGCCCGCAGCGATGCGACCGAGTACGATGCCGTGCTTGGAAAAAACTTTCACCGGCGGACGCGGATGAATCTGCCCTTTCGCCGGTGCGGCGAAACATTCACCGAGACAATAGACGCGCGGGTTCTGCGCAGACGCCTCGGCCCAGAGTGCGGGGTTGAAATGGCGCGCGGCGAAACACGCCGTGCCCTGGCAGGCCTTGCCGGTGTGCTCGCCGTGGGGCAGATGATAGAAGGACTCGACGTCAGGAGCGAGCGTGAGTGGCGGGCCGCTGGTGGCGGGGTTGAAGGCAAGTCGGCTCATCATGCTCGGGAAATTATGGAAGAAGCTTCCACGTTTTCAACGCGCGCCGCCAGCTTTTCTCGATTTGTTCGCGCAACACTTTTGCGTCCTCCCAACTGCTCGGGAACGCATGCAGGTTGTAGCCGAGCCAGAGCGGGCCGAGTTCCGGGACGGCGATCAACTCGCGGCCCGGCGTCGCCATGGCGAGCCAGGTTTCCATCACATTCTCCATGAACGGAACGTAGTTGCGGAACTCCGGCGTGAGGCGTCCGCGCCCGTCGGTCACGGGCACCTGGCAGTGATGGCCGTTGAACGGGCGAAAGTGAAATTGTTGCGCGCGTTGAATCAAATCTGGGCGCACGCCGAGCCGTGGCCAGAACGGCGCGAGCAGATGTTTCACGACCGCGAGGTGCGAGTAATCCCACGTCATGGGCAGGAGTTCGCCGATGGCTTTTTCGTAACCGTCGGCGAGCGCGTAAGCTTTCTCCGGCGTTTCCGTGCAAGTGTCGCGATGAACTTCGACCGCGACTTCGAGGCCAAGCTGGTCGCCCTCGGTCATCAGTTTTCGCGCGAGGCGGATCGCCAGCGGCGTCGGAGTGTCGTGATCGCCAAGCTGGACGTTTACGTGGAGCGCGCCGGCGTCCTTTTGCGAACGCAGCAACGACGCGAACTCGCGCGGGTTGCCCGACGAAAAATAACCCACGCGCATCAAGCCGAGTTGGTCGGCGAGTCTTGCGTGCTTCGTGGTGAGTTGCGTTGTGAAGCCGTCGAAGCCCGCGTCCTTCACGGCGCGGAGTTTGCGTTCGAGCGGCCACTCGCTCGCTTTCGTGGGATGCCAGACGAGCGTCCACAGGTTGGCGACGTGGCGCAGGACTGGCGGCGCCACAGCGGGCTTGGCCTTCATGTGCGCTGAGCGATCAGGGCTAGCCGGCTTTGGGCTGGTGCCGGCCCTTGAAGGTGAGTTCGGCGATGCCTGACTTGTCGAGTTCGCCCAGCCCTTCCTTCACCATGCGGTCGTATTGTTTCTTCGTCGCGGTGGCGAGCGGGAGGTTCAAGCCCTGCTCCTTGCCCAACTTGAGCGCGATGCCTGAATCCTTTGCCGCGTGTGAGGCGGAGAAAAAACAGGAGTGGTCGCGCTTTTCCATGTCCTCGCCATCGGTCGCCAACACACGCGAGTTCGCACCGGTCTGCGAAAAGACTTCACGGAGCGTGGCGAGATCGAGTCCGAGCGCAGCGCCTAGACCCAGACCCTCGGCGAGGCCGGCGGTGTTGATATTCATCACCATGTTGACGAGCGCTTTCACCTGCGCGGCCTTGCCAGCCGTGCCGATGTAGCGAAGCAACTTTCCTTCGTCGCTGAGTTTTTCGAGCAAAGGTTTGACGCGGTCAAAGATTTCCTGTTTGCCGCCGAGCATGAGATAAAGCGTGCCCTGCCGCGCCTGGTTGATGCTGGACGCCATGCAGGCTTCGAGCGAGTTGGCGCCCTTGGCTTCGCATTTTTGTTCGACCCAGACATGCACAGCCGGGGAGACGGTGGCGCAGTTGATGAAGACTTTCCCCTTGGCGCGTGCGAGCAGTCCGCCCCCGTAGATGCTTTTCATCGCTTTGTCGTCGGTGACGACGGTGATGATGACGTCCGACAGCGCGGTGACGACCTTCAATTGGTCGGCGGCCACGCAGCCGAGTTCCTGGGCGAGCGCTTGCGCGGAGGCGGTGTTCACGTCATAGACGGCGGCGATGGGGTAGCCGCACTCCTTCAGCCGGCGCGCCATGTTCGCTCCCATGCGCCCGACTCCGACGAATCCGATTTTCTCTGGCATAATTTTTTGGGTTGAGGATTGGTTTACGCGGCAATGCTAACCAACGTGTCGCGATTGAGCAACAACCTGATTTGACAGAAAACCAAACCAGTCCAGAAAAAGTTGTTCACAAAATGATGGTTCAATGAATTCGCTTCCTCGAACCGAAAACTTTGAAACGCGCCGGGTCGGAGACCGGCGCTCCCACGAAACTACAGACTTTAGACTTTAGACTTTAGACCTTAGACTCCGTCTCCCGATGAGTTTGACCGCCGCTCAACAGAAAGCCGTCGCCGCCCGCGGCAACGTGCTGGTGATGGCCGGCGCCGGCACGGGCAAGACCAGCACGCTCGTCGCGCGGTGCATTGATTGTCTCAGCGGCAGTGAACCCGCGTCGCTTGATCAACTCCTTGTCGTCACCTTCACCGAAGCCGCCGCCGCCGAGGCGCGCGAACGCATCCGCGGGGCGCTTGACGCAAAGTTCGCGGAGACCAGCGACGAACATTGGGCGCAACAACTCGCGCTGTTCGACGCCGCGCACATCGGCACGCTGCACAGTTTTTGTTTCAAACTCATCCGCCAGCATTTCTATCAGCTCGGCCTGGACCCGCAGGTCACGGTGCTCGACGGAGGCCAGGCGCAGATGCTCGCCGGCGAAACGCTCGGTGAATTGTTGGAGGAACATTACGCCGGAAAGCTGCCGGACTCGGCGGCGGTGCAGGAATTGATCGAAGCCTACGCCGGCGGTCGCGACGAACCGATCCGCGCGCTCGTGCTCCGGTTGCACAAATACAGCCAGACCCGCGCCGACGCGCGGGACTGGCTCGCGCGACAACTCGCGATGTTCTCCGCGACCGAACCAACGCAATGGCGGGAGTGGTTGCTCGCCGGCATCGCCGGGTGGCGGGAACTTTGGCGACGGGAACTCGCGCTGCTCGCCGCCGACAATCCAAAAGCGGCTGAGTGTGAAAAGATTCTCGCGCGCCTGCCGGACAAGTTCACGCGCGAGCAGGCGGCGGTGGTCATCGAGGAAATCCGCGCCGTCAAACTCGGCGAGTGGCCGCGGGGCCGGACCGTCGAACTCCGCAAGCCGCTGGAAGATTTGTTCGCGGACGCGGAATTTCTTCACGAACTCGCGCCGGCTGCCCCGGAGCGCGGAACTCCAGCTCCGCGCGAACCGATCCCCGCGCGGGATTCGCGCCGCGCCGGCTCGGAGAGCGGCGCTCCGGCAGCGGATCCGCTGGCCGAGGATTGGAACTGGTCGCGCGAACCGATGCTGGCGTTGCTCCGGCTCACGGAACAATTCGCCGCGCGATTCACGGAGCGCAAACGCGCGGATGGCGTGATGGATTTTCAGGACCTCGAACAGCTCGCGCTCGAATTGCTCTGGGAAAACCGTTTGCCACCGGGAGACTCCGTCAACTCTGCCGCCACAATTGAACCTGGACCTTCGCTCACTCTCTCCCCGCGAGGGACGAGCGGGGAGAGAGCCGGAGAGAGGGGTGACAAAAACAAAACTGCCTCCTCTCCCCGTCCCTCTCCTCCACTTCGCGGAGGAGAGGGAGAAGAATGCCGCGCATTCGCGCGCCGGCCTTCCGCCATCGCGCAACACTGGCGCGGCAAATTGCGCTTCGTGTTCGTGGACGAGTATCAGGACATCAACGCCGCGCAGGACCGGATCATCGCGGCGTTGAGCGGTGAGGGCGCGGACGCGAACCGCTTTCTTGTCGGCGATGTGAAGCAAAGCATCTATCGCTTTCGCCTCGCCGAGCCGGGAATTTTCCGTGGCTACGCGCGCGACTGGCGCGGCGCCGACGGGATCACGATTCCGCTGGCGGAAAATTTCCGCAGCCGCGCGGCGATTCTTGAATTCGCCAACGCCGTGTTCGCGCCGTTGATGCGCGAGGAAATCGGCGGCGTGGTTTACGATAAGGACGCGGAACTTATTCCCGGCCGGAAAGAGAACGAGCGCAGCGCGACGAAAGCCGAACCCGAAGTGGAAATTCTTTTCCGCCTCACGGAACGCAATCCGGTCACGACCGAAGCCGGTGCGACGGTAGAGGACTTGAAGGAGACGGAGAAGGAAGCGCGTCACATCGCGGCGCGGCTGCGCGAATTGAAGGCGTCAAATCATCCCGTGCTTGATCGCGAGACGAAGGAAATGCGCCCCGTGGCATGGCGCGACATGGCGGTGCTGTTGCGCGCGCCGGCGAACAAAGCCGAGGGCTACGCGAAGCAATTCGAGCGCGCGGGCGTGCCGCTCGAAGTCACGCGCGGCGGATTTTACGACACGCTCGAAGTCGCGGACCTGTTGAATCTGCTGCGGCTGCTGGACAATCCGCTGCAAGACGTGCCGCTGCTCGCCGTCCTGCACTCGCCGCTCGTCGCGTTGTCGCTCGATGAACTGGCAACCATTCGGCTGGCGGCGAAAGGACATTTTTGGACGGCGCTCGTTCGCAATCAGTCTAACGTCCAAAGTCTGAAGTCTAAAGTCGGTCAATTCCTCACCCGTTTCGCGCGCTGGCGCAAACTTGCTCGGCAGGCGTCGCTCTCGAAATGTCTGGAGGCGATTCTGGCGGAGACGCATTACGCCGAGTGGTTGCGCGCGCAGGAACGCGGCGCGCAGCGGCACGGGAACGTCCAGCGTTTGCTCGGGTTGGCGGAACAGTTCGACCAGTTTCAACGGCAGGGATTGTTTCGGTTTCTGCGTTTCGTCGAGGCGCAGCGCGAGGCGGAGGTGGAACCGGAAGCGGCCAGCGCGAGCGCTGTGGACGCGGTGCGGTTGATGAGTGTTCACCAAAGCAAAGGATTGGAATTTCCCGTCGTGGTCGTGGCCGACCTCGGCAAAGGATTTAACTTCGGGGATTTGCGCGCGGAAATTATTTTGGACGAGGAGTTCGGTTTGTGTCCGCAAGTGCGTCCGCCGCGAAAGAACGCGCGGTATCCGAGCGTCGCGCACTGGCTCGCGCGCCAGCGGCAGCAACGCGAATTGCTCGGCGAAGAATTGCGCCTGCTCTACGTCGCGATGACGCGGGCGCGGGACAAACTCATCCTCACCGGCGCGATGTCACGGAAGAAATGGGATGCACTGCCGGAATTGTGGCCGCAGATCACACCGCGCGCGTTGGCGTCGGCGCGGAGCGTGGCGGACTGGCTGCGGCTGTGGCTCGCGCATCACGGCGCGGGCGCGCAGGAACATTTTGTTTTTCGCGAACTGCCGGACGCCGTCCCCGCAGTGGAGTTGGCGGCGCAAACGGCCGTCGCGGCAGCGTTGCCCGAACTCGACGACCGGACCTTCGAGCAATTGCGCGGCGCGCTGACGTGGGACTACGCGTTCAAGCCCGCGACGGAACGCGCGGCGAAAACTTCCGTGACGGCGTTGCGCCGGCTGGCGGAGGAATCGGACGAAGAGGCCGAGCAGAAGTTTTCAGTTTTCAGTTTTCAGTTTTCAGCAACACGGCTCCCGAGAACCGCCGATCCGGCAACGACGAAAGTTAAAAATCTTTCCGCGACGGACATCGGGAAGGCGCATCATAAATTTCTCCAGCACGTAGCGCTCGAACAGACGAGCGGCGCGGTCGCGCTGAAGGCGGAGGCGGAGCGATTGAAGCAGCAGCGCGTGTTGTCGGCGGAGGAAGGCGCGGCGCTGGACTTCGCGGCGCTCGAAGGATTCTGGAGTTCGGAGATCGGCAAAAAAATCCGAAGCCAGGCCGGATGCGTGCAGCGCGAACTGCCGTTTACCGCGCGGTTCGCGCCGGCGGAACTCGACTCGATTGTGCAGCGGGCGGCACCGGGCCGGGCGGACGACGAGTTCGTCATCGTGCAAGGCGTCGCGGACCTGGTGGTTTTGCTGCCGGAAGAAATCTGGCTGTTGGATTTCAAGACGGACGCGATGTCGCGCGGCGAAGTTGAGGTGAAGGAAAAGTTTTACGCGCCGCAGTTGCAACTTTACGCGCTGGCGCTGGAACGGATTTACGGCCGGCGGGTGACGTCGTGCTGGCTGCACTTTCTCGCGTGCGGCGTGACGACGGCGGTTCCGCTTTGCGAATCCTCCGCGAAGTTTTGAAATCAGGACGGGCCGGTCGCTTCGAGCGTCAACTGGTTTTCACCGACTTCAGGCGCGGGCGCACTGGTCGCGACGCTCACGGCGGCGGGGCGGACGAGCCGGCTTTGATAGGTGAAGCCGGGGGCGATGACTTCGGCCACGGTCGCGCTCGCGGCCGGCGGATCGTTGTCGGCGGTCTGGTGGCGCTTGGCGTCGAAGGCGTCGCCGGGCGCGGGCGCGAAGGCGACGAGGCCGACGCGGCGCGCGAGCTCGCGGCAGGCGTTTTGAAATTGCGTGAGTTGCTCGACGAGGCGCGGCTGGCCGGAACGCGCGGCGCCGGCGTGCAGCGCGTAAACGTGGTCGAGCAGGTGGACGAGGATCTGCAACCAGTCGCCTTCGGCGCGGCGGAGTTTTTCCACTTCGAGGCGCAGCGTGGCTTTCTCGTTGTCGTTGGCGCGCGACATGAACTCCGCGAACTCCCGCGCTTCGGTGGACATGCGCTCGGTGATTTCGGTGGCGGCGACGGCGGTTTTTTCGGCGCCGAGCTGGACGAGCGACCATTGATCGGTGGCGCTGGAGATTTGCGCGGCGAGCTGTTCGAGCCGGGAGATTTTTTCCGAAACATGGCCGAGGGCGGCGGCGTCAATCTGTTTGAGCCGGGCGCGGTGATCGAGAAAAAACGGGAGCACGGCCAGCGCGGCGCCGGCGGCGAGGCAGATGGCGCAGGCGATGAACTCCCAATGGCCGAGCGGGCCGCGGGTTTCGTAGTAAATGAAATAGGCGAAGCCGAGCATGGCGGCGTCGCCGAGAAGGAACGGCCACTTGGGAACGGGTATCGGATCTTGATCCTGCATCGGGCGCAGATTCGGGGAAAGGGCGGCGAAGTGCAAGCCCGGGCACCCGACGGGGTGCGACCGGAGTGCGATTAAAGGCGGGTGAGGGTGAGCGGGTGGTGGCGGTATTTTTGGACTGCGGTGGCAAGTCGGACGCGACACCGCTTTGGCACCGACGACGGCGATGGAAATGAGCAACCCGCCCCGTTCGCTCGAAAGCGGTGTCGCGTCCGACTTGCCACCGCAGTCCATAATGCCCTCACCCGTGA
>SIBJ01000069.1 GCA_009695195.1 Pedosphaera sp.
GATTCGTCAGTGAGCTTGGGCGAGACCTTTGTTTTTGTCACGCCGGCGGCCATTGGCGCGGAAGGCAGCACTACGAACAGTTGCTTCCTCGGGATGATTGACGAACTGGCGGTTTACAATCGCGCCTTGGCCACCAACGAAATTCAAGCCATTTATGCCGCCGACGGTACCGGCAGATGCAAAGAGCCGCCGACGATTATTTCCCACCCGGTCAGCCAGCGCGTCACCATCGGCTCGAACGTGACGTTCAGTGTCACCGCCGCTGGCTCGCCACAACTGCGTTACCAGTGGCTGCGCGGCGGCGCGATCGCGGGTGCGGCGAACACGTCCCTGAGTTTCATCGTCCAGCCGGCCTCTGGTGGAAACTATTCCGTCCGCGTCACCAACGCGTTTGGCGCCGTCCTTAGTTCCAACGCCGTGCTTACCGTCAACAACGTCCCGTCTGCGCTGGCGCAGTCGGTTGGGTTGGATGAAGACACGTTCGCCGACATCACGCTGCAAGGCGCCGATCTCGAAGGCGACCCGCTCACCTTCAGCATCGTCACGCCGCCGGTTTACGGCTCGCTTACGGGCAGCGGAGCGAACCGGACTTACACACCCGCGCCGAACTTCCACGGCCTGGACAGTTTTACCTTCAAGGTCAACGACGGCCTCGTGGATTCTGCGCCGGCCACCGTCAGCATCACCGTGGCCCCGGTCAACGATCCGCCCGTGGCCCAATCGCAATCCGTATCGCTCGATGAAGACACACCCACCGCCATTGGATTGGGAGTGTTTGACGTGGACGGCGATGCGCTCACCTTCACGGTCGGTGCGCCCGCGCATGGCAGCCTGACGGGCATCCCGCCGAATCTGACCTATCATCCCAACACGAACTTCCACGGCCCGGACAACTTCACATTCAGCGTCAACGACGGCCAGACCAGTTCACCACCGGCCACGGTAAGCATCACCGTTCGTCCGGTGAACGATGCGCCGTTCGCTAAGATTGCCGTGTCGCCGCTGACGGAGTTCGCCGGCGTGACGAACAAGATCATCATCGCGCCGGTTTGCGGCGATGCCGCGGTCGTTTTGGACGGTTCGCAATCCAGTGACGTGGAGAACGACCCGTTGCAATATCTCTGGCTGGAAGGGACGAACATCCTGTCCACGGCGGCGACGTTCACCAACGACTTCGCGCCCGGCCCGCACACGGTCACGCTCGTGGTGAGCGATGGAGTGGACACGGGCGTGGCGACCGTCACGTTCGATGTTCTGACGCCGAGCGAATCGGTCGGGCTGTTGATGGACCTGGTGACTGAAGCCAACGTTGGCCGGCGCAATGCGCGGCCCTTGCTGGCGACTTTGCGCGCTGCAGCGGCGTCATTCGACCGCTGTGATGTCATCCCCGGAATCAATCAACTGCGCGCGTTCCAGAACAAGTTGCGCGCACAGGTCGCACCTTCCAATCCTGACCTGGCGGCGCAACTGGAAACCGAGACGCAGCGGATCATTGACGCGCTCACCGGGCCGTGAGCGCGCGGTTGAACCCAGGGCTGAACCTGACGCAGAGAATCAGCGCGACACCGCCGCAACCAGACAGTCACGCGCCCGGAATAAACGCAGAGGCGCGAATGTTCTCGTCAAGGCCGTAAAGAAAATCCGTCTCCGCATTTCTCTGCGCCAACCTCCGCGTCCTCTGCGTTTGAGCCGGATACCGCCTTTCAACGGCGTCGTTCCGCCGGGAGGGGATTCGTCGGCTCACCCCAGGTTATCCGTGACAAGGACTGGCGCGTCGCGGAATCAGCTTCGGCGTATTGCCGCGTCTGATTGTCGGCCACCAAAAGGTTTTTTTGTTCGCCGGCGCGAAAGGTTTGGCTCCGCGCCCAATCCTCTTTCTCGAAGGCGCGGCCATCCCGGCCAACGACCAGAACCTTCAGGCCGCGGCGCATTATGCGTTTCGCAAAACCGTGTTTGCCATTCTCAAACAGATACGCGCCGCGCTTGGTCAGGACGAGGCGCGGCCACACTTGCAGCATCAGTTCGCGCGCGACCAGAAAAGCGTTGGTCCGCAAATGAGGATTGGGGAACGGATCGAAAAAATGGCGGCACAGTTGCACCCGGAGCGCCGATTGCATCCGCGCCCACGGGGCGGCATTGCGTCGCTGGTCGTGATCCCGCAGCGCGTTCGCATACATGCTCTCGTGCGAGCCGGTCGCGCCCACGACTCCAACCTCCGGCCGCCGGATGAACGCGTACATTTTCGCGAGCCAGTCACGGTCCAGAATTTCGCTGAACGAGTTGAAAAAGCAAAAGAGCGGATGGTCGAACTGGCGCGCGGCCAGTTCGTACGCCCGGAGATCGAACCCAAAGTCGCGCATGAAGAGCGTTTTGGGCGCGAAGGGCGCGGCTGCTTGCGAGTAGGCCGCCGCTTCCCGTTCCGTCTTGAACCCTTTGAAAACAATCACCAGATCGTTTGGCATCCCGCCGGGAAAATGCGCGTAGGACTGCAAAAAGTTTTGGAACGGCGCAAGGCCGTTGCCGGCCCGGGCAAGATAAACAGTGGCGATTCCTGACTTGGGCGGCATAAATCTATGCTTCCTCCTTCACCCAGCCGTAGCGCTTCCGACGCCAGTCCCCGATCCCGCGCCAGATGCCGGAGACATTTTTCCAGCGCAGCAACAACAAGAACAACAGCATCTTCACCGGGCACACGACGCACAGGTTCACCCAGAGCGACAGCGGGTAATACCCGATCTTGTGTCGCTGCGTGACATAAAGGTTGTTCCGCGTGCTGTAGCGGAGTTGCGTGCCGCGGTTCTTCGCCAGCGTCGTCGAGGTCTTGTGCCACATCTTTGCTTGCGGCACGTAAAAAACCTTGAAGCCCTGCTCGCGCACGCGGTAGCAAAAGTCCGCGTCCTCCGAATAGAACACCAAATCGTCTTTGAAAAAATTGATATTCTTCGCCACGTCGGACCGCACCAGGAAACCGCAACCGGTGACGTAGTCGCACTCGCGGACGCGGTCGTAGCACGGCGCGTCGAGCCGATTCCAGCCGAAGTGATAGGAGTGCGCGAACAGCGGGTGAATCCGCCCGCCCGCGCTCCACAGCAAATCGCCGCGATTGTGGTAAAAGATTTTGCACCCCATCACGCCCGCGTCCGAATGCGCCTCGGCGTAATCCACCAGCGCATTGATCATCTCCGAATCAACGAGCACGTCGTTGGTGGTGCTGAAAATATATTTGGTCCGGTCCGCCAGGAACTCCATGCCCAGGCTCGCACCCTTGGCGTAGCCGACGCCCTGGTCGCGCGTCAGCAGATGCACTTCCGGAAATTCCCGGCGCACCATTTCAATCGAGCCGTCGGTGGAAGCGTTGTCCGACACCACGATTTTCAGACCGGGATAATTCACCTTGCGAAAAGATTCGAGCGTCTCGCGCAGGGAGTCCTTCAAGTTCCAGTTCACGATCACAATCCCGACGGCTGGCTTATCGAGGTTTGGCGTGGAAGGATTGGCGGGCATGCGTTGACTTCAATTCATTTCTTGCCGCACTGGGCCATCAACTCTTCCCCACACACCGGGTCGCGACGCACGGCGAAGTGTTCGCGATACTGCCACCACACGGCTTTGAAAGTGCGCAGGACACTTGGCGTTGGCTGGTGGCCCATCCGGTGTCCTTGCTTCTCCTGCATCGTGTAACTCGCTCCGATAAAGACATCCGCGCTCGCCGCCGTGCTGCCGACATTCACAATTTCGAAACCCGCGCGCAGCGCGACATCGCTCAGCGACTTTGCCGAAAAAAGATTCAGATGGCGCGGCGCATCAATTCCAAACCAACAGGAACCAAACTTCCGATGACCGAGGCTCTCAATGTTGGGCGTTGTGATGACGAGCTGTCCGCCAGCGCTTAGCACACGCTTGATTTCCGTCAGCAATCCGACGGGGTCGGTGACATGCTCGATCACATGGCTCATGGTGACGGTGTCGAAGTTTGCCGATGGCAGACCGGCGCTTCGGAGGTCGCCGTGGCGTAACGAAAGCCCATACTTTTGTTTCGCGGATTGCACGGCTTTTGCATCGAAATCAATCCCGTCCACCGCCCAGCCGAGTGCCTGCATCTCGCTCAAAAATTTGCCATCACCGCAGCCGACGTCCAGCAGTTTGCCCGGTTTGAAGTCATCTAGAAACATCCGTGCCCGCCGCGCTTTTTCCCGGGCGATGCCGGCGATCACCCAACCGGGATGATTCATCGCGCGGTAGCCGGCATAAAGCACGGCGCGCCAACTTGTGCCCGACCGCTTTCCCGCGTTATCCCCGCCGTGAGTGAAGTAATTCTCGTACGCGCGGTACAAGTCCGCTTCGACGGGCGTCGGGTTGATCCAGACCAGACCACATTCACTTCGAGGGCATTGGCTGAAACTCCAGCGTCCCGGTGTCTCGAACAGGGCGCTGGGCAAATCTTGATAAAGCGATTTGCCCGCGCTGCCGCAAAGGAAGCAGTTCGGGCGCGGCTCGGTGCGGATTTCATTATGCGATGCGCTCATCAAGCATTGCGGCCATATCGGGCATTCCCGACCGCAGGAAACGATTCCGGCAAACGCCGCGGGTGGCAAGCCTTTTTGAATTCGGCCATGGTGGTTTCTGTTGAATCATGCTCGCGGTTTATGCAACCTGTCCGCTCGATATGAATTCCGGCCAATCAAACACCGCGTCGGGCAGAAAGGGCTTTCTGCTGTGTGCGGCCATCGTCGCGTTGCTCCTGTCCTTTCTTTTTTTCAGAGCCTTCACGCCGGATTACGTGGTCTTTTCCAACGACGGCCCTTACGGACTGATGATGCCGCCGCAGAATCGTATGCCGGCCATACTCACCGGTTTGTGGCAGGACCTGAATTGGATTGGCGGTGCTGTCCCCGCGCCGGTTCCGAGTGTCTCGAGCGCTTTGCGGCTGGTCGCTTCACCGCTGATTGTTTCTAAAATCTTTCCTGCATTCTCCCTCTTTGTCGTCGGCATCTGCGCGTGGATTTGTTTTCGGCAATACAAATTCTCCCACCTCGCGTGTTTGCTGGTTGCGGTGGCGGCGGCGTTGAACTCGGATTTCGTCGGCACGGCGTGTTGGGGCGTCTGTTCGCAACCCATCGCATTCGGCATGAACTTCCTCGCGCTCGGCGCGCTGGCGGACACGACTTCGCCGCGGCGGTGGGCGCGCGTGGCGCTCGCCGGATTTTGCGTCGGCTTGGGCGTGATGGAAGCGTATGACATCGGCGCGCTGTTCAGTTTGTTCGTCGCGGCGTTTGTCGTCGTGCAATCGCTCGTCAGTGATGCGCCGCCGTTGAAACGCATAGTGAACGGCCTCGGTCGGCTCGCGCTCGTCGGCGCGTGCGCGGGGTTCATCGCCACGGCGGCGTTGCTGACGCTCGTGGGCACGCAGGTCAAAGGCGTCGTCGGCATGGGTCAGGACGCGGAGAGCAAGGCCGCGCGCTGGAGCCAGGCGGTGCAATACAGCATTCCCAAGCTCGAAACTTTGGGAGTGCTCGTGCCGGGATTTTTTGGGCTGCGCGGCGATACGCCGGATGGCGGCGCGTACTGGGGCCGCGGCGGCAGCGATCTCTCGTGGGATGAATTCGTGGATTCCGGCGGGCAGCGCGGCAAGCCGGATCCGCAGACGGCGTTCCGCGCTGGCGCCGGTAGCAATTACGCCGGAGTGCTGGTGGTTCTCCTCGCGGCGTTTGCCGTCGTGCAATCGCTTCGCAAAACCGGCGGCCCGTTCAGTCGCGTGGAGCGAAAACTTATCTGGTTCTGGGCCGGCGCCGCAGTCGTCGGCCTACTGCTGATGTGGGGCCGCTTCGCGCCGTTCTACCAATTCTTCTACGCGTTGCCGTACGTCTCGACCATCCGCAATCCGGCAAAATTCCATCACATCTTCCAATGGGCGTTGCTCATCGTGTTCGCATACGGCGCGGAGGCGCTGTGTCGCGTCGGTTTGAACGCGACCGCGAACGCGGCCTCAGCACTCGGCGCGCAATGGAAATCGTTTTGGTCCAAGACGGCGGGCTTCGACCGGAAATGGGTTTTCGGTTCCGGGTTGGGCGTGATCCTGTTCGGTGTGGCCTGGCTGATTCTGGCGTCGGCGCGCGGCAAGCTGGAAAATCACCTCGTCGAGTTGACGCGCCTGCAACTGGTCGGGCAGGGCATGGCCGCGGACGCCGCCGCGAACGCAGCCGCAAACACGATTGATTCAGCGCGCGCCACCGCGCGGTTCAGTGTGGGCCAGACGGGGCGCACCTTGCTCTATTTGATCCCGGCGGTCGCGCTGGTGGCGGTCACGTTGAGCGGCTATTTCCGCGGCGCGCGCGCGAAACTTGGCGGCGGATTGCTGCTCGCGCTGTTGATCGTGGACCTGTTGCCCTCGAACAACGCGTGGGTTGTGATGGTGAACTGGAAGGAAAAATACGCTTCCAATTCCGTCATGGAATTCCTGCGCGAACGGCCCGAGGAACATCGCGTGGCGCGCTTCCCGCTCGAACTGTTTGTGGACGGGAGCCGTTTACCGCGCGCCGCCGCGCAGCAAAACCAGATGCTCGCCCAACTTTACAACTACGAATGGACGCAGCATTTGTTTCCCTACAACAACATCCAGTGCCTCGAAGTGGTCCAGGAGCCGCGCCTGGCCGGCGACAAGGCGGCCTACGAGACCGCCCTGAACTCGGCGCCGCCGTTGCGCCGGTGGGAGCTGAGCAACAGCCGTTACCTCCTCGGGCTGACCGGACTGCTCGACCTGCTCAATCAACAAGTGGACGCCGGCAAAAGCCGCTTTCGCCTCGCGACGCAATTTGATTTTACCGCCAAGCCCGGTGCTGCGGGGCGAAGTCTGGAAGAGATCACGACGTTCAGCCACACTAACGGCCAGCTTGCGGTTTTCGATTTCACCGGCGCCCTGCCGCGCGCAAAGCTTTTCACGAACTGGAAAGTCAGCACCAACGATACCGCAAAACTTTCGGAATGGGTGAAGGCGCTCCAGCAACGCGTGCTGCGCGAAATGGGCGCGGCCCTCGCGGCGCAAACGCCGACCGACCTCGCCACGCTTCACGAACTCGCCGATCCCGCGTTCGACCCAGCGCAAACCGTTTTGCTCGCCGAGCCGCTGCCCGTTGCGCCGGGCACGAATCAGAATCCAGGTGAAGTGAAATTTGAAAGCTACACGCCGAAGCACATCGTCCTCGGGGCGAAAGCGAACTCGCCCTGCGTGCTGTTGCTCAACGACAAGTTCGATCCGAACTGGCACGTGACGGTGGACGGGCAGCCGGTAAAACTTCTCCGCTGCAATTTCATCGTGCGCGGCGTCTTCCTCGACAAGCCTGGCGAGCATCGCGTCGAGTTTAAGTTTCAACCGTCGTTGAATGGGCTTTACGTCAGCTTGGCGGCCGTTGTGATCGGCTTGGCGCTGTTGGGCTTTCTGTGTTTTGTGAAGCGCGAGAACGAAGCGGCGCCGGTTCAACCGTCACCCGCTCCGAAAACGCCCGCGAAGAAATAGCCGGCTCAGCGGGCCACCGTTTTGGTGGCGATCAGCAGTAATTCATCCCCCGCGTCACGGTCGAACCATTTGCGCACGCGCTCGCCCAACTGGAACAACATCCCGTGCAGCAGATTCATGGGCTTGCCGAGTTCGCTCATCTCGCCGCGGCCCGTGCGCGCGATTTGCCGGCTCAACGCGCCGTAGACCCACGCCGAACGCACGGTGGAATCCAGCCGCTCGACCACGAAGCCTTGCTTCTCCGCCGCCGCGCGCAGGGTTTTCGCGTTGAACAAAATCAAATGCCGCGGCGGATCGAGATTCAGCCACGCGCTGCCGAACTTTTTGTGCCCGCGGCTCGCCGTGTTCGGCGTGATGAAAACCAGTTTGCCGCCGGGTTTCAAAATCCGAAAACATTCCCGCAGCAACGCATCCGGATCGTGAACGTGTTCGATCACGTGCGCGGAGTGGACGGCATCGAAGTGATCGTTCGGAAATCTTGCGTCGGCAAGCTGGCCTTCAAACACGCGCACCCCGCGCGCGCGCGCCGCGGCCACGCCGCCGGGATCCACTTCCACGCCGTCCACCTCCCAGCCGAGCGATTGCATCCGCGCCAGCAGCACGCCGCTGCCGCAACCCACGTCGAGCACGCGCGCGGGTGATGGCGGCGCGTTGAGATACATCGCGGCCGAGTCCAACTCATCGCGCCCGCCGGGATGCAGCAGCGCGAGCGGCGAGAAAAGGTCATGCCAGGCCGGCCCGACGCCCTGGGTGTAGCCGAAGCGCACGCGGAGATAACTTTTCCATACCGCATAGACCACATCGCGCACGATGCTCGCGCCCGGCGCGGGCTGGGCGTGCGTGTAGTAACTCGCGTAAGCCTTGCCGATGTCCTCCTCGGTCGGCAGCGGATCGAGCCAGATCAAGCCGCAGCCAAATTTCGGGCAGCGGCGCAGATTCCATTCGCCCGGCGCGCCGAACGAGCGGTCGCGCAGGTTGGAATACAAAATCTCGCCCGCCGTGCCGCAGAGAAAGCACTTCGGCGCGGGGCGGGCTTCGATTTCGGTTGTGTTCATCCTCTCGCGGCCGGTGGAAAAAGTATTCCCCCGGCGCGCTGCATCCTATACTGTCTTGGGATTCGAGCCATCTCAAATGAGCAATCCGCCGGCACTGCAATCCGTCAGAATCCTCGGCCGATGTGAGGAGGCTCTGACTTTTTCCCGAATTAGAATGAGCCTCCTCGCGTCGGCTGCCACGGTTCAAGGGTTCGTCGCGCGCAGGGTTTCGTAAAATTTATGCCAAGCCATGCCAAGGCCGCCACCGCCGGCGCCGAATCCATCCGCGCGGAATTGAAAGCGATGTTCGCCGAGTTGCAGCGCGGACGGCCCGAGGTGCAACCCTCCAAGTACTGGGTCGAGTTGAACCGGAGTGATGAGTCCGCACTGGTGGCCGTCGGTTTTGAAAATTTCAAGCGCACCGTCGCCAGGCACTACTTTACCTGGACGCAAATCTGGCCGTGGGACAGCCAGCTTCGTTTCCTGATGTCCCAACTGCCATTGACGGCCACCTGCGCCAACACGCTTCGCACCTTCCGACCGCTCAAGCATCAGCACATGCCCATTTCACAATCCTTGGCCGTGAACTTTCTGTCCCAGATGATTTGGGACTACGCATTGAAGACCTGCCCGTTTCTGGAAAAGCTGGCCGAGCCGGAGATCGGCAACCCGCCGCGCGTGCTGAGAAACGGCCGGTTGATTTCGCAGGACCTCGCGAACTCCGCCCTCGAAGCCCAGTCCATTCTCGCCGGGCTGCCCGTAACTTTATGGCCCTCTCCCGCCTCCACCCCCCTCACCGGAGACCAAATCGGTGAGGGGGGAGGACGGGAGGGGGGAGAGGGCCACAAAACCACCGGCGTCAAACGGGTGGGTGAACTCGGCGCCGGCTACGGCCGCAACGCCCACGTCCTGCTTTCGCTTCTGCCCGGCGTGCGCTACGTGGTCATTGATATTCCGCCCGCGCTCTATGTGGCGCAGCGTTACCTGTCCGCGGTCTTTCCCGCCCGCAAAGTTTTTGCCTGGCGCCCGTTCCAGTCCTACGCCGGCATCAAGGATGAATTCGAGCAGGCGGACCTGGCGTTCCTGTTGCCATCGCAAATCGAGTTGCTGCCCGATGGCCTCTTCGACCTGTTTGTCAACGTGTCGTCCTTGCACGAAATGCGGCTGGAACAGATCAAGTATTATTTCACGCAAATCCGCCGGCTCGTGCGCGACCAGGGTTGGTTCTATCTCAAGGAGTGGAAGGTGTCCCACATTCCTTTCGAGAACATCGTGATCCGGCAGGAGGAATATCCGCTCTCCGAGTGGCAAATCCTTTTCTAGCGCGAAGCGCCTGTGCAGACCAAGTTTTTTGAGGCGCTGCTCCAGAAGAAGTAGCGGGCGTTTGAGAACTCCTCCTCGTCCTCGTTCTCGTCCTCGAACTGCTTCGGCGCAGGGCCTTGAAGAATCGAGGAGGAGGACGAGGACGACGTTGCCCGGCGTTTCACCCAAAAACATTCTGCGGCTGGCGGCGGCGGCGCAGGATTCCGTAAACCAGCAGCTCGCGGGCGTGGACCACGCACTGCGCCGCCAACCACAACGGCAGGCCGGAAATCTTCCGCCCCGCCGCGACGATCTCGCGCGAATATTTCTTATTTCCAAGCTGCCGGATGCGCCGCGCCTTGATGCCGGAACGCACGCCGAAAAGCCCTTTGAGCTTGCAGCCGCGGACAAAACCCGTGCCGCCGCGCAATGCCTCGACCAACTGCATCGTCTTCCATTCGTCGAGCACGAGCGGCTGGATACCGGGCATCAGTTCGCAACTCGTGTTCGTGCCGTGCCAGCGATATTGCGCGAGCGCGGCGTTCACCTTCACGATTTTTTTGCAATGCGCGCCCCACTCGGCGTAGAACACCACGTCGGCGAGGATCGGCATGTCCAGGCGGAACTGGACGGGCGCTTTCTGAAAATTGGTTTTGTAGATCGTCCCGCCGAGCGCCTGATTCGCGATTTCGCCTTTCTGCTGGAGATACGTTTCCACCGGCACTTCCTCAACGGCGTCCGTCACGCGGCCGGACAAACTCAAGTGTTCGTCGTTCTCGTCAATCCGTTCGTCGAGGCAGAACGCGAGACCGAAGCCGGCGCAATTTTCCAGCGCGGGAATCAAGGTCTCGAAAAACTTCGGCGTGATGAGATCGTCGGCGCAGAGAATGTGCAGGTAACGCGTCTGCTCCGCGAATTCCAGCGCGCGGTTCATGTTGCCGAACAGTCCGAGGTTTTTGGGATTGCGGATCAACTCGCATTTGAAGCCGGCGAAGTTTCGCACGATTTTCTCCGTGCTGTCCGTCGAGCAATTGTCGAGCACGACGAGCCGGTCAGGCCGCTGCGTCTGGTTCGCGACCGATTGCAGCGTGCGCAGCAAAAACTTTTCGCCGTTGTAAACCGGGATGACCGTGATGACGTTGGACTGCATGCGCAATTAAAGGCCGGTTGGATGATCGAGAAATTCCCATGGCACCCTGAACTTTCGCGACAGGTGCGCCGCGAGCGCCTTCACGCCGAACGTCTCGGTCGCATAATGACCGCCGTAAAGGACGTTCACGCCCAGTTCCTCGGCCAGCGCGTAAGTCCAGTGCGGCCCCTCGCCGGTGATGAACGTGTCCACGCCTTCCGCCGCCGCCGTTTTCAAATCTCCGCCGGCGCCGCCGGTCACGACACCGATGCGACGGCAAATCGCCGGGCCGCCGGGAATCACGCGCGGCTTCGCGCCCGTCGCGCGGGCGAGGCTCGAGGCAAGTTCCGTTCTTGAAACGCTCGCCACGGTTTGAAAACCGATGGTCTGGCCGTGACTCAAAAAGAACGGCCGCAACTTTTTGAAACCCAGCGCGGCGAAAAGCTGCGCGTTGTTGCCGAGCTTTGGGTGCGCATCCAGCGGCAGGTGCGAACTGTAAACGGCGATGTCATGGTCGAGCAGCGCGCGGAGCAGTTCGTATTTCCTGCCCGTCCACGGTTGCGACGGCGACCAGAACAAGCCGTGATGGACGATGAGCAAATCCGCTTTCGCTTTCGCCGCGAGCTTCACCGTCGCGAGGCTGGCGTCCACCGTCGCGGCGATGCGCGTGACGCGGCCCGAGTTCCCGACCTGCAAACCATTCGCCGCGCTGTCGTAATCGCCGATGGTGCGCGTGCGCAGCAGGGCATCGCAATGTTTCACGATGGCGGCAAGCGATGCGTTCGGCATGGCGGGATGAAATCAAATCAGTGGCGCGGAGCAAAGCCGGAAATGTGAGCGGATCATTCCAGCAGCGGGGGATGTTTTCGGTGATGCTCCGTCGCGTCCTGATATTTTTTGGCGACCGCCAGCAGTTCCGCTTCGCCAAAAAGTTTTCCGATGAAACAAATGCTCGTGGGCGTGCCGGCTTTAAAAAACCCGTCTGGCACGACGACGCTCGGGTGGCCGGTGAGATTGCCGAGCAACACGCTGCTGCCCGCCTGCGATGGCGCGACGATCACATCCACGCGCTCGAAAACCTTCGCCGTGTCCTGAATCAGCAGGTAGCGGATGCGCTGGGCGCGCAGGTATTCCACCGCCGGGACGAAGCGCTTTTTGCGGAACGAATTCGGCCACGACCCGGCGGACTGCTGCCGCAGCCAGTCTTCCTGTCCGCTGCGCGTGAGTTCGTCGAAGGCCGTCGCGCCTTCCGTCGAGAGCAGAAAGGAAATGTTGCCGAGCGGATACTTCGGCAGTTCGATGGGAACCAACTCAATGCCAAGCACGCGGATTTTTTCCAGCGCGGCCACGTCGTTGGTTTTGCGTTCGCCTTGCTCGGCGTCGAAGTCGGCTTTCAGAAATCCCACGCGCAGTTTTTTCACATTCAACTTCGCGTCGTAGTTGAACGGCGCATCGTAAAGCGTCTGGTCCATCCCATCGGGCCCGTAGATCGCGTTGAAGACCAGCGCGCAATCCTCGACCGTCCGGCAGATCGTCCCGACCTTGTCCATGCTCCAGCTCAATGCCATCGCACCGACGCGGCTGACGCGGCCATATGTCGGGCGCAAACCGGTTACGCCGCAGCGGTCGCACGGCGAGATGATCGAGCCGTAAGTTTCCGAGCCGAGGCCGAACGCGAACAACCCCGCCGCTGTGCCCGCCGCCGAACCGGCGGAGGAACCGCTCGAACTTTGCTTGAGATTCCACGGGTTGCGCGTCACGCCGCCGAACCACGTGTTGTCCATCGCCAGTTCGCCGAGGGAAGTCTTGGCGACTAAGACGGCGCCGGCGGCTTCGAGCCGCTTGATGACCGTGGCGTCGAAATCAAAAATCTGATTCGTGTACGGCGGAGCGCCCCAGGTTGTCGGGATGCCCTTCACGGCGAACAAATCTTTCGCACCGTAGGGGATGCCGTGGAGCGGGCCGCGATATTTTCCGGCGGCGATTTCCTTATCGGCGCGCCGGGCCTGTGCGAGCGCGAGGTCTTCGGTGAGTGTGACGACACATTCCAACTTCGGGCCGAACTTTTTCAAGCGGTCGAGATAGAAACGCGTGAGCTTTTCGGAAGTGATCTGGCGCGATTTGATGAGCGCCGCCAGTTCGCCGACGGAAAGGAATGCGAGTTCTTCGAGGTTCGCGGGCAGTTTGATTTTCGGCGGCGGCGAGGCGCGGAATTTATTCCGCTGCGTCTCGAACTTGAAGCCGACGGGCAGGGGATTGAATTGCAGCGCGGGCGGGATGCTGTTCGACAGCGGGAAGCGGCGCATGGCCTCGTAGTTGTCGAGTTGGTCCTTCAGTCCCGGCAGCATCATGTCAATTTTCGGCTCGGAGAAATCGAGGCCGAACAGTTTTTCGGCGTCGCGCACGGCCTCGCGCGTAATGGGATTGGTATTCGTCTGCGCCAAAGCCGGCGCGACGGCCAGCGCCAAAGTGAAGGCGAGGGTTCGGAGGAATCGCATGGCGAAACCTTGAAGCAAATCCGGCGCGGTTGGCAACGCACAATTGGATGTGCAGCGGGGCGTGAATGTCGGGGTGACCTAGCCGGCGAGATCGGGGCCGGGCGGTTCGCAGCAACCGCAAACGTCTCATTCTCACACTTTGCAAAGTGTGATAATAGTCCCGAACGATCTCCGAGGCGCTTTGGATTGCGCGATCGGCTGCAAATGACTTTACTCGCGCGGCGGGCTGGTGGTTTACTCGCCCAACTTCAAATCTCGAAATGGAAATCAAAATCCTCTGCGCGTGCGGCGCGAAATTCAAATTCGATGTCGAGCCGGTCAACGGCCAGATGCCGTGGGCGGTCAAATGCCCGGTCTGCGGCGCGGATGGAACGGCGCAGGCCAACGCCATCCTTCAAGCCTTGGCGGGAACAACCTTGGTGGGATTGGCGCCGCCGACGGAAATCGCGCCGCCGCCGCCCGGGGTAGCGCTCGCCCCGCCGCCCGCGCCACTGCCGGCGTCGCCGGGCCGGTTGCGTCTGGGGCAGCCGCCCGTGGCACCGCCGCCACCGGAACCCGCCGTCGAGCCCGAGGGCGCGCCGGAGGAATTCGCGCCCCCGCCGCCGCGTCCGCGAATGGCTTCGCCTCGCCTCGGCGGAAATGTCGGCAACAAGCAGGCCGGCAAGTTGGTTGGGATTCTCACGGCCATCGTCGTCGCGGTGGTCGCCGGACTTGGCGCGTGGAAGTACGGCGGCAAATGGTTTCACCGGTTGCTGGTCGTGGACGAGATTTCCAAGGCCTTGGGCGAGGCAAACGCGGAAGTGAAAAATTCCGACGAATGGAAATCCAATTTCGATTATTCCGAAGAGGTCGTGATTTACATCCAGCACAAGGATCACAAAGCGGTCGCCGACGCGTGCCAGGAATTCTGGAAGGAGAAGCTGCACAAGACGCTCACGCTGTCGGTCGTCCCGGCGGATGAAGGCGTCGAGGAGGGCGAGTATGAATTGCAACCCAGCCATCACGGCTGGGTCCGGCTCGTCGGTCCGGCGGAATGGCCGGCCCCGCAGTACGAGGCGCTGGCGCTGCATCTTTCTCAGAAATTCAACACGCTGGTTTTTGAATCGAGCGACGTGGATGTGGCGGAGACCGCGTACCGTTTCGGTGTTTACGAAGCCGGCGCGCGGAAGTTTTACGCAAAGATAGAAATCAAAACGGTGAATGACGAATTGGATGTCAAAGTGACCACCGAAGGAAACGAATGGGCCTTCGCTCATGGATTCAAGCCCGGCGAAAAGGGATTTCAGGAGTTTGGCATGGAGGACGCCGATAAGATCACGCAGAAATGCGGCATGAAGTTTTGGGATGAGAAATTCAACGAGAATAAGAAATCGCTGCTGCTCACCGAAGGCGGCCGGAAAGCGCGAGCACCCGAGTGACCGCAGGGCGACCGGGCCGGGTCAGCGCACGTGCGCGCCCGGCCCTCATGGGCTGGAGCCTGTGGATTTCAAATGGACAATTGTCGCGCCCCAGCCGCTGAAAGGTTCGCTGGCCAACGCGAAAGTTTCCACTTCCGGATTTTTTGCGAGCAGCGCGTGAACGGTGCGACGCAGATTGCCGATGCCTTTGCCGTGGATGATGCGCACGCGCAGGATTCCCCGCGCGCGGCACTCGGCGAGATAATCGGTCACGAGGTCCTTTACTTCGTTCGGCCGGAACGTGTGCAGGTCCAGCACGCCATCAATCGGCAGTTGGATTGGCTCGTCGTCGCTCACAGTCGGAAACTTAACCACGGATGGACACGGCTTGCCACGCCGAAGTCTGCGAAGGCGGGATGAACACGGATTATCTGTTTCGGAATTCCAAATTCCATTTATAGTCCCGCCACACCATGAGAATCCGCAAAGCTCGTTTGTCCGACACCGTGATCATCGCGGACTACAACGCGCGCCTCGCGTGGGAAACGGAACGGCGACGCTTGAATCGCCCGCGCGTCCGCCGTGGCGTGCGTGCGATGTTGAAAGACAAGACGAAGGGAATTTATTTCGTCGCGGAGGAAAAGGGCGTGACCGCGGGCCAGCTTTTGATCACGTTCGAGTGGAGCGACTGGCGCAACGGGAATTTCTGGTGGATTCAAAGTGTTTATGTCGCGGCGGCATTCCGCGAGCGCGGTGTGTTTCGTTCGCTCTACGCGCACGTTTACAAACTTGCGAAATCGCGACGAGATGTCTGCGGCCTGCGGCTTTACGTGGACGACGACAACACCCGCGCGCAGAAGGCGTATCTGCGGCTCGGCATGAAGGAATCGCACTACAAGTTTTTCGAGATTGATTTTGTTTTGAAATGAACCGGCGCAAATTTCTTTCCCTCGCGGGCGTGGCGACGAGCTATTCGGTTTTCGTGCGCGCGGACGGACTGGCCGAAGCGCAGGCGGCACCGCTCACTCGTGAAGATATTTCCAAGGCGTTCGATACGGTTGCGCCGCCCGGGCCGTCGTCCGCGTCTCCGGCGCACGAGCCGCACATGACGTTGGTGGATTTGTCGTGCGACGTGTTCATCGCCGGCGGCGGGATGGCCGGGGTTTGCGCGGCGGTGGCGGCGGCGCGCCATGGCGCGAAGGTGATTCTCACGCAAGACCGCTCGCGGCTCGGCGGCAATTCTTCCAGCGAAGTGAAGATGCACATGGTCGGCGCGGATTGCAGTGGCGGCCGGCCCGGCTGGCGCGAGGGCGGGTTGATCGAGGAGTTCCGGCTCGATGACGCGGCGAACAATCCGCATCGCAGTTGGGAACTGTGGGACTTGTTGCTTTACGACAAGGTCAAGAGCGAGCCGAACATAACGCTGTTGCTCGACAGCCCGCGCTTCTCCGCCGAGACGAAGGACAATCAAATCCAGCGCGTGATGGTGCGCTGCGACAAGACCGAACATCTCTATCGCATCAAATCCAAAATTTATCTCGACTGCACGGGCGATTGCCGGCTCGCGCTCGAAGCCGGCGCGGAGTTGCGGCGCGGTCGCGAAACCGTGCGCGACTATGAATTGTTTTACACCGACGCCGCCGGGCAACGCCATTCCCTCGTGAAAGTGGCGGGCAATCATCAGCGCTTGAACCGGCACAGCTTCGCGCCGGTCGAGGCGAAGTCCCTTCGACTGCAAATCTCTGCCACGAACGGCGCGGAGACGGCGCGGGTTTACGAGGTGCGGTGCTATGCGTGAGGCAATCGCGCGGTCGAAATTCCTTGCTGGCGGCCACTCGCGGGGCTAAAAAACTACCAAAGTCCACCACCGCCCGCGAGAGTCTCGGACATGAAAACACGAACTTGGGTTTCCATCGCTGCCTTGATGCTGCTGACGTCCCTGCCGGCCGAGGCGCAGCTGACCAATCAAGACCGCCCACAAGTGCTCGATCTCAGCCGGTTTTACCGGGAGCGTTTCATCACCGCCACCAAGACGAACGTCACGTTCGCGCCGATTGTTGGCGAGCAACATTATGACGGTCTGCCGTTTCGGATCGAGGGTCGCGGATGGGTTTACGGTCGCAAGGAAGCGGACTGGGTTCACAGCCAGCCTGGCCGCGAAAATGTTCAGTATCCCGATTTCATCGGCATCACTGTGGGGCGAACGTTTGACGAACTGCATTTGCTCCACGCCGCGCGCTGGGCAGACGTAGAGGGGGAAACCATCGCGCTTCTCCGGCTCAATTACGCGGACGGAACGAAACACGAATTCCCGATCGGCTACGGCGTTCACGTCCGCGACGAGCAACGGCTGCGCTCGGAGGAAAAGGAATCGTTGACGGATACGAACAGCAATGTCGTTTTCCGCGGCGAACCGGAGTACTCGATCTACAAATCCACCGCGCGCCTGTTCAAATCCACGCTGGTGAACCCGCGCCCGGAAAAAATCGTGGCGACGTTGGACGTGGTCTCCACCCGGCGGCTCTCGGCGTATTACCCGGTTGCTGCCACGGTGGCGAATCGGGACGCTGCCCGCGCGCGGACGGTCGCGGTGGAACTGGACGACGAACGCCGTTTCCGCCGCACGACGACGATCCGGGTTCTGGACGGGAACGGGAAACCCATCGCCGGTGCGCTGGTGGATGCGGGGATGACGGTGGACAAGACCAGCGTCATCGCTTCGCCGCTCCGCACGGCGACCAATGGCGAAGCCGTGGTTCACTACCCAGGGATGCGGACGACAAGTCTTTCCGTGACCGTCGAGAAGGCCGGATATTTTCCGCAGAAACTGTTCTGGAGCGCCAAGAATTATGGCAACGCCTGGTGGCAGCAGGCGGTTGAATATGCCGCGTTGATGAAAAGTTTCGTGCCAGAAACCAACACCGTGATCCTGCTTTCCAGCAATTCGCCGGCGGCGAACCTGCCGCCGCGTTGACAGGCGCGCGGCTGCTGGGCCAATAGTTCACCGACGGAATTGAGAGCGAAGGTCGCGCTGCGTTCTCACGCCGATTCCAGAATCACATTCCCATATTGCGTCGTGTCGCCGGTGCGGATGAGGCCGATGGCGTTCGGCACGCGCTTCTTGAAATCCACGTGCGCCTCGAATTTCACGGACGCGCCCTTGAGCGCGGCGATGAAACGTTTCTGCACCAGTTGACTGTTCGCCTTCAAGAATTCCTTCGCCATCCACGCCTTGCCGATGACGCAGTTGGCGCGCACAGCGGCGAGGACTTGCAGCACGGTGGGCACGTCGTCCACGAGCGAGAGGTCCACGGTTTCGATCTGCGGCCAGAACGGAAAGCTGCGGTCGGCGATGACGAGGGTGTTGGTGTGGCGCACACGCGCGAGGAGATTCAGCACGCGCGGATTCAAGATGCCGGTCTTCAACATGGTGGCGGAGTGATAACAGGATTCGTGGCGGGCGAAAGCGAAAAGGAGATCAGCGCCCCAGCGCTAATGAATTCGAAAAACCTAAATACCCAAGTACCCAAATACCAAAAAAATTGTGAACTTGGGTCTTTGGGTTTTTGGGTCTTTGGGTATTTTTTCCCCGTGAGACTGAATCACGGCCTGCATCTCGGCTACTGCACGAACATCCATCGCGGTGAGACGTGGGCGGAGACGTTTGAGTCGTTGCAGACGCACACGCTCGCGGTCAAGGCGCGCGTCTGTCCGCGCGGCGCGTATGGCATCGGCTTGCGGTTGAGCGAGCGGGCGGCGCGGGAATTGAGCGACCGCGCCACGTTGCTCGCGTTCCAGCGCTGGCTCGGGGCGCAACATTGCTACGTTTTCACCATCAATGGATTTCCCTACGGCCAGTTCCACGGCGCGCGCGTGAAGGAAAATGTTTATCGTCCCGACTGGACCACGCCGCAGCGGCTGGCGTACACGAACCTGCTGTTCGACATTCTCGCGCAACTCGTCCCGCCGGACGTGGAAGGCAGCGTCAGCACCTTGCCCGGCTCGTTCAAGGAATTCATCCATCACGTCGAGGAAGCGAAACAAATCCGGGCACACCTCTGGCATTGCGTCGAGCACATCGCGCACGTCAGCGCGCAGACCGGGCGCAAATTACATCTTGGTCTCGAACCCGAGCCGCTTTGTGTTCTGGAGACCAGCGGCGAGACGGTACATTTTTTTGATCGCCTCCGCGCCGAGCATCCGAATGATCCGCGGCTCGCCGAACATCTGGGTGTGAATTACGACACCTGCCACCTCGCCGTGGAGTTCGAGGAAGCGGCGAATGCGCTCGCGGTTCTTCAGCAGCACCACATCAAGCTCAGCAAAATCCATTTGAGCAATGCGCTGCGCGTCACGCCGACGCCGGAGGTGCGCGAGGCGTTGCGCGCGTTTGCCGACGATATTTATCTCCACCAGACCGTCGTGCGGCGCGAGGATGGTTCGCGCGTGATCTATCGCGACCTCGGCGACGCGCTGGCGTGCGAGCCGCTGGCGGTGGAGGATGGCCAATCGCCAATTGCCGATCGCCAAACGGACGCGGACAGTCCCCACTCCGCACTCCGCACTCCGCACTCCGAATGGCGCATCCATTTCCACATCCCGTTGCACAGTCCGCCCACGGAACTGTTCGGCAACACGGCGGACCATCTCCTCCAAACCCTCGATGTGCTCGCCGCGAACCCGGCGCTCTGCTCGCATCTCGAAATGGAAACTTACACGTGGGAAGTGCTGCCGGAGGAAATGAAAAATCGCAGCGTCGTGGATCAACTCGTTTCCGAATATGAATGGACGCTCGCGGCGCTGAAGGAGCGCGGGCTTTAGCCCGCTTCACCGCACAAACCGTTACGACGTTCTGAATACCGAACACTGAAAACTTTCCGATGCCCGCTCTCCGCACCTTCCTGATCCTCGGTCGCGTTTCCAATCTGCCGACCGTGTGGTCGAATTGTCTCGCCGGCTGGTGGCTGGGCGGCGGTGGAAATCTGGCGAAACTGCCGTTCCTGTTCACCGGCGTCACGTTGCTCTACGTCGGCGGGATGTTTTTGAACGACGCGTTCGACGCGGAGTTCGACCGGCTTAACCGCAAGGAACGGCCGATCCCCTCCGGCGCGATTTCGCTGCAACTCGTCTGGCGTTGCGGCTTCGCGTTGTTGCTGCTCGGCAACACGCTGCTGTTCGCGACCGGCATCACGGCGGGGATTCTCGGCGCGGTGCTCGCGCTGAACATTCTGCTCTACGACGCGATCCACAAAGCGGTCACGTTCTCGCCCATCATCATGGGGAGCTGCCGGCTGTGGGTTTATCTAATCGCGGCGGCGACGGGCGCGGCCGGCGTCACTGGTTACGCGATGTGGGGCGGTGTGGCGCTCGGGGCTTATGTCGTCGGGTTAAGTTTCGTGGCGCGACGGGAAATCTCTCGGGAGCGACCGCCGTACTGGCCGATTGTTTTGCTAGCGGTACCGCTGTTGCTGGCGTTGGTCATCAACGCTGGCGCCTATCGCGAATCGGCGGCGTTGCTGGCGCTGGTGCCGGCACTGTGGATTTTGCGTTCGCTGCGTGCGGCTTATTTCAGCGGTGCACCAAACGTGGGCCAAACTGTTTCCGCCTTGCTCGCGGGAATCGTCTTTGTGGACTGGCTGGCGGCGGTGAACTCGCCGCGTGAACTTGGCGCGGCGTTCATCGGGTTGTTTCTCGCGGCGTTGCTCGGCCAGCGTTACGTGCCGGCGACGTGATTCATTTCGTCGGCGACCATTCGCCGAAAAGTTTTTTGATCACGCGATATTTCCCCGGGCTGCTGCCCTCGTATTGATGGCAATAAATCAGCACGCCGTCCGCGCAGCCGCGCGCGAGCGTCATCACCTTCTCCACGTATTCGGGCGTGGTTTCGTTCAGCGCCGAGTGGTGCGTCGCATAAACGTCCACCAACACCGGCATCTCCGCGCCGAACAGTTCCTTGAACCGCGCCACCTCCGCTTCCACCGTGTCGGTGTCGGTCAAATTCATTTTCCCCGCCGCGTGCATGTAGGGAAACAGAACGCCGTCCACCAGCGGTGCGAAACCCGCCGCCTGCGCCGGCGTGAGGTGCTGGAAGTAAAGGCACGGCACGAAGGCGAGCTTCGGATTGATCGCGCGCGCGCCGGCCAGGATTTTCTCCCAGTCTTCCGGCTTGAACCGGCCGTCGCTCACGTTGTCGCTAAAATCGTCCAGGCTCCACGCGACGAGATTCGGCTCGCGCAAACTCAACTGCGCCAGCTCCACCGCCCAGCGTGCGAAGTCATACGCGAACGGCGCGGATGCCGGCGGCTCGGTCGGTGGCACGAGCGTAACCCAAACCTTGATGCCACGCGCGCGGGCGAGGGGCAGAAACAATTTCAGATCGTCCCAGTCATTCGTCGTGTGCCAGATGAGAAAGTTGTAGGTGTTCGCCTTGATGGTGGCGAGTTCGTTCGCCAACCGCTTCACGTCCACGCGATGGTTGATCAGCCGCGGCTCGTTGTCGTAGGTGCCGAACGTGCCGCGCAAATTCTTGCGACGTTCCGCGCGCGGCGCTTCGTCCGCACACGCGTGAAAGTTCCGTTTCATGATCGCGAACTTCGCGGCGTCCGTCTTCGGATCCTGATGGCAATAAATCATCACGCCGTCCGCCGCGCGGTGTCCGGCGCGCATCGCTTCCTCCACGTATGCGGGCGTCGTCGCGCCGAGCCGGCTGTGCGCCGTCGCGTAAATGTCGAGGATGATGGGAATTTTTTCGCCGACGAGGGCTTTGATCTTCTTGATCTCCGCTCCGGTCAAGCTGGCGTTCGTCAGGTTTGCGCCGCCGGACTCGTGACGATACGGAAACAAAATGCCATCCAACAGTGGAACGTAGTTCGTCGTGAACGCCGCATTATTGAACGCCGGAAAATAGCAGCACGGCACGAACGCCAGCTGCGGATTGATCGCGCGCGCGCCGTCGAGCATCTGCTTCAAGTAGGCGGGTGTGTAGGTCTGCTTCAAGTTGTGAGTGAAGTCATCAATGCTCCACGCCACGAGATTCGTGTGTTGCAGGCTGAGCTTCGCGAACTCCTTCGCCCAACGGACGTAATCCAATCGGAATGGCTCGGCGTACATCTTGGTTTTCGGATACGATTCCGACGGCGGCACGATGGAAGCCCAGACGCGGATGCCTTTGGCGTTCGCGGCGGGCAGGATCAACTTCAGATCGTCCCAATCCGTCGCCCAGCCGTGGATGCAAAAGCTGTAAGTGTTCGCGCGCAACTCGACGAGCTCGGCGATGAGTTTGTCCACGTCCACGCGCTGGTCCGGTTTGCGCGGCGCGCGGCAATACGTCGCCCGCGTGCCGATGAGTGCCTGCCGGCGCACGGCGGCAGCGTCGGGAGCGGAGCGCGAAGTCGCGCAACTGGCGACGAGTTGAACGAGCAAAGCGACGGCGAGAGTGCGGAGGAGGAGTCTGGCGTTCATAGGTTCCGAACTGATTCAATCCTCGCGACGCTGAAGTGGGAAGATAAATTCCAATCATTTTGGAAAAGTTGTCGGACGCGAATCGGAGGTGGTGGTGCGTTTCGGTTGTCGGGCACGACGTCAGGAGTGCTTCGCCGGAACGACTCGTCACCTCGTCGCCGACAACCCCTGAAAATGCGCCGCTACCGAATCGGGGATTGCCTCGCGCGCCAGCACTGGCATTTTGAGCGGGTGAACTGGTTATCTTCCTTTCCCCGTCGCGCCGGAAGCGCGACGGCGGTGCTCGCAACCGGGCTTTGTCTCAAAGCTCTCGCCGCCGATTCTTTCGCCACGCGCGAAGCCGTCGGCCCCGCCGGCACGAATCGTTGGTACACACCGGCGAATCAAATCCTCACGCCCGCCGGCGTGCAGGTTGAATTGCCCGGCCTGCGACCGCAGGCGCTGGCGCTGAGTCCCGATGGCAGATTGCTCGTGACCGCGGGCAAGACGCACGAACTCGTTGTCATTGACCCGCGCACGGGAATAATTTTGCAGCGCGTCGCGCTGCCCTCGGACAAGGCCAGGAATCCCGATCCCGTCGCCGAGGAAATCCTCGCGCCGGACACGGGCGGACAACTCAGTTTCACGGGGCTGGCGTTCTCGCCGGACGGCGGGCGCATCTACCTCGCGAACGTCAACGGCAGCATCAAGGTGTTCACCGTCGGGCCCGGCGGAAAAGTTGCGGGCCTGTTCACGATGGCGCTTCCGCCGGCGACCGGATCGAAACGCGACGCGGACATTCCCGCCGGCCTCGCGGTCTCGGCGGATGGCAAACGGCTTTACGTGGCGCTGAACCTTTCCAATCGCCTCGCGGAAATGGACACCGCCACCGGCAAGGTGCTGCGCGTTTGGGAGGTGGGCGTCGCGCCGTTCGATGTCGCGGTGACCGGCGGCAAAGTTTATGTGAGCAACTGGGGCGGGCGCCGACCGGACGCGAACAGCGTCACCGGTCCGGCGGGTCAGGGCACGCGCGTCCGCGTGGACCCGGTGCGCGAGATCGCGAGCGAAGGTTCGGTGAGCGTGATTGAGCTGTCGGAAAAAACAGAAAGCAGAAAGCAGAAAGCGGAAATTGTGACCGGACTCCACGCCTCGGCGCTCGCGGTTTCGCCGGGTGGTCGCCATGTCGTCGTCGCGAACGCGGGCAGCGATACGCTCACGGTCATTGACACGCGCACGGATAAGATCATCGAGACGATCTGGACGCGACAGAACCCGGGCGATCTGTTCGGCGCGCAACCGAACGCGCTCGCCTTCGACCCGGGCGGCAAAAAACTTTTCGTTTGCAACGGCACGCAGAACGCCGTGGCGGTTGTGGATTTCAAGCCGGGCAAATCGGAATTGCGCGGCTTGATTCCGGTGGGCTGGTTTCCCGGCGGCGTCGCTTACGATGCGAAACGTCGCGCAATTTATGTCGCCAACATCAAAGGCATCGGCTCGACCGCGAAGATTGCGCCGGGCGAGGCCGTGAAATTCAATTCGCACCAATCCTTCGGCACGCTCTCGCTCCTGCCCGAGCCGTCGTCGCGCGAACTTGCGCGACTCACGAAGATCGCGCTGGTCAATATGCGCCACGGCTTGTTGCGGCAGGCCATGCTGCCGCCGCGCGCGAACCAGCCGCCGCGCCCTGTGCCCGAGCGCGCTGGGGAGCCCGGCGTGTTCAAGCACGTCGTTTACCTCATCAAGGAGAACCGCACTTATGATCAGGTGCTCGGCGACATGAAGGAAGGCAACGGCGACGCGTCGCTGTGCATTTTCCCGGAACGCATCACCCCGAATCAACACAAGCTGTGCCGTGACTTCGTGTTGCTCGACAACACCTACTGCTCCGGCATCAACAGCGCCGACGGCCACCAATGGACGGACAGCGCCATCGCGTCGGATTACATCGAACGTTCCTTCGCCGGTTTTCCGCGGAGCTATCCGTATTGGGGCGGCGACGCGCTGGCGTTTTCGCCGGCGGGATTCATTTGGGACAACGTGCTCGCGCATGGCCGGACGTTGCGGAACTACGGCGAGTTCACGCGCAGCGAGATCGCTTGGCGCGACCCGAAAAAGTCGGGCAACCCGCGGTGGCTCGATCACTACCGCGACTTCCTGGCCCAGTCCGGGCAGATCAGCATCAAGACCCGCGCCACGGTCGCGTCGTTGCAGCCGCACGAGTGTACGAGCACGGTTGGTTTTGACATGAACGTCTCCGACCAGTTCCGCGCGGCGGAATTCCTGAAGGAATTCCGCGAATACGAACGCAACGACAACTTTCCCAACTTCATCATCTTCCTGCTTTCGAGCGATCACACGAGCGGCACGAAGCCCGGCTCGCCCACGCCCGCCGCGATGGTGGCGGACAACGACCTCGCTTTCGGAAAAATCGTCGAAGCCATCAGCCACAGCAAATTTTGGAAAGACACGTGCATCTTCGCCATCGAGGACGACCCGCAGGCCGGCTGGGATCACGTGAGCGGCTACCGCACGACGGCCTACGTCGCGAGCGCGTACACGAAACGCGGCGCGGTGATCGGCACGCAATACAACCACACGAGTTTGCTGCGCACGATGGAACTGATGCTGGGCCTGCCACCGATGAACCAGC
>SIBJ01000070.1 GCA_009695195.1 Pedosphaera sp.
GAAAAGTGGGGCCAAACCTTGACTCCTGTCGGACACCCCTTTATCACTCCTCCAGAGCGTCGCTTCGCTCCGACCACTGTCCGACAGCCCCGGAACACTGTCCGACATGAATCGGAACAGGTGTCCGACAGCATTGGGATCCGCACAACAGGGCATGGTGTCGTCAGCGTCCGTCATCGTGAATACGCCGTGGCTGGATGAGGCGGTGGAGATTTTGAAGCAGCATCCGGAAATCAGCGTGGGCATTCATCTGGCGCTGAATTCTGAGTGGAAGGAATATAAATGGGGGCCGGTGACGCCCTATGACCAGGTGCCAAGTCTGGTGGATCCGTTCGGAAAATTTTACGGGAGCCGCAAGGAGTTGTTTTCACACCGGCCCGGAATCAGCGAAGTGGCCAAGGAACTCCGGGCGCAGATTGACCTGGCGAAAAGGAAAGGCCTGAAGATTTCGTATATTGACAACCACATGAGCACGGCCATTTCCACCCTGGAGTTTCAACAGGAGATGGAAAAAATCGCCCGCGAATATCAGATCGGCATCTCGCGGTATTTCGGGGAACGGGAAGTGCCGAATGTGTATGACGTGGTGCCGGAAGAGAAGCTGTCACGGGCGCTGAAGAATCTGGATACGGTCACCAACGGCGGACTTTATTTGCTGGTGTGCCATGTGGGAACGGACGACGCGGAGATGCAGGCGATGACGGATTTGAATTCCTTCGGATTGAAAAGTATGTCGAAGCACCGCCAGGCGGAGGCTGATGTCTTGTGCAGCCCCGATTACAAAGCTGCCTTGCAGGCCAAAGGTATCCGGTTGGTCGGTTACCGGGAGGTCGTGGAACGTGGAAAGATGAAGCGCCCTTTTGTGTCGGACAAATATGATGATGTGGTGAAGGCGGCGCTGGGGCATTAAGAGGATTTGTGACCGGCTCGCCCGCGGAGGCGCGTCACTTCCCGCGATGCGCTTCCACTGCGGCGGCGATGGCGTTGACGCTGTGGAGAATCTCCTTCGCCGCTTCCGGGTCCGCGATCTTCAAGCCGTAATTCTTGTCGAGTGCGACGACTAATTGGAGCGCGTCCACGGAATCCAATCCCAGGCTGCCCGGCCCGAACAATGGCTGGTCATCGGCGATCGTTTCGGGGGCGTATTGCAACATGAGGTTCTCGACCATCACGCGTTTGATCTCCGCCTTGAGTTCCGTTGAGTTGCTCATCAAAAAAATCCACCGTCAAATTTGCGCGCGCAGCCTGTGTTGTCGCCCGTCCCGGCGCAAGCCAGAAAACGCGCCGGGCACGCGCCCGCGCCCGCAATGAGGAAGAACCGCGGATTCATGACCGCTCCGGCGGTCGCGTCGCGACGAACCGCGCGCCGATGGCCTGCTGGTTCGCACCGACAACGCTGACATTCGCCGCTGCAAATTGTCCGGACCACAATGCATCGCACGCCGCCACGCATTGCCAGGCGGCGGAGGCGTTGAACGCTTCGCCGAGGACTGCCGCGGGCGCGGTGCGCGGACCGGGCCAATCGGCCCACGCGGCGACTTCCGCGGCGTCGAGGCGCGGGATATTTCGCGCGCTGAGAAATAACGCGCCCCCGTCGGCCGGCGAAAGCTGTTCGCGCATCTTGCGAGCGGCGGCAGCGCGATCCTGCTTTTTCGTGAACAGGAAGGAATCGGTGACAACGGCAAGTTCGGGATGATTCTCCGACGCAACCTCGCGGCGGAGATAAACCGCCCCGGCACCGGCGGCGTGGACCGTGGCGCGATGAAAATGACGCACGGCATCCGCGACGATCCAATCGAGCTCCTCCGCGCCGACGACCACGCACGCGTCCGCCTGGCCAAGCGCGAGCCATTGCGCCGCAAGCGCCAGCCCTTGCAGATAAGCGCCATCATCGCCCACCAGCGTGTAGTTGATGCCGCCCGAATTCAGAAAAGCCGCGAGATGGCTGGCTGGCGCGTTGAAAACGGTTTCGGGAAAAATCAGCGGGCTGGCGGTCGGTGGATTTTTCAAGACCTCTTCGTAAAATCGCCGCGAGTACGTCACGCAACCGGCCATGATGCATACGATGACGCCGAGCCGCAGTTCGCCACGCTGCACCCGTTTGGCGTCCGGACCGAGCGCTTCGAGCGCCGCCGCAACGACGTGCTGCGCCGCCGCGCTCGCACGACGCAGGCGTGGATGGGCGAGAAATTCCGGTCGCGCCGACGGCGGTGGCACCGCGCGGACGAAAATCAACTTGTCCCAGCCCGGCCGCGCGAGCGGTGAAGTGGGCAGCGGGAGATTTTTTTCGAGCGCGGCGCGCAACGCGGGAACGCCCCAGCCCGCGGGTGATACCGCACCGACACCGTGGACAAAAACCCGGCTCACGACCACCTCCGCAAGGCGAGCGTGGCGTTCGCGCCGCCAAAGCCGAACGAATTTGTCAGCGCGACTTCCACTTTCGCATCCATCGGCTCGCGCACGATTTGGAACCGGCACGCGGGATCAGTCGCGCCGGAATTACATTGCGGCGGCAGCCATTGCTCACGCAAGGCCATCAGCGTGATCACCGCTTCCACGGCGCCCGCCGCGCCCAGCAAATGCCCGATGCCCGCCTTCGTCGAACTCACCGGCAGCGTCGCCACTCGTTCGCCGGCCCAGCGGTTGATCGCGCTGGCTTCGGTCGCGTCATTTTGCGGCGTCGCGGTGCCGTGAGCGTTCACGTAATCCACCTGCGCCGCGGTAATGCCCGCGCTCGCGCACGCCGCCGTCATCGCCGCCAGCGCGGCGTCGCCCTGCGGATGCGGCTGTGTGAGGTGATGCGTATCCGTCGCCGCGCCGTAGCCGATGACTTCGCCGAGGATTTCCGCGCTGCGCCGCCGCGCGTGTTCAAGCGATTCGAGCGTCAACATCGCCGCGCCTTCGCCAAGCGTGAGGCCATCGCGTTGCGCGTCAAACGGACGGCAACGCGTCGGCGACAACGCCTGCAACGAATCAAAACCCGCGAAGGTCATCTGGCACAACGCATCGTAGCCGCCGGTGAATACGCGCTCGGCGATTCCGTGCCGCACGAGTTCGAACGCGTGCCCGACCGCGTTCGCGCCGGAAGCGCAGGCGTTGGCGATGATGGTGATCGGGCCGTGAAATCCGAACGCATCGCAGAGATCCAGAGCCTGTCGCTGCGCGTGGTAATGGACGACGCGCGAGGGCTGGCCGCGATTCGAGCGCGGCGCCGCGAGCGTTTGCCGGAGGTAGGATTCGCCCAGCACGATGCCGCCGCCCGTCGTGCCGAGCACCACCGGAAGATTGTCGGATGGCTGCCAGCCGGATTGCGTCCACGCTTCATGCCCCGCGAGCAGCAGCAGTCGCGCGGCGCGTTCGAGGCGGGCGGAATTTTTTTGGTCGAGCCGGGTCGGCGGCAATTGCGCGGGCAAATCCACTTCCGCCGCGAGTTTTGCCCGTTGCCGCGAAACATCGAAAAACGTCACGGGCCGAAACGCGCTGCGCCCCACGCGGAAACCACCTGTGTTGACGCGCCAGCCGACGCCCTGCGCCGTAACGATTCCCGCGCCGGTGACGACGACGCGCGCCGGTGACGGGGAAAACTTTGGCGAAGGAAAAAGCACGCCGTCAGGCGGGGACGGTCGCGGCGACTTCGCGCGCAGCGCCCCGGTAAAAGTCCGCGAGACTCTGGCGCGACGGCGTCAAGCCTTCGGCGGCGATGGCATTGAGCACCCGCTCCTCCGTCATGATGAAACGCTCGCGCTTGTAGATGACGTAATCCTCGCGCAGATCGGTGGGCGTAAGATTCATGGTTGTGAGGTTGGCGCCCGCGCGCAGACCGCGACGATAACCGTCGTCCACCGCGAGATTCAGCGCGCTCACCGCGGGGATCACCCAATCCGGTCGCATCAAGCGCAGGGCCGCCATGCAGTTCAATGTCCAGTTCGCGTTCGACGTCGGATCGCCCGCGAGCGGCGTGTTTTCACCCGGAACGAACGGGCTGACGCTGCACCCGTGCAATGGCAGTTCGTCCGCGAGCCGGAGATTCTGCGCGAGGTCAGCGGCGGTTTGTCCGCGCAAGCCGGCGATGAAACCGGAACTGACCTTCCAGCCGTTGGCCGCGAGGTGACGGATGTGGCGCAACCGTTCGGTCAAGGTGCCGGGCGCTTCAAGTCTTTCGTAGCTCGCCGCGTCGCCGACTTCAAACTTCATGATGTAAATGCTCGCGCCGGCGGCGAAGAGTTCGGCGTAAAGCTCGGGCGTGAGCGAACCGAGACAGACGCTGATGCCGAGCGAAGTTTCGCGGCGCAACGTGCGGATGAGCGGCAGGACGATTTTGCGCACGGCAACCGGGTCTTCGCCCGCTTGAATGTTCACGTCCGTGACGCTGGCGGGGCGGTGTTCGATGAGCAACTCGGCGAGTTGTTCATGCTGCGCGCGGTAGCGATGGAGCGCGCGATTGTCGCGGCGCATACCGCAGTAGGCGCAGTTCTCGCGGCAAAAGTTGGAGACCTCGACGACCGCGCGGACGAAAACGCCGCGGCCAAACTGTTCGCGCGTGGCCGCGCGGGCGCGTTCGTGCAACGCCGCCTGATGCGTGCCGTTGCCGATCAGGTCCGGTTCGCCGGGGAAATAACTTGGGCTGACCACGGCGATATTAAAATCATCGCGTGCCGCTTTCGCAACGCAATTCAAGCGGCGGGCGTTTGGTTTGGAGTCCCGCCTTCAGGCGGTCCGGGGCCGCGCAAACGCGGAACTCCGAACTTCAAATTGAACCACGCCTCCGGCGGCAGTTTCCTTGTCAAAGTTGCGTTCGGCGATTATCGTCAGGCCATGTTAAACCTGCGCACCGTTGTGATGCTGCCGCTGATTTGCGGCGCGGGCCTCGCGTTCGCAGACACGCTCCAACTCAAGGACCAGGCCGCCATCTCCGGCAAGATCCTCTCGGAGAAGCGCGATTCCGTGGCCGTGGACGTCGGCTACACGGTGCTCGTCGTCCCGCGCGACAACATTACGAAGATTTCCCGCGGTGAAGAAATCGAGCCGCCGAAGAAGCCCGCGGCGCCGTCCAAAAACATCAAGCCGGCGACAACCGAAACCAAACTGGCGACTGAATCCAGATCCAATTTCTACGTCGCCGCCACCAAGCCCGCGCCCGAGCGCAACGTCCGCGACCTCGTCAACCAGTTCGGCGAAGCCGTCGTCCAAGTCCGCACGCCCGGCGGACTCGGCTCCGGATTCTTCATCAATGACGACGGCTTTCTCATCACGAACTTCCACGTCATCGAGAGCGAAACGCAGATTTCCGTCGAGGTTTACCTCCAGAAGAACGGCCAGCTTGAACGCCGGACGTGCAAACAGGTGCGCATCGTGGCGTTGAACAAGTTCGCCGACCTCGCGTTGCTCAAAGTCGAGGACAAGGACGCGCCGAAGTTCAAGCACCTCACGTTCGGTGTGCCAGACGCGCTGGCGGTGGGCGAGCGCGTCTTTGCCATCGGCAGTCCACTCGGGTTGGAGCGCACGGTCACGGAGGGGATTCTGAGCACCAAGACGCGGCAGATGGCGGGCGAGCTTTACCTTCAAACGACGGCGCAGATCAACCCCGGCAACAGCGGCGGCCCGCTCTTTAATCTCGGCGGCGAAGTCGTCGGCGTCACGAACATGAAGATCACATTCGGCGAGGGCCTCGGCTTCGCCATCCCGGTCGAGGCGGTGCGCTACTTTCTCGATCACCGCGACGCTTTCACCTACGCGACCGACAACCCGAGCAATCCCTACCGCTATCTCCAACCGCCGAGCCGGACGAAACAAACGTCCGCGGAGCAATGAATCTCCGCGCACAGAAAACTTTCCCCGCCTCGAACTACCCGCCCGTCGCCATCGTCCACCCAATCATGACCAACCGATTCTTCACGCCCGTGCTCCGCGGCAAGATCCTTTTTGCGCTCGCGCTCGTGACCACCGCCGCGGCGTTCGCCGGGATTCCGTCCGTGGAAAAAATCCTGCCGGCGGACACGCTGTTCGTTCTCGCCGCGCCCGACTTCGCGAAGCTGCGCGCGACGTTCGCGAAGTCGCCGCAAAGCCGGTTTTGGAACGACGCGGCCATGAAACCGTTCCGCGAGAAGTTCCTGGCGAAATGGAACGAGGAGTTCGTCGGCCCGCTCGAACGCGACCTCGGCGTGAAGTTCGACGACTACAGCTCTCTGCCGCAGGGTTTGCTGACGTTTGCCATCACGCAGGAAGGTTGGACGGGCAACAATGACGCCGAACCGGGCGTGCTCCTGCTGCTCGACGCAAAGGACAAAAGCGACCAGCTCAAAAAAACTCTCGCCGACCTCCTCAAAAAATGGACCGACGCGGGAAAGGCAATCAAAGCTGAAAAGATCCGCGACGTGGAATTTGCTGTCGTGCCGCTGTCCAGCAACGATGTGCCGAAGACGCTCAAACAATTCTCTCCGCAAAAACAGGAGGTGCAGGAACTCGGCAAGGAGCCGGCGAAGAAATCGCCCGATGGCCAGCTCGTCATCGGCCAGTTCGAATCGCTGCTCATCATCGGCAATTCCACAAAGTGCGTCGAGGGCGTCGTGGCGCGGCTGACCGGCGGGAGCGCGCCCGCGCTGGCGGATGAGCCGCTGTTCGAGCAGAACCGCCTCGCGCTCTTTCGCGACGCCGGATTCTTCGCCTGGTTCAACGCCAAAAACTTTTTCGACGCGCTGGCGAAGCTGCCGGAAGAGAAACCCAATCCGCAGGCGCCGAGCGTTTTTCCGCCGTTCGAGTTGAAAAAAGCCCTCGCCGGCCTGGGCCTCGGTGGATTGAAAACCATTGCGCTCGACTTCAAGGACGCGGGTGACGGCTCGACCTTCGAGATTTTTGTGGGCGCGCCGGAGAGTTCGCGGGCAGGCTTGTTCAAATTGCTCGCCACCGACGCGAAGGACGCCGGCCCGCCGCCGTTCGTGCCCGCGGACGCGGTGAAATTCCACCGCTGGCGGCCCGACGCGCAGAAAGCCATAGCGACCCTCGAGAAGCTGCTCGGTGACACTTCGCCGCAACTCTTCAACACCTGGAACTTCCTGCTCTCGAACGGCGAGGAAGGCGTGAAACAATTCGATCCCGCCTACGACCTGCGGAAAAATCTTTTCGGAAATCTCGGTGATGATTTCATCGCCTACGAAAAAGCGCCGCGCGGCAACTCGCTGGTCGAGTTGAGTTCGGCCCCGTCGCTCTTCGCCATCGGCTCACCCAACGCCGAGCAACTCGTCCGTGCCCTGCCCGGACTGCTCTCGCTCCGCTTCGGCGACGCGTTCAAGCCCAAGGTCCGCGAGTTTCTTGGGAAGAAAATCTTTTCCGTCGTCGTGCCCGCGACTTCGCCTGTGGAAACCGAAGTGAAGTCATTGAGCTACGCGGCCAGCGGCGGCTACGTGGCGTTCAGCACCGATGCGGCGACGCTGGAAGAATTCCTGCGCAGCGCCGAGTCCCCGGCCAGACCGTTGCGCGAAACCGCCGGCCTCGCCGACGCCGCCCAACGGGTCGGCGGCCAAAGCACCGGCCTCTTCTCCTACGAGAACCAGAGCGAGACGATGCGCGTCGCGTTCGAGGTTTTCAAAAAACTCGCGCCCTTCGCCACGAACAGCGCCTCCAGTTCCAATCCGCTGCTCAATGCCCTTCCCATTGCCGGCCCGGAAAAATCCTTTCGCGAATGGATGGATGTCTCGCTGCTGCCCGATTACGCGAAGGTGTCGAAATATTTTTACTTCAATGTTTGGGCCGGCAGCGCGAACGTGGACGGACTCACCTTCAAATTCTTTTCACCCGCGCCACCGCAGTTGAAGCCGTAGCGGCGCCTCGGCAGAGCGCCGCTGACTGGATCGCGAGAATGACGGCGCTCTCCCGAGTCGCCGCTACGAAACCTACTCCTGCGGATAGACCAGAATCCGGTCGTGGACCACGACGATGAGATCGTTCTTGCCGTCGCCCGTCACGTCGGCCACGACGGCTTCGCGCGGCTCGGCGGATTCCCCGCCGCGACCGCGAAAACTTTTCTGCTCGAACACCTGCCAGCGGTCCGCCGGCACGAGCTTGTGTTGCGCGTCGAAGATGACGAGGTCGAGATAGTTTTTTGAAGTTTCCGTGAACAGGAGGTCCTTGCGCCCGTCGTTGTCCAGGTCGCCCGCGTTCACGTCGCCGAGAAAACCGTCCTTGATGGGCGTCTCGTAACCGTCGAGCGTGGTGAATTCCCACACGTCGCCGGCCAGCGGCATCCACGCCACGGAGTTGAGGCCGAGAAACGCCACGCTGTTCGCCTTCGTGTCCCCCATCGCGACGGGCGAGAGGTTGGCGAACTCGGCCACCGGCAGCGGGAGATTGCGCACCACCTGCCAGACGCCCGCTGGGTCGCGCTCGCAAAGCGTCAGCGCCTTGCGCTCGGCGTCGAGCAGGAACAACGACGCGACGGCGTTCGTCCAGTTCGGCACCGCGGCAGCGGCGACAAGACGCGAATTGCTTGCGGCACCGTTGATCTGGTCTTTCACCTGAAACACAAATCCAGATTTGTTCGTCGAGTTCGGCGCGGAAGTCTCCGGCTTCAACACGACCGCGCGCAGAAAATTCTTTTGCGCCAGCAACAACTCCGGCTTGCCGTCGCCATCCACGTCCGCCGCGCTGAACCACGGCTGCGCGATGTCCGATCCACCGGGCGGCGCGACATCCTGCTCGTCGAAATCCTTGCCCGCCACTTGCAGCAGCACCTTGATTTTTTCGTACGGGATCAACACGATCAAATCCGGCAGGCCGTCCTGGTTCACATCGTGGATCGCCAGCGTCGCGGGATTGGCTTTGAAATTGTCGCTCAACTTCTGCGTCTTCGATTTGCCATCCGCCGTGCGCGTGACGAGCGAGCGTTTGCCGTCAGCCGATTCCACGATGACGGCGAGCGACGGCTTCGCGCCCGGCGACAACGCGCCCACGGCCATCGCGAGCGGCTTGCCGTCGAGCGGAATCAACGTCGGGAACGGCAGCCGGCCCTTGTCGTCGAAGCGCGTCACGCCGATCTGCTGCTCTCCACCCTGCGCAGCCGGGGCGCTGAAAATAAAAATCTCCGGATTGCCGTCGCCGTCCCAGTCCGCGACCGCAAGATCGCTCACGCCCGCGAGCGTGGAAAAAGTTTTCCCGCTGGCGAGCGAACCGTCCGACTTTTGCAGATAGACTGAGATCTGCCCGCTCTCCGGTTCGGCCACGAGCAGATCCGAACGGCCATCGCGGTTCACATCGGCCCAAAGCAGTCCGCGCCGGGCCTTGTCGGTTTTGTTGAGCGGCAGCACCTGCAATTGTCCCTGGCGAAACGCGCCCGCGAGCGGCTCGGCGGGTTTGCGTTTGAATTCCGAGATCTGCGCGCGCCCGGAATTCTGCGCGATGGTCACGACCAGAGTTTTCCCGTTCGGCTCCAGATTCTCCGCGCAATAGGACCGGATGGGCGACAAGGTGAAATAGTTCTCCGGCCCGAGCTGGCCCGAGGCGTCCTGCAACCGGAAGCGGAACGGCGTGGCGCTCTCCCAGTTCACGAGCAGCAAATCGCTCCGGCCATCGCCATCCACGTCGAGCACCTGCACGGACTTCACCGCGGACGACAGTGGAATTTTCACCGGCTCGACGAAGGTGTGGTCGGCTTTCTGCGCGATGAAATAAACGTGGTTCTCCGCCAGCAACACCAGATCGGGCCGCTGATCGCCGTTGAGATCGCCCGCCGCGAGTGCGTTGGCGGTGAGCTGGCCGTCCTCGATCGGCCAGCGCTTCGGCGCACTCCAGCCGTTCGTGCCCTCGTTGTAAATCACCACGAGTTCCTTCGGCTCGCCGTAATACGCGATGTCCGGCCGGCCGTCGCCGTTCAAGTCCGTGACCACCATCGCCGCGATGCGTTTCTCCGACGCGATGGATTCGATGCGAAACCGCGAGTCCGGCGGCAGTTCGTTCAACTCGCGTTTGAAAACCGGCTTGGCCGCGACCGTGCGATTCGTCTTGCCGGTCTGGTTGTAAAGCAGACTGATTTTCGAGCGGGCGTTGTTGACGACGACGAGATCGTTCAACCCGTCGCCGTCGAGGTCCGCGGCGTGCAGCAGGCCGATGGCGGGATCAATAGGAAAAATCTCCGGGCCGCTGAAGCTAAAGCGGTTGGTGATGGTCTCCACCGCCGCGTTCAGCGTCATCGCCGCGAACACCAGGGCCAACACCGGAAAACGAAACGATTTCATGCGTGCATCAAGCGGGCGCAAGCTGCCAGCGCACGGAAGCGATGGCGAGATTTATTCACCGACGAAGTGCATCGCCACGCGGCGCGTGTGCGGGACGCGGCGGTGTTCCCAAAGATAAATTCCCTGCCAGGTGCCGAGCGTGAGCCGGCCATCGTGAACCGGAATGCTGAGGTTCACCGTCGTGAGCGCGGTGCGGACGTGCGCGGGCATGTCGTCCGCGCCTTCGCAGGTGTGCTCGAACAGCGGGTCGCCGTCCGGAACGAGCCGCGCGAAAAAACGGTCGAGATCGGCGCGCACGTCGGGGTCGGCATTTTCCTGGATGAGCAGCGAGGCGGAAGTGTGGCGCAGATGCAACGTGAGCAGCCCTTGCAAAACTTTCTGGCGCGTGAGCCAAGCCGCGACTTCGTCGGTGAATTCGTAAAGTCCGCGCCCGCGCGTGGCGAGCGTCAGTTCGTGCTGTGCCTGGCGGAGCATTTTAGGTTTGGAGTTCCGCCTTCAGGCGGTTCGGCAATTCCGGACCGCGTAAACGCGGGACTCCGAACTTGTCACGGCGACGCGGCGGCGGTGGCGGCCTTCGCGTCGAACATTTTTTCCAGGTCGGCGTTGCGCGGGTGGCCGGCGGTGAGGGCGCGGTCGTAATGCCAGCGCGCCAGTTCGAGCAGCGGCGGATTTTGCGTGGCGTAGATGACGGCGAGATTGTTGTGCGCGCTGCCGTAACCCGGATCAATCTGGATCGCCTTGCGCAACGCCGTCTCCGCGGGCCCGCGCAGACCCTTGTGACTGAGCGTGACGCCAAGATAATTTTGGATCTCGGCGCTCGACGGATTCATGCGCGCCGCGCGGCTCAAGGCATCGAGCGCGTCGTCATATTTTTCCTGCCTGAATTTCACGTAGCCGAGAATCGAAAGGCTGTAAGCGTCTTCCGGTGCGCCCGCGAGCGCCGCCTTCACACTTTTTTCCGCCTCGTCGAGCCGCCCGCGTTCGAGCTGGATCGCCGCGAGGTTCGCGAGCGTGTAGGCATTCTTCTCATCGCGCCGGAGAATTTCGAGATAGTTGGCCTCGGCCTGATCGAATTCCTTCGCCGCAAAATGCCGCTGAGCCGTCGCCACCAGGGTTTCGACACCGCTGGGCAGCGAACTGATGCCTTTCTTCCCGGCGTTCGGATTGGCCGCCGCGAGGCGGGCTGGCGATGGTTTGAACAACGCCAGTTCCTCGACGGTGTAGGGCACGGCGCGCGCCTCGAACACTTCCAACCGCGCGCGCAACGTCGTGATCTGGCTGTTCAATTCGTCAATACGCGTCGAGGCCACCTTGCCCTTGCGGCCGTAAAGTTCCTTGTTCGCGGAGTCGAGTTTGCGGGCGAGATCGTCGCGCTCGTTCTCGAGCAGCTTGATGCGCGCGAGGTCTTCGCGGCGCGAGGCCGGCGGCGGCGCAGGCGTGGCGACGACGGGCGCGGCAACCTTTTGCGCCGCCAACGTCCGCACGCGATTCTCCAGCGCGGTTTTTTCCAGCCGCAAAATCTCGGCGTCCGACTGCAAGGCCGCAATTTGCGCCTCCGCCTTGGAAAGTTTGGCGGCCGCTTCGGAGCTTTTCGTCGCGTCCGCGCCGGCACTGCGGGCCTGCGCGAGCTGTTTCTTCAAAACGTCGTTCTCGGCGCGCAACGCTTCGCTCGCGTCCGCCGACATGGTCAGCGATTTGATGCGCGCCTGGAGGGTTTCCTTCTCGACGGCGAGTTGTTTCGTGAGGCCGGACTGTTCGGCCAGCTTGCGATTGGCGTCGTCGAGCGCCTTGCGGGTCGTTTCAAGTTTCGCCGCGCTGTCGGCATTCGCGGCCTGCGCGTCCAGTTGCGACTGCAAAATCTTCTTCTCGTTCGCGAGCGTGTTGGCCCGTTCGATCTGCTCGGTCAATTTGCGATTCGCTTCGGCGAGCGCGTGCTTCGTGTCGTCGAGCGCCCGGAGTTCCGCCGCCGGAATCGTCCGCGGCTTTTCCGCGGCGGTCGTGGTCTTCAACAAATCGTTTTCCTTCATCAGGCTGTGGATCTGTTCGCGGGCCTTGGCGAGTTCGCGCGGGTCCACGGCGGCGGGTTGGGCCGAGAGCGCTTCCTTGAGCTTGGCTTCGAGCAGGGACTTGTCCGACTGCAACCGCCGCACGTCTTCCGCCAACGCGGCGAACCGGGCTTCCAGTTCCGCATTGGCCGCGAGCGCGGGCGCCGGTGGCGGGGTCGCGACCGGTTCCGCCGGCAAGGGAGTCACTGGTCGAGTTCGAGGTGCGGGCTTCACCGGCGCGGAGAAGCCGGGAGATTTCGCCGCCAGCGCGGCGACTTTCGACGCCAGATAATTCAGCCGGTAATTGACGACCTTCGGAGTCCACTCGGGATAAACTTTTTGGAATTGTTGCAACGAAGCCTGCGCTTCGAGGTAGCGGTTCAAGGCCGCGGAGGACTGGTCGGAGTCACCCAGGGAATCGCCGGCCTGGATGACGTTGTAGATGCGGACGTACTGGTCTTCCGGCGATTCGGCGCGCGCGGTCGTCAGCGCCACGGCCAGCGCCAGAACCACGGGAGCGAAAAATCGTTTCATGCTGCAAATGTTAGTCATGGCACATGGGCTTTGGCAACGCAAACGTCCGGGCCACGCTGAACCATCGGCGCGCGGCCTTCAGGCCGCTTCAACGACCGCGTAGCAAAGGTAAAATGACCAGCCGGAAACGTCCGGGCGATGAAGCGGAGTGAACGCCGCGCTCCGGCCCACGCTTTGAACTTTTTTGCCCTGCCGTTTTTCGCCAAGCTAACCGTGTGCAGACGGAAAACAAAAACCGCCCGCCGGCCTGGCTGGTGCTGCTCGCGCTCGTGGGCGCGACGGCGGCGGTGTTCTCGCCCGTGGTGACGTTTGAAGCCACCGATTATGACGACGCGAATTACGTTTTTGAAAATCCCGCGGTGATGAGCGGCCTGACCGCCGACGGAGTGAAGTGGGCCTTCACCACCGGCCACGCGGCGAACTGGCATCCGTTGACATGGCTCTCGCACATGGCGGACGTGGAAATGTTCGGACCGAACGCGGGCGGGCATCATCTCGTAAATCTGACGCTCCACTGCGCTAACGTGGCGCTGGTGTTCCTGCTCTTCCGCAGGCTGACCGGCGCGCTGTGGCGCAGCGCGTTCGTGGCCGCGCTGTTCGGCTGGCACCCGTTGCACGTCGAATCCGTCACGTGGATCGCGGAGCGGAAGGACGTGTTGTCGGCGTTTTTCGGATTGCTCTCGCTATGGGCGTATGCGGGCTATGCGGAAAAATCTGAAAGCAGAAAGCTGAAAGCAGAAATGGGCGCAAGTCGGTCGGGTAGTTTTTGGCTGGCGCTCGGTTTGTTCGCGTTGGGCTTGATGAGCAAGCCGATGCTCGTCACGCTGCCCGTGGTGATGTTGCTCCTGGATTTCTGGCCGCTGCAAAGGTTTCAGTTTTCAGCTTTCAGTTTTCAGCTTTTCCGGAGCTGCCTGCGGGAAAAACTTCCCTTCTTCGCACTCGCAGTCGCGTCGGGAATCATCACCTTGCTCGCGCAAAGTCACGGCGGCGCGGTGCGGTCGCTGCAAAACTTTTCGTTCGGCGAACGGATGGCGAACGCCGTCGTTTCGTTTGCCCTCTACCTTGGGAAATCGTTCTGGCCCGCGAAGCTCGCGGCGTTTTATCCGATGCCGGAACACCACGCCACGGGAGCGGTCGCCCTCACAACCGTGTTGTTGATCGGCGTAACGGCCTGGACAATCTGGATCGCATCGCGCGCGCCGCACCGGGTGGTAGGCTGGCTCTGGTTCGCGATCATGTTGCTGCCCGTGATCGGCCTAGTACAGGTCGGGATGCAACAGATGGCCGACCGCTACACCTATCTGCCGTTGATCGGAATCTTTGTATTGATCGCGTGGGAAGCGGCGGCGCTCGCCGGCAGATTTCCAATGATGAAACCGCTACTGGCCGCGCTCGCGGCGGCAGTCATCGCGGCATGTTCGGTCGTGACGTGGAAGCAAGTCGCGCACTGGCGCAACAGCGAGAAGTTGTTCCGTCACGCGCTCGCCGTGACGGAAAAAAATTATCTCGCGCACAACAACCTCGGCTATCACCTCTTCACGCAGGGAAAAGTTGCCGAGGCCATCGCGGAATACGAAGCGGCGTTGGAAATCAATCCCACCTACACCGACGCCCACAGCAATCTCGGTCGCGCCCTCGCCGCGCAGGAACGCCATGCCGAAGCCGCGACGCATTTCGAGGCGGTGTTGCAACTGTTGCCCGACGACGTCATCGCGCACAACAACCTCGGCAACGTCCTCGCGTTGCTGGGCCGGCACGAAGAAGCCATCACGCATTTCCGGGCCGCGCTCACCGCGAAACCGGACCACGCCGCGGCGCAGAACAACTGGGCGTTGTCCGCCGAGGAACTTGGCCGCCCCGCCGAAGCCGTCGAGCACTACCGCGACGCGCTGCGAATCAATCCCGACTTCACCGCCGCCTTGAACAATCTCGCCTGGATTCTGGCGACGCATCCCGACGCGAAGTTGCGCGACGGCGCGGCGGCGGTGGAGTTGGCGGAGCGCGCTTGTCGTTTGACAGGCCACGGTCAACCCCTACCCTTGCTGACGCTCGCCGCGGCCAGCGCCGAAGCGGGGCAACTGGCCGAAGCCATCGCGCTCGCCACGCGCGCCCGCGAACTGGCGGCCAACGCCAGCGACCATTCCCTGACCCAACGAAGCGACACGATGCTGAAACAATTCAACGCCGGCGAGCCATATCGCACGGGTCGGGCGGAAGCTCCATGAGTACACCGAAATCACCCGAACGCCCAAAGTTTCAGGCGTGGCTGGTCGCGCTGGCGATCTTCGCCGGAACGTGCGCGTTGTATTGGCCGGTGCGGACGCACGATTTCGTCGGCCTCGACGATCCGGACTACGTCACCGAAAACCCGAATGTGAATCACGGGCTCTCGGGTGAAGCTGTGGCCTGGGCTTTCCGCTCGAAAGAAGCCTCGAACTGGCATCCGCTCGCGTGGCTGTCGCACATGCTCGATTGCGAACTGTTCGGGTTAAAGCCAGCCGGCCACCATCTGGTCAACGTCGGCTGGCACGCAATCAACGCCGTCCTTTTGTTTCTCCTGCTGCGCCGGATGACCGGCGCCTTCTGGCGCGCGGCGTTTGTCGCCGCGTGTTTTGCGTGGCATCCGCTGCGGGTCGAATCGGTGGCGTGGATTTCCGAGCGAAAGGATGTGCTCAGCATGTTCTTCGGATTGCTGGCGCTGTGGGCGTACGTGCGTTTTGCGGAAAAGTCTAAAGGCTCAAGCCCAAAGTCTAAAGTCTGGTTCGGCGCAGCGCTGCTTTTCTTCGCGCTCGGGCTGATGAGCAAGCCGATGCTCGTGACGCTGCCGTTCGTGCTGCTGCTGCTGGACCATTGGCCGCTCCGCCGAAAGGAACTGAACACTGAAAACTGCACACTGAAAACTTTCCGCCCATTGGTGCTGGAAAAAATCCCCTTCTTCCTGCTGAGCGCGGTCTCGTGTGCGCTGACGGTCTGGGCGCAGGGCGCGGGGCACGCCATCGGTTCAACCCAACAATTCCCGCTGCTGACTCGCGTAGCGAACGCGCTGGTCGCTTACGGCGAGTACGGCGTGAAGTTTTTCTGGCCGACGAAACTCGCGGTGTTTTATCCCTACCCGACTGCGACTCCGGTTCTCCTCGCCGTTCTCACCGGCGCCGTGCTGGTGGTGCTGACCGTCGCCGTGGTTCACTGCCGGAAAAGCCGGCCGTACCTCGCGGTCGGCTGGTTTTGGTTTCTCGGCACGCTGGTGCCGGTGATTGGATTGGTCCAGGTTGGCGGCCAAGCGTGGGCGGATCGCTACTCGTATCTACCGGGCGTGGGTTTGTTGATGGCAGTCGTCTGGCTCGTGACCGACTTTTTGAAACCGTGGGCGAAAGCGAAAATCATCTGCACCGTCGGCGCAGTGGCGATTCTCGCCGCATGCGCGACGACGAGTTGGGCGCAGATCAAAGTCTGGCGTGATTCACAGGCGCTGTTTGAGCACGCGCGTGCGGTGACGGAAAGAAATTATCTGGCGTGGACGGTGCTCGGCGGTTTTCTGGGACGCGAAGGAAAATTGGACGAGGCGCTGCGATATTACGAGACCGCTTTGGCGATGCAGCCGGATTATCCGGGCGGACTGACGGGAATTGGAAACATTTACGAGAAACGTGGCGACTACGAGAAGGCGCTGTCGTTCCACGACCGGGCGCTGCTCGGTGGGCCATTCGATCCGGAAGTGGTCAACGGACGTGCGGCCGTTCTCGCCCGGCTCGGCCGGTTCGCTGAAGCCGAGACGGGTTTTCAGGAGGCGCTGAAACTGCGGCCGGATTACTCCGACGCGATTTTCAACCTCGGCTCGATCCTGCAACGGCAGGGTCGGCTCGCCGAGGCGCAGGGTTGTTTCGAGAAATCCATCGCCTTGATGCCGCAGTCCACGAACGCACTCTTCGCGCTGGGCACGGTCATGATGCGTTCGCAACGACCAGCGGACGCGCTGCAATCATTCGACCGGGCGCTGAAACTGTCACCGAACTGGAACGAAGCCCGTTACAGCCGCGCCTTGACGCTGATCGAGTTGGGGAAGGCCCCGGAAGCCGCGGCGGAATTCAAAAGCCTGCTCACCGTGATGACGAATCCCGCGCCGGCGCTGGACGGGCTGGGGTTTGCGCTCGGAATGCAGGGGCAGACGGTCGAGGCGGAAAAATATCTCCGGCAGGCGCTGGCCGCGGACCCGAAAATGCCGACGGCACACCTTCACCTCGCGATGATGCTCGCGCCCCGTGGTGAAATCGCCGAAGCGATCCGGCACTACCGCCTCACGCTGGAAACCGAAACGAACCAGCCCGCGGCTTTGAACAACCTCGCGTGGATCCTCGCGACGCACCCCGACGACGCACTGCGCAACGGCAAGGACGCCGTTACGTTCGCCGAACGCGCGTGCCAGTTGAGTGGCCGCCGCGAACCGTTCCTCCTCGGCACGCTGGCCGCCGCGTACGCCGAGGTGGGTGATTTTCATAAAGCCGTCGCCACGGCGCGGGAAGCATGCGACCTCGCGACCAAAGCCGGACGCCCCGACATCGCGAAGCGCAACGAGGAACTGCTCAATCTCTACAAATCGGGCCAGCCGTTCCGCGACAACCCACCGCCGCGTTGACGCGCGACGCGAAGTCATTTTGCTTTTTTCCCGCGCGATTTTTTCCACCATGCCGACCGTGCTACGAAACCCGAAAAATCTGCGCGCCCTTTTTGTCTGCCTGTTGCTGGGCGTGGGCACGCTGATTCTTTATCTCCCGGTGCGGCATCACAATTTCGTGTGGCTCGACGATCCCGACTACGTCACCGAGAACGCCTACGTGCGAATGGGGCTGACGACCGAAAGCGTGTCGTGGGCGTTCACGCACAGCTTCTCGAGCAACTGGCACCCGCTCACGTGGATCTCGCACATGGCGGACTGGCAATGGTTCGGCGCGAACGCGGGTGGGCATCATCTCGTCAGCATCGCATTTCACGCGGTGAATTCGGTCATCCTGTTTCTGTTCTTGCGCGCAATCACCGGCGCGTTCTGGCGGCCCGCGTTCGTCGCCGCGCTGTTTGCGTGGCATCCAACGCACGTCGAATCCGTGGCGTGGATTTCAGAACGCAAAGATGTGCTCAGCACGTTTTTCGGGTTGCTCGCGTTGTGGGCGTATGCGGGCTACGCGGAAAAAGCTGAAAGCTGAAAGCTGAAAGCTGAAATAGGTCCCGGCACGGCTGGTTGTTACTCGTTGGCACTCCTGTTGTTCGCGTGCGGACTGATGTGCAAACCAATGCTCGTTACGTGGCCGTTCGTGATGTTGTTGCTGGGTTTCTGGCCGCTGGGAAGGGTGTCAGGTGTCAGGTGCGAAGTATCGGGTGCGGAAAACCTGACACCTGACTCCTCGCACTCCGCACCCTTCCTCCGCCTGGTGAGGGAAAAGCTTCCGTTCTTCGCGCTGGTGATCGCTTCGTGCGTCATCACGATACTGGCGCAGGACAAGTGGCACGCCCTGGCCAAGGGAAACGAGTGGCCACTCTCCTACCGCATGGCCAATGCGTTGACGAGCTACCTGCGCTACGCCGGAAAACTCTTCTGGCCCTCCGACCTCGCCGCGTTCTATCCGTTCCCACCTACCGCGCCGTGGGATCTGGCCGTCGTCGCCGGGGCCGTGGTGCTGGTCCTCTCCGCCGGCATCGTGTGGTGGCGGAAGTCGCAGCCTTTTCTTTTCACCGGCTGGTTCTGGTTTTTCGGCACGCTCGTGCCGGTGATCGGGTTGGTGCAGGTCGGAGGGCAGTCGCTCGCGGACCGCTACCTTTACATCCCGAGCATCGGATTTTTTGTCGCTGCGGTCTGGCTGAGCGCGGGCTGGATCACGCGGTTGCAGCGCTGCGGATGGATGGCGTCGGTTCTTGCGCTGGGAATTCTCGGAGCTTGCGTCGGGTTGAGCGCGCGGCAAATCGCCACCTGGAAAAATTCGCGGACGCTGTTTGAGCAGGCGAATCGCGTGACGACGGGAAATTTTGTCGCGTTAAACACGCTCGGCGAACTGGCGCGACGGGACGGGCAGCCCGAACAGGCGCGATCCAGTATTTCCGTCAGGCGTTGAATTACGGTCGCACCTTTCCCGGCGCCTGGTCCGGCTTGGGCATGGCGCTCTTCGCCAATGGCCAGCGCGAAGAAGGCATCAATTGCCTGCGTGAAGGTCTGAAAATAAATCCGGATGATCCGCAATCGCTCGATCACCTCGGCTTCATGCTTTTGAACGAGAATCAACCTGCCGAGGCGGAGATTATTCTGCGTCATGCCCTCGAAGTGCGTCCCGGCTTTGCCGAAGCACACTCCCATCTGGCTACCGCCCTCGAGAGTCAGTCGCGGTTTGACGAGGCGATTGAACAACACGCCCGCGCGGTGAAATTCAAACCGGACGCCACGAATCTCCGCGTGTCTTTCGCGGCGACCCTCGCTCGCTTGCGACGGCTCGACGCCGCGCTCGGCGAGTATCGGGCTGCGCTTGATTTGAACCCGCAACTGCCCGACGCACAACTCGGCCTGGCCGGCGTGTTGATGGACCTCGGCAAGCCCGGCGAAGCGGTGTCGGAATTTGAGAAAGCCACACAGTTGTCGCCGGCCAATGCCATCGCACTCGATGGTCTTGGCGTCGCGCAGTCAGCCGTCGGGCGGATGGATGAAGCCGAAGCCGCGCTCGTAAAGGCGGTGGGCCTCGCGCCGACGAACGCGATGATCCACCTACACTTCGGCATGACGCTCCAGAGCCGTGGCCGCACCACGGAAGCCGTTCAACACTATCGCGCCGCCATCGCGCTCGATCCGAAACCGCTCGCCGCCCTCAACAATCTCGCGTGGTTGCTCGCCACATCGCCGGACGCCGCCAACCGCAATGGCGCGCAAGCCGTCAAACTCGCCAACCGCGCCTGCGACCTGACCGAAAACCGTGAACCGCTCTTGATCGGCACGCTCGCGGCGGCCTATGCGGAAGCTAGACGTTTCCCGGAAGCCATCGCCGCCGCCGAAAAGGCGCGCGAGCTGGCAACAACTGCGGGCATGGAAGAAATCGTGCGGCGGAACACCGAATTGCTCGAACTTTATCGCGCAGGCAAACCGTTCCGTGATTCTACGCCGGGCGGCGCAATTGACACCCGCCCGTGAGTTTTGTACCGTGTCCGCAGGTAAATGAGTCATGAACTCGGCGCTTAATCATCACGTGCTGGTTCTCAACCGGCTGTGGCAGGCGGTCAACGTCTGCACTGCCCGGCGCGCCCTGACGCTGCTCTTCCAGGGCCACGCGCAGGTCGTCCTCAACGATGCTGACGGTTCCTTCCGCACTTTTAGTTTTTCCCAGTGGCAGGATCTTTCCCAATCGGAGGCGGACGGCGAAGTCGTCCACACCATTTCCTTCCGCATCCGCGTGCCGCGCGTGATTTTGCTTTTCGCGTTTGACCGGATGCCGAAGAAAGAAGTGAAGTTCACGCGCCACAACATTTTCGAACGCGACCGCAATCAATGTCAGTACTGCGGCGGCACGTTCGATCGCAAAGACCTGAATCTCGATCACGTCATCCCGCGCGACCGCGGCGGGCCGACGTCGTGGGAAAACATTGTCTGTTCGTGCATCGGGTGCAACACGCGCAAGGCGAACCGCACGCCGCTCGAAGCCGGAATGCATCTGGTCCGCAAACCCAAGCGGCCGAAGTGGCGTCCGTTCGTGCAGATCAACTTCACACTGCATCAGCACGACAGTTGGAAGCACTTCATTGATCTCGCGTATTGGAATGTGGAGCTCGGAGAAGACGCGAACTGACGGAAGGCGGAGGTCAGAGGACAGAAGACGGAAGGCAGAACCCGGAAGACGGAGATCGGATGAAGGGCGAACGAAACTAACATTCAACACAACCAACCCAAACAAAACCTATGGCTGAACTAATCAAATCGTTCCGTGACTTGCGGGCTTACCAGCAGATGTTCGAGTTGCAGCAGGACATCTTCCGGCTGACGAAATCATTTCCGGTGGAAGAAAAGTATTCCCTCACCGATCAAGTCCGCCGTTCGTCGCGTTCGGTCGGCGGAAATATCGCGGAAGCGTGGGCCAAACGAAAATATTCGGCACATTTCGTCAGCAAGCTGACGGATGCCGACGGCGAGTTGCAGGAGACCTCGCACTGGATCAGCACCGCCCTTGCCTGCGATTACGTCCGCACGGCGCAACACGATTCGATTCAAAATCAGCTTCAAGAAGCCGGCTCGAAGCTCGGCAAGATGATGAGCATGCCCGAGAAGTTCACGCCGCGATGAGGCGGAGGGCGGAGGGCGGAAGGCGGATTTCTGATCTGTGCCCTCTGCCCTCTGACTTCAGTCTTTCGCCGCGGTCTTCGCGCTTTCGATCAAGTCCCAAAACTTGGGGTTCTGCTGGAGCGCCTCGTCTTCTTCCACTTTCAGGCCGGAGCGATAGAGGAAATCTTTCAACGTGTTGCGGCTGAGAATGCGGTGGACGAGTACGCCGAGATCGTGGCGCTCGAAATAAACGCGGTAATCGCCGACGCGAAAGCGGTGCAAGGTCTTGCCGCCGCGCTCCAATTTGCCGAACTCGTCAAGTTCCGTGGCAATCACCTGATGCGGCAGGCCGCGGAATTCGCCGAGGATTTGGAGTTGGAGTTCCTTGGGCATCCGCCCCAGTTCGGCGGCGCTGGTCGGATTGAAGATGATTTGAAACGGGCGCATCTAAGAAACTTACCAATCGTTGAAAGAAACGAGAAGCAACAAATTACTTGGGAGATACGGCAAGTTGCTCCTGCAAAAACTTCCCGATGGCGTCGGCGGCCAACGCATGCGCGTATTCATTCGGATGAGCATCGAACGAATTCACCGTGAGCTTTCGCGCGGGAGTGTTTTTGTAAATGGGAAGCAAGTCGAGGTGCGGGACTTTTTGTTCACGCCAGAATTGATTTAGGGAATCGTGAAGCGGTTGAAATTCGTAGTCTGGCCCAACCGCGTGGAGAAACGGGAAGGTGACGACGACCAGGTGTCCGCCGTTGGATTCAACCTCCTGCTTGAGCGCCTTGAGCCGTTCCTTTTGCTGCTCCCAGACCGGGCCGGTCGCAGTTTGGCGGACGAACTGAAAATAGTTTTTGATCCAAGGATTCCGGACAGCTTTCCAGCGATGGTAAATGAAGTTGCAAAAGTAACTGCTGTTCACCAGCCAGTTCTGCCCGTCTTGCTCCGCATAAATCTTGTCACGCGCTGTGGTCCACTCCGGCACCAGGTCGGAAATGTCGTTCAGGCAATACACCAGAACGACTTGATCCAGTTGATAACGGTTTTGCAGGCAAAGGCTGAGAAACGCGGTCTCGTCTCCGGTTTCAAAACCGGGTTGAGCGAGAGCGTGAACCTCCCATTGCGGGTGCGCCCGGCGAAAACGGTTGGCGAAACGATCCTCGACATTTTTGACCCCGTGGCCCGTGGTGAACGAATCGCCGAGAAAACTGAACCGGCGCACCCCAGGTTTGAGCGGGGACGAGTATTCGATGTTATCACGGCATCCTGCCCGGTTGGCTTGAAAATATCGCTGTGCCCAACGTTCGCAGACTTTGGTATTGCCGAGCGAATCGGTCGTGTCGTAGATGAAGCGGAAGAAGATTTCCCCGGCCAAGGTGCCCGCCGACAACAAGCACAAGAGCACAAGGGCGTTTCCCAGCAGCAGCATTGGCCAACCCGTCGGACCTGGACGCGCGCGGAGACGCCGCCGCAAGAAAACCAATCCGCCGGCGCAAACCACCGGCGACACCAGGAAAAGTCCCAAGGCAAGATTCTCGTCCATGTTTTCGCTGAATAAAACCATACCTAACGCGCCGCGTCAGTTTTTTCGCGATGCGGCTTGCCCGCTTGGTACAAACGCAATAACTCGCGATTTTTTTCCGCCAGATCGGTCTCGCCGTTCTTCGCAGCCAGCGCGATGGCTTGTTCGGCGGTCTTTTGCGCATCCTCAAATCGGCCTGCTTCCGCGTAGGCTGCGGCCAAGGTGCCGATGAGCAAAGTCTGCTGATTGCCGGTCAATTCGCAGGCGCGCTGTGCGAACTGGACGGCTTCTTTCCCATCGCGGAGGCTTGCGTCCGCACTGGTCGCAAGAATCCAAGCAAAGTTATTAAGAACCTCCGGCATGTCCGGCTGTAATCGCAAAGATTCGCGATAATGGGTTACTGCTTCCTTGACCTTGCCCCTCGAAGCCAAGGCCAAGCCAATCTGAGCGTAAATCCCAACCTCTTTTGGCTCAAGACGAAGAGCTTTCGCCAAGTGCCACGCGGCCAATTCGGGCTTTCCTTGATCCGTCAATGCAATCCCGTAGTGAAAGTGTGCATCCATAGCTTCAGGATCGATTTGAAAAGCCTGTTCGAACTGTGCAATCGCCGCGTCAGTTCCGCCTTGGTTCAAAAGCATTTTTCCCCATTCCGTGTACAACGACGGGTTGTTGGTAATCGTACGCGTAGCGGAGGCAAAGTTTGAAGCCGCTGCTTCGTAATTCGTCAAGGTCACGAGCGCCAGGGCCAGATTGAAATGGATGATGTCCGCCGCAGGACCAGTTGAGGCAAGTTCCAGCGCACGCGTCAGTTCATTGATGGCCTCCTCCGAACGGCCCAAATAGTAAAGTGCTCGCCCCAGATTCGCGTGGGCTGCCGAAAACGTGGGCCTAATGCGAATCGCCTCACGGTAATGTTGCAGCGTTTCCTCCGTTCTTCCCTGAAGATCCAAGGCCACGCCAAGATTGTATTGCGCAGCGGAGTTGCTGGTGGTTACCGCCGATGCGCGCGCGAACAAGGTTTCGCTGCTTTTCCAATACGCAGTTTGAAACCAACTGCACGTCATCGCAGCCGGCAATACAATGACGACAAGCGCGGTTCCCAGGACGAGCCGCGACTTCGATCATTTCGCGACTTCACCGCCCAGCCAGACGCACCCGATAAAAATCCCCACCAACGGAATGTAACTATAACGATCAGCCATCGCTTGAGTTCCGAATTGGATCACACCGATGACCGGCACCAAAGTACCCAGATACCAAAACCAACCTACGGCCAACCAGGGTTGGCGGCGAATCAACATTACGGCCAGCACCGAGAAAGCCAGCAAACCAACGATCGCCACCGCCACTTTCCAGGCTTCCCAATGACCTGGATTCGGATACAGGACAGCGAGATCATCGGGCCAGATTGTTTTTCGGAGGTACCTGAAATAAGAAATCACCGCATTACCGATTCGGTCAAACACGTGGAGTTGTCCTGCGGCTTCGGTTGAGCCCGATTGCTTCTGCGTCGCCAATGTGATCATGCACATCCCTGTGGATAGGGCAAAAAAAGGAAGCTTCTCCAAAATCAAACGTCGTAAATCTTGAACGCTGAACGACTGAAAACCAAGCCGCCCGAGCGGCCAGTAATCAAGCAACAACAAAACGAACGGCCACGTTACGAGCATCGGTTTGCTCATCAACCCTAGAGCGAACAGCAGCAGCGCCAGACAATAGTTCTTTAATTTTTCATTCTTAGTTTCGCATTGAGCGAAGCGCGCATACGTCATCAAGCAAAGAAATCCAAAGAACGCGCTCAAGACGTCCTTGCGCTCGGCAATCCACGCCACCGATTCGACGTGCAATGGGTGCCATGCAAAAAGGGCCGCTACCACCGCACTCCGTAAAGTTGCACTCGTCAGCGTCAACAGGAGCCGGAAAAGGATCAGGGCGTTTGCACAATGGATGATCACGCTTACAGCGTGGTGTGCTCCGGGACTGGCTCCAAAAAGACTGCAATCCAGCATGTGGGAAAGCACTGTTATCGGATGCCAGTTCCCCATCAACGGAGTTGTAAATGCCTCCTTGATTCCGACCAAGGTCAAACCGCGAAGAACAGTCGCGTTTTCGGCAACGTATTGGTTGTCGTCATAAATGGTGAATTCAAATTTTACCGCACCCGCGTACACTAGAAGTGTGCCCGCGATGAGAGCGAAAGAAATCCAGTTGCGTAGGGAACGCTCGTCGGGCCTGCTAATCATTTGGAACTGAGATGATAAAAGGAATTGGTTTTGGTAGCGCGTACGGGAATCGAACCCGTCTTTCGTTTCCG
>SIBJ01000071.1 GCA_009695195.1 Pedosphaera sp.
GCCTTTGCCGGGTGTGATGAAAAACGGGTGAGGGCATTATGGACTGCGGTGGCAAGTCGGACGCGACACCGCTTTGGCACCGACGACGGCGCTGGCAATGAGCAACCCGCCCCGTTCGCTCGCAAGCGGTGTCGCGTCCAACTTGCCACCGCAGTCCAAAAATACCGCCAGCACCCGCTCACCCTCACCCGCCTTTAATCGCACCCGCCATTGCCAACCCCAAAAACCTGCGGTCCGCGAGCAGAGCGCGATGGTTTGCCCGTCCCGCAGGGACGCCCGACAATAGCCCAGCGTTTCAACGCTGGGAAAACCGCCGGAAACGGACAAGTCCCGTCAGGGACGACAGAAATCTCTGGCGGCAATCCCGCACTCTGCCGTCTCTGACGGGACTTGATCCCTTCTGGTTTGTGAACCCACCGATGAATCGGTGGGCTATTCGCTTTCGCCCTGCCGGGCTGCGGCTGCAAATTACGGCGATTGAATCCATTCGCCGAACGCCCGCTCGCCAAAATATTGGTAGCCCTTTCCTTCGCGCGGCGTGCCCATCAGCATCGTGTGAATGAAACCGTTGCGCTCGACTTGAACGGTATGAAATATTTTCCGCTCAGGATTTTGTTTGAGCAGCAATTGCAGCCGACCATCGAGCGCGAAATAAGTTTCCAATCCGGTGTTCGTCCGGCTCGTGAACATGAACTGCTCGCCGAGGTCTTTCAACATCACATGACTCCGGCCCCACGTGCCGCCCGCCTCGGTGACGAACGCCTTCCCATCAAGCAACGCGTTCGCATCGTCGTAAGCCAGCACGCACAGCTTGTGCTCGTCCGAGGCCTTCAGCCAGTTCGACAACTTCGCGAGATGATTCGTCGTGCTGTAGGCGTAATTGCTGTCGAGAAACGCGATGCGCGTCACGTCGCTCGGAATCTTCTCCTGCGTGTTCAGATAGCCGAACATCAAACTCCCACCGCCGCTGTGGCTGGCGAGAACGGTTTCGACACGATACGCGCCAAAAATTTTCTTCACCACCGCGAACACGCCGGGAATTTTATCATCGCCGTGCGTCTTGCGCCACGTCGGCCAGCTTTTCATTCCGGCCTCGAGATACGCCACGACCACGGTGCGGTCCGCCATCCGCTCGCGCAGCCATCGCGTCTGCGCGCCGATATGCTGGATGTCGAAATGCCAGTCCTCGCCCGGCTGGAGCTTGTGTCCGATGGTTTGTTCGGTCGTGTTCCCGTTCGGCAACGCGTAAAAAACCAGCAACACCGGTTTGTCCGGCGAGAATTTCTCCGCGACCGGCGCGTTGATGTGAATCTTCACCTCCGGCTCGAAAACAAAACTCAGCGTCCGTTCGCCAAAACTTCCCGTCGCCTTGAACGCGGAAAGTCCAGCCGTCCCATTCGTCCCATCGGTCGCATTCCCCGGCCGCAGTATGTCCCGCATCGCCGCCGACAACGCCGGTATGGCATTCGTCTCGTAACGGGAAGTCGTAACCACACCCTCGTCACTAAGCAAACCAGAGAGCTTCGGGTTGGCGAGCACCTCGGCCACGGTCGTAGCATTTCCGTTCACGAACATCTTCTGTTGCACGAGCCGCACACCGTGGCTGTAATCCGCCCAGACCGAGGTGTGCCCGAGATACAACGGCTGGATCGCCGCGCCGTTCGCCTTGTGCCAGCCATAGATCGCGACCTTGCCCGGCGAATTCGTCAGCCGCGCGGTGATGACGATGTCCTTCTTGTCACCGGCCACGAGCGCTCCGAGCGGATGCGCCGCGAGTTCGGCCACACGCTGCGTCCGCACGATGGCGTTGTGCTCCGCGAATTGCGGCACGGTGATCATCCGCGCCCCCGGCGTCATCGGCGACGGCACGAGCTTCACCGCGGCGGCGGCGTAAATGTCATCCGTCATCTTGCGCGTCGGCAATGTGCAACCGAGCCGGTCCGCGATGCGTTGCGCCGTCATCGGCGTCATCGGCGTGAGGAAATAATCCGCGTCCGAACCGACCGCGAGGTAATCCGGCGCGGCGAAGAAAGTGGCGACGTTGGTTTTCCCCTCGGCGATATTTGTCACCGTGACCGGCGAGAACTTGCGAAAAAACTCCGGCACGTTCCCCGCCGTGATCTGCTCGTAAATTTCCCGCTCACGATTCGTGAAATCCAGCGAAGTGACATGGTGGACGAATTCAGTTCCAACGGGCGCATTGGCTGGACGTGGAGAAAAGATTGGCGTTTGGCAGGAGGAAGATAACGGAACCAACAACAGAACCGGGAGCGCGAGCTTCACTTGCTGATCCCGCGCTCGCTCGTCCGCACGAAGTTCAGCAGGTGCAAAACTTCCGGCAGTTTCGCCACGTCGGTTCCGATCTTCGCCAGCGCGTTGGAAATCGTCAGGCCTTCGCGGAACAAAATCTTGTAGCAGTGCTTGAGCGCGGCCTGCGCTTCCTCGGAAACGCCGTTGCGTTCCATGCCGATTTTGTTGATGGTGCGCGTCTCAGCGGGGTTGCCGTCGGCCATCATGAACGGCGGCACGTCCTGCACGACCTTCGAGCAGCCGCCGATCATCGCCAGCCGGCCGATGCGGCAAAACTGATGCACCGCCGCCAACCCGCCGATGACCGCGTGGTCCTCGACCGTGACGTGGCCGCCGAGCGTGGCGACGTTCGACATGATGTTGTGATTGCCGAGCGTGACGTTGTGCGCAAGATGGCAGTAGGCGAGGATGTGATTGTTGGAGCCGACGCGCGTCACTTCGCCATCGCCGGTCGCGCTGTGGATGGTGACGTATTCACGGAAAGTATTCTTGTCACCGATCTCAGTGCGCGTGCTGCCGCCCTTCCACTTCAAGTCCTGCGTCTTCAAACCGATGCTCGCGAACGGAAAAATCTCGTTCTCCTTTCCCAACGTGGTGTGACCGTCAACGACCACGTGCGAGTGAAGTTTGCAGCCGTCGCCCAGCGTGACGTGTTCGCCGATGACGCAGTATGGCCCGATCTCGCAGCCCAGACCGATGTTCGCCTGCGGATGGATTATGGCACTGGGATGCAGCATGGTTAGCGTCGGCTTCCGCGCCCGCCAATCGTCAATCGTAAATCGTAAATCATAAATTCCTCACGCGTCGCGCAAAATGAAGGTGACCTGCGCCTCGCTCACCACTTCGCCCGCGACCTTGCAGATACCTTTGGCCTTGCCGATTTTCCCGCGCGCCTTCGTGAGCTCGATTTCGATGATGAGCGTGTCGCCCGGCCGGACGGGCTTGCGCCACTTCACGTCTTCGGCGGCCAGGAAATACGCGATTTGATGTTCCGACTCGGCGATCTTGATCAAGAGCACGCCCGCGACTTGCGCCATGGCTTCGAGTTGCAAAACGCCCGGCATGATCGGGTGGCCGGGGAAATGTCCCTGAAAGTAAGGCTCGTTGATCGTCACGTTTTTCACGCCGACGATGCGGTTGCCCTCAATCTTGATGATGCGGTCCACCATCAAAAACGGATAGCGATGCGGCAACACCTTCATCAAATCCAGCGTGCTCATCGCGCCGGGGCCGGGCGCCGGTTCGCCGTTGTCCGCCGCCGGCGCGGATTGCGGCGGCGAGAAGGTTTGCGCCGCGCGCGAGGGTTTTTGCATTTGCATAACAATCTGGCGGACCAGTTCGCAATTCCCGGCGTGACCCGGTTTCACCGCGACGACATGTCCGTTGATGGGCCGCCCGAGCAGCGAGAGATCGCCCACGATGTCGAGCATCTTGTGCCGCACGAATTCCTCCGTGTATCGCAACGGCTCGGTGGTGAGCACCGCGTCGTCGCGGATGACGACGGCGTTCTCCAGGCTACCGCCTTTGATGAGTCCGTTCTTGATGAGGAACTCGATCTCCTCATAAAAACAAAACGTCCGCGCGTGCGAGAGTTCGCGTTCCCAGGTCTTCGGCGTGACCTCGGTGCTGTAATATTGCGTGAACCGCCCCTTCTTGTCCGCGCTGGTGCAGGAAATCTTGAAGCCGTCATTCGGGAACAACGTCATCGTCGTCTCGCCCAGCTCCAACTGGATCGGTTCAGTGACGGTGTACGGTTCGCGCTTTTCCGCGAGCGGCACAATGCCGGCGGACTGGATCAATTTGCAAAACTCGCGCGAGCTGCCGTCGGCGATGGGCGGTTCGTTCGCATCGAGTTCGATCACAGCGTTGTCAATGCCGTAGCCCGCGAACGCGGCGAGCACGTGCTCGACGGTGTGAACTTTCACGTTCCCCTTCGCGAGCGTCGTGGAACGGTTCGTCTCGGAAACGTTTTCGATGCGCGCTTCGATCTCGGGTTTGCCTTCGAGGTCCACGCGGCGGAAACAGATGCCGGCATTGGCGGGCGCCGGGAGAAATTTCATGTTCACCCGGTTGCCGCTGTGCAAGCCAACACCGGAGAACTCCGCGGAACGATTCAGGGTTTGCTGGTGTAGCACGGGCGCATTAGAACAAATCGCCGGGGCGCGGGCAAGGGCGACGAAAAGAAGTACCCAAGGACCCAAATAATAAACAAGCCCGCTGTGATCAGGTCTGCTTTTTGGGTATTTGGGTCTTTGGGTACTTGGGTATTTCCCTCCCCTCCCGTCGCAAGACGGTCGCCTCCACCTTCGGCACAAACATCTGCGTTTCCGCGGGCAGCCGCGTGGCGATGGCGTCGAAACTCTTCGCGTTCAGTTTTTCGAGCAGGCGCTCCACCGTGCCCTCGCCGGCGTTGTAGGCCGCGAGCGCGAGCCGCCAGTCGCCGAATTTTTTGCCGAGCTGCTTGAGATATTTCGCCGCGGCACTCGCGCTCGGCTCGGGCTGATACCGCTGATCGCTCAACCACCACGTCCGCAAACCGAAACGCTTCGCCGTATCCGGCATCAACTGAAACAATCCCGCCGCGCCCACCGGGCTGCGCGCCTTGGGATTGAAACCGGATTCCACCTCCGCGATCCAGACGAGTTCCGTCGGAATGTTTTCCTTCGCGAAGATCGGCTTGAGCACCGGCACGAGTTCCTTCGCGGCTTTGGGCCAGTCGGTCGGTTTGAGCTTCTTGTCCCAAGTGGTGCGTTCGGCGGCGGACGACGGATTAACCGTCACCTGGCCGCGGACGAGTTTGGCCGGCGGCGTGGCCTTCCGGAATTCCTCGGCCACTTCAAAATAATCCAGCCGCGTCCGCAGCCACGCGGCGTACGGCGTGGTCTCTTCGCGCGCAGCGAGCAACGGGAGGACTATTTTGGCGGCGTCCTTCAACGCCGCCACGTCAACCACGTTTTCACCGCGAAGCTGGCTCTGAAAATCCTTGAGGAATTTCTCGACCTGCTGGCGGTCCACCTCCGGCAACGCCCGCAGCACGTCCTCGTCGAGATTCTCGTTCGCCCACTCCTGCGCGGCGCCGATGACCTGGTTCACGTCCAACTCCGCCGCCGGCGGTTGCTGCGCCAGCGAAACGGCCGCGAGCGTGAACAGCGTGGCAATCTGACAACAGAGTTTCATATCGCGAACGTAACATTCATCCCGACGCGTTCCCAGCCGCGGCCATTCATCGTCGCCCGTCGTACCATGAGTGGCAGGTCTCACGATCCCGCAACGCGCGTCCGCGACTCCACACGACGCGCAGGAGCAGCCGCACCTGCTCCCACGTCGTGTACAATTGCATCTTGCGCGCCGAAGTCAGCAAGGGATGCCGGTGCAGAATGACGATCTCCCGGCCGTCCACCTCCGCGACCTCCCGCAAGCGCCGGCTCAAATCCAGTTCCTCGGCGGCGTAAAACTCGTGGCTGAAACCAGCTATTTTCCGAAACACCGCCGCATCACAAAAAATAAACGAACCCGCCAGCCAGCGCCGCGAACGGCTCTTCCAATTCCAGATACCCGTGACGAAGTTGGCGACGCGATAATTCCCTTCGAGCCGGATCGTGCTCCCGCCCGCCAGACATTTTCCCGACTGAATCTGTTCCGTGACTTCGGCGAACAACTCCGCCGTCGGATGCGAGTCGGCGTCAATGAACAGCAGCCAGTCGCCGGTCGCGGCCCTCGCGCCGGTGTTGCGCGCCCGCGCGATCTGGTTCACCGGCTCGAACACCACCGTCGCTCCCGCCGCGCGCGCGATCTCCGCCGTACGGTCCGTCGAGTTGTTGTCGCAGACGATCAGCTCGCACTCAAAACCAGCGCGCGTAAAAACCGGACGCACCGAGTTGATCGTGACCAGCGAATTCCCGAGCAGCCGTTCTTCATTGAAGGCGGGAACGATGATCGAGATTTTCACGGGGGAAGTGTTGCCGCGCGGCCGGCGAAGTTCAACGCGTTTCACGGGGGTGCGATTAAAAACGGGTGAGGGCATTATGGACTGCGGTGGCAAGTCGGACGCGACACCGCTTTGGCACCGACGACGGCGAGGGCAATGAGCCACCCGCCCCGTGCGCTCGCAAGCGGTGTCGCGTCCGACTTGCCACCGCAGTCCAAAAATACCGCCAGCACCCGCTCACCCGCACCCGCCTTTAATCACACCCCGTTTCACGGACGCGCCGCAATATTCATTTGAACAAAGGCCAACCCCGGCTAAACTGATTTCGTAGAGCGATCGAATTCCGGTTTGCCCAACAACGTCTTGGTCTGAACATTTATGAGCGATCTCACATTGAAATCAGAACCCCGTCGTCGCGGGGGATGGTTGCGAAAATTGGTTTGGGTTGCAGCGGGACTCGCCGTACTGCTGGTCGTCGCGTATTTCGTCGTGACCAGCAATGCGTTCGTCAAAGGCGTCGTCCTGCCCCGGGTCGGCGCCGCGTTGAACGCGGACCTCTCCGCCGGCGACGTGCAGTTCAGTCCGTTCTCCCAATTGGTAATTCGCGACGTGAAGCTGACGCCGAAAGGCGCGGAGACGCTGCTCACCGCCAGCCTGGTTCGCGCGCGCTACAGTTTGTTTTCCATCCTCGGCGGCAACCTCGCGATCGAGGAAATCACCCTCGAGTCGCCGACGGTCACGCTCCTCGAAAACGCCGACGGCACGAGCAATCTCGATCCGCTGCTCAAAGCAAAGTCGCCGGAGAGAAAAGCTTCCGCCGTCGCCGCCGCCAAATCCTCCGCGCCGCCGAAGGTGGACCTCAAATCCGTCTCACTGAAAAACGCGACCGTGAAGCGCACGAAAAGATTGAAAGACGGCGGCACCGTGGTGCTGGAACTTTCCAACGTCAACGTCACCGCCGCCAATCTCAAGAACGGTTCGCCCGGAAAACTCGACCTCGCCGCCGCCATCGCCATGAACAACTCGTCCACCACCAACGCGGGCAGTCTTGCCGCGAAGATGGAAGGCGGATTCACGTTCGATCTCTCACCCGATTTGAAACCGGCAAAGCTCAACGGCAAGGCCGCCTTCACGGTCTAAAAGGCCACCGGAAGTTTCTCGGATCTCGCTGCCATTGCGGCCACGCTCGACGCCGACTCGACGGCGACCGAAGTCAAACAACTCGCGCTGCGTTTCACCCAAGCCGGCCAGCCGCTCGGCGAAGTGCGCGCGAGCGGGCCGTTTGACGTCGCGAAGTACGAGGCCCGGCTCAACCTCGCGATTTTTTCCATTGACCGCCGCGTGCTGAATCTCGCTGGCGCGGCGAGCGGCATTGATTTTGACACAACGGTCGTGAATTCGACGAACCTCATCGAAATCACGAACGGCGGCTCGGTCATCAACGCTTCCGGTTTGCTGGATATCGCGCACTTGCGCCTCAAGCGCGCGGGCCAGACCACCCCGACGCTCGAATTTCGATTCGATTATGGGGTGACGCTGGCGGAGCAAGGCGCGCAAATTCGCCAGTGTCAACTTACCCTCGCACCCACGGAGCGCGGGAAGAATGAACTCAAACTCACCGGCGCGGTGAATCTCACGAAAGCCGGCACCCTCACCGGCCACCTCAAGCTCGCCGCCGATACGCTCGACGCCACGCGCTATTACGATTTGTTCAGCGGCCAGCCCACGCCGGCCGCGGCCGCCCCCACCGCCACCGCGCCCGCCGCGCCGCCGGCAAATGTCGAGCCGGCACCGATGAAATTGCCGTTCGACAATTTCACGCTGGAAGCAAGTGTGGGGAAATTCTATTTGCGCGAGGTGGCTGCGGAGAATTTCCAGTTCGTCGCGAAACTCGACGGCAGCCACGTCGTGCTCCAGCCCGCGCAACTCACCCTCAACGGCGCGCCCATCACTGCGACGGCGGATTTAGATTTGAGCGTGCCGGGCTACAAATACGACGTCACGTTCAGCGCGAACGGCGTGCCCGTTGAGCCGCTGGCGAATTCATTTTCACCGACGTATCGCGGCCAGGCGAAAGGCAGGCTCATCGCCAGCGCGCAGCTCAAGGGCGCGGGCGTCACCGGCGTGAACTTGAAACAGTCGCTCGCCGGCACGGTGAATTTCAGCTTCACCAACGCGAACATCCAGATCGTCGGCCCGAAGATCAAAGCCGTGTTGACACCCATTGCGCTGGTGCTGGGCGCGCCGGAATTGCTGAGTTCACCGATGGATTACATCAACGCCAGCCTGCACGCCGCCGGCGGTAAAATCGAAGTGCCCGCTTTCATCGCGCACAGCGCCGCGTTCCGCGCCACGTCGGCGGGCGTCGTGCCCATTGCCGACGTGTTGATGGATTCGCCTCTGAATCAGAACGTGGACATCGCACTCGCGCGCGAAGTGGCGGGCAAACTGCGCTTTTCAAATGCACCGACCAACGAGGCCTACGCGACTCTGCCGACATTCGCGCGGCTCAACGGCACCCTCGGTGAACCGAAAGTGAAGACCGACAAGCTGGTCATCGTTGGCCTGACCGCCGCGGGCATTGGCGGTGCGTTGGGCAACAAAGCGGGGGGCGTGCTGCAAAATGTCGGCGGACTTCTCGGCGGCAACCTGCAACCCGCCGCCACCGGCACCAACGCGGCGACAACCAATCCGCCACCCAAGTCGCCCGTAAACAATCTGCTGGACATCTTCGGCAAGAAACCGAAGAAGTGACCGGAGCGCCGATCTCCGATCCGGCGCGTTTCTGGCGGTTCGATCAACGAGCCGGGTCGGAGACCGGCGCTCCGATCCGGAAATTCATTCCGGCCAGCAGTCTAATTCTCCGGCTTGCGCGAGACCTGATACAGCGGCGGATGAATCTGGCCCTCCCACTGGTCGAGCAGCTTTTTCATCCGCGCGGCTTTGGATTTTTCCTTCTCGGCAAGATTGTTCGCCTCGGTGATGTCCTTCGCGAGATCGTAGAGCGACTGCTTCCCGTTCGCATCCTCGATCAATTTCCAATTCCCGTCGCGCACGGCGCGATGCGTCTCCACCCAGTTCGGCCCGACGCGCCGCCAGAAGAGCGTCCGCTTCACGCCCCACCGTTCACCGGCGAGAATCGGCAGCAAATCTTTTCCGTCGAGCGGACGATCCTTCGGCGGCTGCGCGCCCGCGAGTTTCAAAATCGTCGCCGACCAGTCCATCGTGATGCCGACCTGATGCGAAACTTTTCCCGCCGGAATTTTTCCCGGCCAACGCGCGAGGCACGGCACGCGGATGCCGCCTTCGCCCAGCGTGCCTTTGCCATGCGCCAGCGGCAGGTTGCGCGCGAAGCGGTCGCCGCCGTTGTCGCTGGCGAAAACGACCAACGTGTTCTTCGCAAGACCGCGTTGATCCAGCGCCGCGAGAATTTCGCCGACGCCCGCGTCCATCGCCTCCACCATTTTCACGTAAGTCTCGCGCGTGCCCTGAGCCCAGTTCTTCAGCGTGACCTGCTTGTCGCCGTCGTCCGGCCCTTGCAGCGGGAAGTGCGGCGCATTGAAGGCGACGTAGAGGAAAAACGGTTTGTCCTTCATCCCGCCGAGAAATTCCAGCGCGTGCTGCGTGATCAAATGCGTCGAGTAACCTTCGAGCACGACGGGTTTTGTATCGAGGAACAAATCGCGTTCGCCGTTGTTCTCGCGGTGCGTGAAGTAATCGTGATTGCCGCTGAGCAAACCGAAGAAGCGCTCGAAGCCATGCGCGTTCGGCGCGCGGTCTTCCGTGTAACCGAGATGCCACTTGCCGGCCATCGCGGTCGCGTAGCCGGATTCGCGCAGCAACGTCGCGATGGTTTTTTCCTGCGGTGGCAGGCCGAGATGTTTTGCACCCGGCGGGATGGCCCATTCGAGTCCGCCGATGCGTTGCGGATAACGTCCCGTCATCAGACCGCAACGCGTCGGCGTGCAGACCGGGCCGTTGGAATAAAAATCCGTGAGCCGCACGCCCTCGCGCGCGAGCCGGTCAATGTTCGGCGTCCGGATGTCCGGCGCACCGTAACAACCGAGGTCGCCGTAGCCGAGATCGTCGGCGAGAATGAAGAGGATGTTCGGGCGTGGTTTCTCCGCCGCGAACCCGGCGAGAACCAAACCGACCGCGAAGCAAGCGCACAACCATCGCGTGAGTGATCTCATGGGCTTGCCCGGATGACACACGATGCGCGCGGGGTTGACGAGCTTTTTGTTTGCGGAAACCACATTGCGCGGGCGCTCCTTTTCCGCCAACCTGCCGCGAACAAATTTTGAACACCGCCATGCCAAGCCAACTCGATCAACTGAAACAGTTCACCACCGTCGTCGCCGACAGCGGCGACTTTGCCACGCTCAAACAATACGCGCCGCAGGACGCGACCACGAATCCCTCGCTCATCCTCAAGGCCGCGCAGATGTCGGAATACGCGCCCGTCGTCGCCAAGGCGATTTCCGACGCAAAGCAAACCGGCGCGAGCGGCAAGCAACTGCTCGACGAGGTGATGGATGCGTTGCTCATCGCGTTCGGTGTCGAGATTTTGAAGAGCGTTCCCGGCCGCGTCTCGACCGAGACCGACGCCAACCTCTCCTTCGACACTGACGCGCTCGTGGCAAAGGCGCATCGTTTCATCGCGCTCTATCAAAAGCAGGGCATCGGTCGTGAACGCGTCCTCATCAAGCTCGCGTCGTCGTGGGAAGGCATTCGCGCGTGCGAAATCCTCCAGCGCGAAGGCATCAACTGCAACATGACGCTGCTGTTCTCGCTCGCGCAGGCCGTCGCGTGCGCCGAGGCGGACGCACGACTCATCTCGCCGTTCGTGGGCCGCATCCTCGACTGGTTCAAGAAGAGCGCCGGCAAAGATTTCGCGCCCGCCGAAGACCCGGGCGTGCTGTCGGTGAAGGAGATCTACGCCTACTACAAAAAATTCGGCCACGCGACCGAGGTCATGGGCGCGAGTTTCCGCAACAAGGGCGAAATCCTCGAACTCGCCGGCTGCGATCTGCTCACCATCAGTCCGCAACTCCTCGGCGAACTCAGCGCAGACAGTTCACCCATTGAACGCAAATTGATCCCGGCGGCGGCGAAGGAAAACAAGATCGAGAAGCTCGCGCTCGACGAGAAAAAATTCCGCTGGCTGCTCAACGAAAACGCGATGGCTACGGAAAAAACCGCCGAAGGCATCCGGCAATTCAACGCCGACGCGCAGAAGCTGGCGCAGTTCATCGCGGCGAAACTCTGACGGTAGGGCGCGCCGGAAGCCGGAATTACGGCCGAAACATGAGAAACGGAATAGACTGCAACCGGCGGGCGAGTGCTCATGATACGAACCGGCGGTCGCATAATCAGAGTTAGGCGTCATGACACGCGTTCCCAAACATTCAACGAAAGACTCGCTATGTTTCTAGTTGGCATTCTCATCGTGGCAGGCCTTTACGTGTGCATAAAACGAGAAGTCCAAGCCTCATCCACATTAGTCATTCGAGGGAAGCCAGCCCTGAGAATTGGCATCGCTTTGCTTCTGGGAGGCGTCTTAGCAATCAGTTTGCCCGCTGTCGTCTATGCTGTTGGATTTCTTAGAGGTTCTGAGAGTAGGTATATCCTTCCGATTATCATCATACTGTCATCCGCTGTTTACGCCGCGGTAATTGTCGTGGCTGAAAAGCGCAGACAAGCAAACGAGAAAGATAAGGAGGGCGAAGTGGAGAAGAAGGATGTCGAGCCGCCGCTTGTTGGCCCTGCTTGTGTTGCTTGTGGGAAACCGACGCCGGAAGATTCCGAGATTTGTCCGTCGTGCGGATGGACTCAGCCCAGATAGATTTATGACCCGTCTGCCTGACCACGCGCTGCCGCGAACCCGGCCATCGCGTCGCGGTTGCAATCGAACGCCCTCGTGGGCCGGGTCGCTGCTTGGGTCGTTAAACCGTGTCCTGTTTCACCTTCATCACGCGCGCGGCGAGAACAACCGGGCCTGAAAGTCCGCCACGAAAGTCCGTTTCCCGCGCTCCGAAATCGTGTGGCCTTCCGCCCGCAATAATTTCGCCAAGGCCGCGACACCGCCGGGATATTTCGGATTCACTTCGCCGCCCATTTTCAGCGTGCGCCAGTAAGGCGTGACCCGCTTGCGGCCGGCCGCCGCATCCTCCGCCGCCGCGTTCGCCGCGATCCACGAAAAGATTCCCGTGGTGATGGGGCACGTGAAGTCGGCCTGGTGTTTCTTCGCCAGCGCGGCGCGGAGTTCGTTGATCGTCGTGACCTTGCCGCGCGGGACGGTTTTCATCAACGCGTCCACTTCGCGCGGCGCGGGGATGACCATCAAGCCTTCACCGGAGCGCACGCCTTTGCCGCCCTCGACGCGCCCGACTTTTGGCAGGCCCTTGTCGTCCGCGAGTTTTTCCCGCCAGGTCTTTCGTGTTTTCACCGGCCAAAAATTAACGCCAAGACGCCAAGGCGCAAAAGCGCAAAGAAAAATCATTTTCGAGCTTTGCGACCTGGCGGCTTTGCATTGCCAGCCATCAGAATCGTTTCGTGCCGCGAGGATCTTCTTCCTCTCCCCGCGACGAAGGAGTGGGGAGAGGACCGAGGAGAGGGGCAACACGTCAACCAAGCGCCTCCTCTCCCCGGCCCTCTCCTCCACTTCGCGGAGGAGAGGGAGTGTGTTTGGTTGCGCCTTTGCGTTGAAAATCCGACCGGTCAAAGCCTCGTCCCGTCCAGAAATGGCGTTTTGGTTTCCAGCTTCAAAATGTTTTCCACCGTCACGCGCGCGATCTCCTGCAAAGCCTCGTGCGTGAAAAATCCCTGGTGCGCCGTGATGAGCACGTTCGGAAACGTGAGCAACCGCGACAGCACATCGTCCTGCAACACCTGGCCCGACAAATCCTCGAAGAAAATCCCCTCCTCTTCCTCATAAACATCCAACGCCACGCCGCCGATCTGGCCGGTTTTCAGCGCGCGGATCAGCGCCTTGGTATCAATCAACTTGCCGCGGCTGGTGTTGACGATCGTGACGCCGCGTTTCATCAGCGCCAGCGTCGTGGCGTTGAGCAGATGTTTCGTCTCGGGCAGCAGCGGCAGGTGCAGCGTGATGATGTCGCTGGCGGCGAGCAGCGCGGGCAACTCCGCGTAACGGACGCCGTGTTGCGCCGCCCAATCCGGCGACGGCATCGGATCGTAGGCCAGCACCGTGGCGTCGAAGCCGCGAAAGATTTGCGCCGCGATCTTCCCGATCTTCCCCGTGCCGATGACGCCGATGGTTTTCCCCTGCACGTTCGAGCCAACCAGCCGGGCGAGGGAAAAATTGAGTTCACGTACGCGATTGTAGGAGCGATGAATTTTGCGGTTGAGCGCGAGCAGCAAGGCCACGGCGTGTTCCGCCACCGCGTGCGGCGAATACGCGGGCACGCGCACCACGGAAATCCCCGCCGCCTTCGCCGCCGCCAGGTCCACGTTGTTGAAGCCCGCGCAACGCAGCGCGATGAGCCGGACGCCCGATTCCGAAAGCGCCTTGATCACCGCCGCGTCCACCAGGTCATTCACGAATACGCAGACCGCGCCCGCGCCGCGCGCCGCCGGCACTGTCTCCGCGCTCAGACGAAACTCGTGAAACCGCCAGCGAATTGTTCCCGCCTCCGCCACCGCCGGCAGATACTCGCGGTCGTAGGGTTTGGTGTCGTAAACGGCGACTTCGAGCATAACGCTGCGAGCCTAGCCGCTTGGTGGCCGTTCGCAAGTCCGCGCGCGGGGCGCGGCGTGAACGCCGCTTCAACTGCCAGGGTTTTGCGGCGAAGAATATCAGATCCCGTGGGCCTGCTTTCCGTGCCTCGACGCGGCGTGAACGCCGCGCTCCCTCGCGCCGCCGGCCGAATCGGGGTGTGATTAAATACGGGTGAGGGCATTATGGACTGCGGTGGCAAGTCGGACGCGACACCGCTTTGGCACCGACGACGGCGAGGGCAATGAGCAACCCGCCCCATTCGCTCGAAAGCGGTGTCGCGTCCGACTTGCCACCGCAGTCCAAAAATACCGCCAGCACCCGCTCACCCTCACCCGCCTTTAATCGCACCGGCCGAATCGCTCGGACCAAAAGCTGAGTTGCACTCCCGCAGAAACCCGGCAGAATCCCGCCTGCGCGCCACGGAGCGTTGCGAACTAACTTGGTAATTTCGTTGAGCAAGAATATGAACACGTCCATCACTCTCGGCATCATCGTCGGCAATCGCGGTTTTTTTCCCGCTCACCTTTGCGACTCGGGCCGGAAACAAATCCTCGCCACGCTCGAAAAGCTCGGCATCGGCGCGGTCATTCTCGACACGAACGTCACGAAGTTCGGCGCGGTCGAAAGCATGAGCGACGCGCAGAAGTGCGCGGAACTTTTCAAAGCCAACGCCGGCAAGCTCGACGGCATCCTCGTCACGTTGCCGAATTTCGGCGACGAACGCGGCGTGGCCAACGCCATCCGCTGGTCGGAATTAAAAGTGCCCGTGCTCATCCACGCCTTCAACGACGACCCGAAGACGATGACGATCAAGGACCGGCGCGATTCCTTCTGCGGCAAGATGTCGGTCTGCAACAATCTCCGGCAATACAAGATTCCTCACACGCTCACGCGCCTGCACACGGACGGGCCGGATACGAAGACGTTCGCGCAGGACTTGCAGGATTTTGTCGTGACTTGCCGCGTGGTGCGCGGGCTGAAGAACCTCCGCATCGGCGCACTCGGCGCTCGGCCCACGGCGTTTAACACGGTTCGCTACAGCGAGAAGCTGCTGGAAAACTCCGGCATCAGCATCGAGACGCTCGACTTGTTCGAGTTGTTCGGCTGGGTCGGCAAGATGAAGAACGACGACAAGGCCGTGACCGACAAGCTCGCCGAGATTCAAAAATACGTCTCCGCGAAATCCATCCCGCCGATCGCGCTGCTCAAGATGGCGAAGTTCGGCGTGGCCGTGGACAAATGGATGCGCGACACGCGCCTCAACGCCACGGCCATTCAATGCTGGACGGCGATGGAGGAATTCTTCGGCGTCGTGCCCTGCACCTTGATGAGCATGATGAGCAACCTGGGCGTCAGCGCAGCGTGCGAAGTGGATGTGGTCGGCTCCGTGGCGATGTTTGCCATGGCGCAGGCCAGCGGCAAGCCGAGCGCGCTCGTGGATTGGAACAACAACTACGGCACCGACCCGGACAAGGGCGTGATTTTCCATTGCTCGAATCTGCCGAAGGATTTGTTCGTGACGAAGGGCGAGGACGCGCCGGTGATGGATTTTCAGGAAATCATCGCGGGCACGGTCGGCAAGGAAAACACTTACGGCACGATCGTGGGCCGGCTGGCGGTCGCGCCGCTGACGTATCTGCGCGTGAGCACCGACGACGAAGCGGGCAAGGTGCGCGCTTACATCGGCGAGGGCGAACTTACCGACGATCCGCTGAAGACTTTCGGCGGCTACGGCGTGGTGAAGATCCGCGATTTCCAGAAACTGCTCCGCTACATCTGCGAGAACGGTTTCGAGCATCACGTCGCCGTGAACCCGACGCGTGTCGCCGCCGGCACGCGCGAGGCATTGAGCAAGTATCTCGGCTGGGACGTTTATCACCACATGTAACCGATCGAATTTGAAGGGCCATGGCAACTCTATACACGATCGGTCTGGACTACGGCACGAACTCCGTTCGCGCCCTCATCGTCAACGTCGCGAACGGCGCGGAAGTCGCCGGCGCGGTTTGGAATTACACGCATGGCACGCAAGGCGTGATTCTTTCCCGCGATCCGAATCTCGCGCGGCAACACCCCGCCGATTACGTGAAGGGCGCGGAGATCACGATCAAGCAGGCGCTCGCCGCCGCGAAGAAATCCGTGCGCGGCTTCAACGCGGGCCAAGTCATCGGCATCGGCGTGGACACGACGGGAAGCACGCCCTTGCCCGTGGACAAGAACGGCCAGCCAATCGCGTTCCAGAAAAAGTTTGCAAACCACCCCGCCGCGATGGCGTGGCTCTGGAAAGATCACACCGGCGTGGCCGAAGCCGCCGAAATCACCGCGATCGCGAAGAAGATGCGCCCGCAATTTCTCGCCAAGTGCGGCGGCACCTATTCCAGCGAATGGTTCTGGAGCAAAATCCTCCGCTGCCTCCGCGTCGCGCCGGAAGTTTTCAACGCCGCGCACGCATGGGTTGAACTCGCCGACTACGTTCCCGCCGCGCTGACTGGAATGGAGCATCCGAAGAAATTCATCGCGGGCGTCTGCGCCGCCGGCCACAAGGCGATGTGGAACGCGAAGTGGGGCGGTTATCCGGACGCGCAGTTTCTTTCCAAATTGAATCCCAAGCTCGGCAAACTCCGCGCCCGGCTCACGCCGCGCGTTCATTCGATTGATCGTGCCGTCGGCGGACTCACGGCGGCGTGGGCGAAGAAGACCGGTTTGCCCGTCGGAATTCCCGTCGCAGTTGGCGCGTTCGACGCGCACCTCGGCGCGGTCGGCTCTGGCGTAGCGCCGGGGACGCTCGTGAAAATCATCGGCACGAGCACGTGCGACATCGCGATTTCGCCGAACACGAAGAAGCTCGCGGACGTGCCCGGTTTGTGCGGCATCGTGGACGGCAGCGTGCTGCCGGGACATTTCGGACTCGAAGCCGGCCAGTCGGCGGTGGGCGACATTTTCAACTGGTTTGTGAATTACATCCAACCCGGAGCGCCGACCACCGCGTCGGCCAGTTCCGGTACGAGCCGAGACGGTGCTCGGCGCTCCGCCACGCACGAGGAACTCACCGAAGCCGCCGCGAAGTTGAAGCCCGGCGAATCCGGCCTGCTCGCGCTGGATTGGAACAACGGCAACCGCACGATCCTCGTGGACCAGCGGCTCACCGGCCTGCTCCTCGGCCAGACGCTTTACACGACGCCGGCGGAGATTTACCGCGCGCTCATCGAGGCGACGGCTTTCGGCGCGCTGACCATCATCAATCGCTTCGAGGAATACGGCGTGAAGATTTCGTCGGTGGTGAACTGCGGGGGCATCGCGGAAAAAAATCCCGTCGTGATGCAAATCTACGCCGACGTGACGGGCCGCCCGATGAAAGTCTCGCGCTCGGCGCAAACCTGCGCGCTCGGCTCCGCGGTGGCGGCGGCAGTCGTGGCCGGCGCGCACAAGGATTACGCCACGGCGCAGAAGCGGATGACTGGGCTGAAACCGAAAGTTTTCAAGCCGGATGTGAAAGCCCACGCGACTTACAAACAACTCTATCGCCTCTACCGGAAACTCCACGATGCTTTCGGCACGAAGATTTGGAAGGGGAATTTGTTCGACGTGATGAAGGAGTTGATTGAGATTCGGGGTGTCGTTCGCCACTGATTTTTAACCACGGAACACACGGAACACACGAAAGGAACACAAAATGGAATTGCTCTACAAAGATGAGAGTTACGCCATCATCGGCGCGTGTTTCGAGGTGTACAAGGAGAAGGGCAATGGGTTTGTTGAGCCGGTGTATCAGGAATGTTTGGAACTGGAACTGACGGCGCAGAAGATTCCTTTCACAGCGCAGTGCGCGTTGCGCTTGACTTACAAGGGAACGGAACTGAAGCAGCGTTACATTCCGGACTTCCTCTGCTTCGACAAAATTATTCTGGAAATCAAAGCGGTGAAGCAACTGACCGACGAGCATCGCGCGCAGGTTTTGAATTACCTCAAAGCCACCGGCTTGCGGCTTGGATTGCTCGTGAACTTTGGTCATTACCCAAAGGTGGAATATGAAAGAATCATTCTGTGATTCCTTTCGTGTGTTCCGTGTGTTCCGTGGTTGAAACCTTATGCTCGAAGAACTGAAATCCGCGGTTTGCAAGGCCAATTTCGACCTCGTCGCGAAAGGTCTGGTCATCGAAACGTGGGGCAACGCCAGCGGGGTTGACCGCGAGCGCGGACTCATGGTCATCAAGCCCAGCGGCCTGCCTTACGACGGCATGAAGCCCAGGCACATGGTCGTCGTCTCGCTCAAGACCGGCAAAGTGGTCGAGGGAAATCTCAAGCCGAGTTCGGACACGGACACGCATCTCATCCTCTATCGAGCGTTCCCGAAAATCGGCGGCGTGGTGCATACGCACAGTCTTTACGCGACGGCTTGGGCGCAGGCGAAGCGCGGGTTGCCGAGCTACGGCACGACGCAGGCGGATTATTGTTATGGCGACGTGCCTTGCACGCGATTGCTCATGCCCAGAGAAATCAAATCCGATTACGAAGCCAACACCGGCCGCGTCATCGTGGAGACGTTCAAGAAATTGAAGTTCGATCCGATGCAGCATCCGGCGGTGCTGGTGGCGAGCCACGGGCCGTTCACGTGGGGCAAAGACATGGCGGACGCGGTTCACAACGCGGGCGTGCTGGAGTTCATTGCGCAACTGGCGAGCGAGACGTTGAAGATCAATCCGAAATTGAAGCCGATGCAATCCGTCCTGCTCGCGAAACATTTCCTCCGCAAGCACGGGCCGGGAGCGAGCTACGGCCAGTGGTAGATCGCGGAGTTCGCGTCACTCCAACGCGTCCGCCAGCACCTCTGCCATGTGCCGCGCGTGGATCGGCGCGAGGTGATCAATCTGATGCCGGCAGCTCGCGCCGGACGCGACCACCAGACTGCCATACGGCAGCGCGCGGATTTTTTCGATGAGCGGCTTGGCGACTTCGAGCGAGAGGCCGTACTTCGATTCCAACATTCCGAATCCGCCCGCCATGCCGCAACAGCCCGTGTCGAGATAATGCACCTTGCGCCCGGGCAACCGCGCGGCCAGCCGGTGCATGTAGGCGGGATACGTGACGGCCTTCGCGTGGCAGTGAACGTGAATGGCGACGGTGGTCGGACGCGGTTTGAAAACGAGCGCATCCGGCTCGCTGCGGAGCAACTGGTCGAGAAATTGTTCGAGCAGAAAACAACGCGCCGCCACGCGCTCGGCGTCCGGCAGTTTCAATTCGCGATAGTCCTCGACGAACATCGAGAAGCACGACGGTTCGAGGAAAATGATCGGCGTTTCGTCGGCATCCTGCGTGAAGAGCGCGAGGTTGTGTTCGCCGAGTTTCGTCGCTTCACCGAGGTTTCCCTGGCTGAACGCGGGACGGCCACAGCACTTGCGCCCGGCGGCGAGCGTCACCTCGAACCCGGCGAGTTCGAGCACCGTCACCGCCGCCTGCCCGATGTGCGGCTCGTTATAGCGAACGAACGTGTCGTCCCAAAGAATCACGCGCCCGCGCGGCGCGGCGTGACCGTTCTTCCGTTCGGCGAACCACTGGTCGAAGCGTTGCTTCGCGTAACGCGGCAACGGACGCGCGGCGGAAATCCCCGCGATGCGCGCGAGCACCTTGCGCGCGAGCGTCGAGCCGAGCAGGAAATTCGTCAGCCGCGGCCAGGCGCAGCCGATGCGACCCAGGTGATCCACGCCGCTGAACATCCGCTCGCGCAAGGACAACCCATCGCGCCGGATGCGCGCCCATTGCAACTCCGCTTTCAGCAAAGCGAGATTCACGTTGGACGGACATTCGTTCGTGCAGGCCTTGCACGAGAGGCAGTTGCTCAACGCCGCTTCGAGTTCCGCCGAATGCAGCGGGTCGCCCTTCACGCCGCGCATTTCGAGCGCGGCGCGGATGACATTTGCCCGGCCGCGCGTGGACATGATCTCCTCGCCCGTCGCGACGAACGTCGGGCACATCGTGGGCGTGTCCTTGCGACAGCCGCCGCAGCCGTTGCACTGTTCGAGATTGCCGACGAACGAGCCGTCGCGCGCCGCGAACGCCAGCACCGGCTCGAACGGGAGTTTCAATTCGTGCCCCGGACTGTGGCGCAAATTCGTGTCCAGCTTGAAGCGGCCGTCGTCAATCAACTTGCCCGGATTGAAAAGGTTGTGCGGGTCGAAGGATTTTTTGATCTGCCGCATCAGCAAATAAAGATCGTCGCCGACCTGGTCCTTCAAAAACTCCGTGCGCCCGATGCCGACGCCGTGCTCGGCGCAGAAAGAGCCTTTGAATTGTTTCACGAGCGCGGCGGTTTCTTCCGTGACCGACCGGAATTTTTTGAAATCCTCCGGCTTGTGCAGGTCAATCATCGGTCGCACGTGCAGCAGGCCCGAACCGGCGTGGCCGTAAAATGACGCGTCGAGTCCGGCCCGGCCAAGAATTCCCGTCAGCCCGGCGTAATAGGCGGGCAAATCTTTTGGCCGCACCGCCGCGTCTTCGATGCACGTCGCGGGCTTCGCGCCGCCCTTGCAGCCGGTGAGCAACGACAGGCCGGCCTTGCGCAGCGCCCAGACCTGGTTGATCTGCGCGAGCGTCTGAAGAATTTTTTTGCGCGAGCCGAGCGGCTTTTTTTCCAAGGCCGCGAGCCGCGCCTCCACGTCGCCATAGAATTCCACGGCCAGCACGCCGGCCGTCGGCAACGCGTCGAGTTCGAGCAGTTCGCGCGCGGCGTCGAACTCGCGCTGGCCGCGCGACTGGTCGAGCAGCAGCCGGTCGAGCAGTTCGATGGCGGCGGGTTTCAAATCCAGCAGCTCCACCGTCGCCTGCATCGCTTCGGCCAACGAATCGAAGAAGATCAGGCCCAGCCCGATCTCGTCCGGCGTGGGCACGACTTTCAAAACGGCGGAAGTGATGGCGGCCAGCGTGCCTTCGCTGCCGGCGAGCACGTTGATGAGATTGGCCGGGTCCCGCAGCACGCGGTCGAGCGCGTAGCCCGGCCAGCGTTTCACCAGCCCGGGACCGAACCGCTCGCCGATTTGAAGCCCGTTGAGCATCGCCATGTCTTCGAGCAAATCCCGCTGCGGCCGCAACGTGTCATGTTCCGGGCCGACGAGGAGGACGCGGCCATCGCCGAGAACGATCTCCAATTCCACGAGATGATCCGCCGTCGTGCCGTAAAGCGGCGCGCGCGCGCCGGAGGAATTATTCGCAATCATGCCGCCAATGGTCGCGCGCGAACTCGTGGCCACGTCCGGCCCGAAACAGAATCCTTCCGCGCGGAGAAAATTATTCAACTGGTCGAGCACCACGCCGGCACCGACGCGCACGGTTTGCTTTTCGCGGTCGAAATCCTCGATCCAACGGCTGTGCCGCGCGAAGTCAATGACCAGTCCGTCGCCGATCGCGCCACCCGCCAGTCCCGTGCCTGCCCCGCGCGGAATGAGGGCCACCCCCGCGTGGCCCGCGCCTTGAATCGCCGCGCTCGCTTGGGTCGCATCGCGCGGGAACGCGACGGCCACCGGCTCGATCTGATAGTGCGACGCGTCGGTGGCGTAAAGTTGACGGGTGAGATTGTCAAACGCGACCTGGCAGTTCGCGGCGGCGAGGGTGGCGTATTGTTGGGTGGGCGTCATGTGATTCGCGCGGCGGCAGGTTAAGCATGACGCGCGCGATTGACAACGCGGAACGCCGGGAGTACACGGCCAGTGGAATTATGACACGTGAACAAGTGCTGGATCTCGATTTCCTCGACGCGCGCGGGAAGCTCATTGAAATCGCCGCGTTCCTCGACCGCGTCGAACGCGCCAAAGGCCAAGACGATTTCCGCGTCAAAGCCTTCCGCCAGGCCGCGCGCGAATTGAACGGAAGTAAAAAGCGCCGGGCGGAAAAAGTTCTGCTCGCGTTCAGCGACCCGACGACGACGCCCATTCCGGCCGCGACCACGAAGGCGGCGTGCGGCGCGTGGCCGGGCCGGCCGAACTGAGTTCACACAACGCGCAACACGTCGCCGAAGGGGATTAAGATTGCGATTAGGATTAAGAGCGGAAAGTTCCGGGACGGTTACTCAACATGAAATACATCGAACCTCACGCCCACATGGTCAGCCGCGTCACGGACGATTACCAGCGCATGGCGCTCGCCGGCTGCGAGGCGATCTGCGAGCCGGCGTTCTGGGCGGGCTTTGATCGCAGTTCGCCCGCGGGCTTCCACGATTATTTTTGCCAGCTCACCGAGCACGAACCGAAACGCGCCGCGAAGTTTGGCATCGCCCACTTCTGCTGGCTGTGCATCAATCCGAAAGAATCCGAAGACGTGAACCTGGCGGGCGACGTGATCGCGTTGATCCCGCAATTCCTCGACCGGCCCAACGTCCTCGGCATCGGCGAGATCGGGTTGAACAAGAACTCGCGCAACGAAGTGAAGGTGCTCGAAATGCACGTGGACCTCGCGGCGCGGTTCGATCAACTCATCCTCGTCCACACGCCGCATCTCGAAGACAAGTTGAAGGGCACGCGGCTGATTCTCGACGTGCTCAAGAGCGACCGGCGCATCAAGCCGGAGCGAGTGATCGTTGACCACGTGGAAGAACACACCGTGAAGGCGGTGCTCGACCGCGGCCATTGGGCGGGCATGACGCTTTATCCCGAAACGAAATGCACGCCGGCACGGGCGATTGATATCCTGGAGAATTTCGGCAACGAACAACTCTGGATGAACAGCGCGTGCGACTGGGGCGTGAGCGACCCGCTGGCCGTGCCGAAGACTGCGCTCGAAATGAAACGGCGCGGCCATCGCGCCGCCGCGATTGAGCAGTTGATTTTCCGAAACCCGAAAAAATTCCTCAGCCAGTCACCCAACTTCAAACTGCCCGCGGCCTGAGCGGCTTCACTTCGCCGCCGACCCGAAAACTTTCTTCAACAAGTCCGTGGTGCGCGCCGCCGGGTTTTCGCGGATGCGCTTTTCTTCCTCCGCCACCATCACAAACAACCCATCCAGCGCCCTCTGCGTGACGTAAGCGTCGAGGTCGGCCGATTGCATGGTGGCTTTCGACCGGCCCCCGAACAGTCCCCCGAGCGATTCCGCCGAGCCCACCTTGCCCATCATCTGTTTGTATTGCGCCGTCACGCCCACCTGATCGGTTGCTTTTTGCACCACCGGCAAAAAGCGGGCGAAGAGATTGGTCTCCGTCGTGCGCCGGAAGAATCGCGTGGCGGCGTTGTTGGTGCCCGCGAGAATGCCTTTGGCGTCCGCGATGGACATCTGCTTGATGGCGTCGCCGAAGACGGACGCGGCCAGCGGCACCGCCTGCTCGGCGGCGTGGTTCATGGAGGCGATGAAATCGTCCGCCATTTTTTCCTGGCCGAGCGTCCGCAAAGTTTTTTCCACCGTACGCAATTTCTCCGGGATAGGAATCTTCACGTTGAGATTGGTGAGGAATCCATCGGCGCGGCCGAGCGACGCCACGGCGCGCTCCACGCCCTTGCCCAGCGCCTGCTTCAAGCCGTCCACCACCTCGCCTTGCGAAAGCGCCGCCGCGGTGAGGGTGGTTTGATTGGTGCCCTTGCCCAGCGAACGAACCCGATCGAACAAATCGGCGCTCGCGATCTCGGTCAACGCGGCGCCAGTCAGGGCCAGGAGGAAAAACATTCGGGTGGTTTTCATGGTGAACCATCGTAGCGCAGAACCGCCCAAATGCAAAACCTGGATGCGGGCGCGAGATGTTTCGGGTTAAGAGTTGATTTCCCGGTCCGTTCTCCGTTCAATCCCGCCGCCATTTTGAAATGAACATTCACGAATATCAGGCCAAACAACTCCTCGCCCAGTACGGGGTCGCCGTTCCGCCGGGCGAAGTCTGCGCGCAACCCGAACAAGCCAAAGCCGTCGCCGAAAAACTTTTTGCCGCCGGCGCGACGCTCGTCGTGGTCAAATCGCAAATCCACGCGGGCGGACGCGGCAAAGGCACTTTCAAAAGCGGCTTCAAGGGCGGCGTGAAACTGTGCAAGACCGCCGACGAAGTTTTTGAAAAAGCCACCGCCATGCTCGGCAACGTGCTCGTCACGAAACAGACCGGCCCGGACGGACGGCTCGTGAGCAAGTTGCTCATCGCCGCCGCGCCGGAAATCAAAAAGGAACTTTATCTCGCCGTGCTGCTGGATCGCGCCACGTCGCGCCCGCTCATCATGGCCAGCACCGAAGGTGGCGTGGACATCGAGGAAGTCGCCGAGAAGACGCCGGAGAAGATCGTCAAGGAATGGATTGATCCCGCCGTCGGCCTCATGCCGTATCAGGCGCGCAAGATTGCTTCCGCGCTCGGGCTCAAAGGCGACGCGTTCAATAGCGGCGTGAAGTTGTTGATGGGCGTTTACAAAACCTGGTGGGAATGTGACGCGAGCATGGTGGAGATCAATCCGCTTTGCATCATCACCGGGCCGGATGGCAAGGACGCGATGTGCGCCGTGGACGCAAAAATTTCCGTGGATGACAACGCGCTCTATCGCCACAAAAACATTCTGGAGATGCGCGATCTCGCCGAGGAAGCGCCGCTGGAAATCGAAGCCAGCAAATTTTCCCTCAACTACATCAAGCTCGACGGCAGCATCGCCTGCCTCGTCAATGGCGCGGGCCTGGCGATGGCGACGATGGACATCATCCAGCATTTCGGCGGCAGCCCGGCGAATTTCCTCGACGTGGGCGGCGGCGCGAGCAAGGAGCAAGTGACGGCGGCGTTCAAGATCATCCTGCAAGACCCGCACGTGAAGGGCATCCTCGTGAACATTTTCGGCGGCATCATGGATTGCAACGTCATCGCCACCGGCATCGTCGCGGCGGTGAAGGAAACCGGCTTGAAACTCCCGCTCGTCGTCCGGCTCGAAGGCAACAACGTC
>SIBJ01000072.1 GCA_009695195.1 Pedosphaera sp.
GAAAATCCAGCGAGGAATGGAGTCGTTTGTTTCATGCGCCACTTTGAAACAACTCGCTCCAAGGATCCAGTTATATTCGCGTACAATTGCTGACGCGTTTTTCCTTATCTAAGCGCCATTCCCCTCACCCGTTTTTAATCACACCCTTCGATTGACCACGTCGCGAGACTTGCGTTGTCTGGCCCAACGGCTAACTTCACCGCATGGCACTCACGAATCTCGACGTGGCTGAAGAAGCGCTCTCACTGTCACCTGCCGAGCGCGCGGACCTTGCCCGACTGTTGATCCAAAGCCTCGACGATGACCCGCGCACTGATGCCGAGATCAAAGCCGACCTCCGACAGCGGTTGGCAGATTTGGTTTCCGGCAAGGATGCGGGCCTGTCCTTCAAAGAAGTTTTCAACCGCGAGCAGTGAAGGCGATTTTCAGCCGGCAGTTCCGCGCCGACCTGCTCCGGGAGCAAGCGAAATACCGCGAGATTTCCGAACGACTGGCGAGTGCCTTTCACGAACGCGTGGCGTGACAGACGCGTGAAATCATCCGGTGGCAAGGCGGCGATCACGTCGGTCCGCACGGATTTCCCTGCCGCCGCACGAAAAACCCTTTCCGTTTTTCATCTGCTATCAGATTCAAGGTGATACGATATACTTTCTCGGCTTGGTGCATGAGCGGCGGCATCCTGATTTTTTGAAAAATTTGCTTCACGACGGGGAGAACACCTGATGCCGATCTTTCGCAAAGCCGTGCCGCACGACGTGGGGGAGTTGAAGCCGGGGGACTAATCTTTGTCGCCGCCCGCGAGCTTCCACTCGTTACCATACCGCTTCATTCTGAATTTGTGAAACGACTCTTCCTCCCCGCCGATATAGACTGAAAAGAGCACCTCATCCGAAGAAATCTCTTTCCGGTTTACGATACGGTGGCCAGTGTAATTGCTCGAGTGTTCGTTGTGAAATTGTGCTGCCAATTCAGCTTCGGTTTTTTTTGACCAGTCCGCTTCCATGCGAGCACGACCCTCGGCGGAAACACTGGCTAGAATTGATTTCGTATCGCCTTGTTGCCAAGCCCACGAGAATGTCTGAAAGGCGGCTTCCGGCGTGGCGTATCCGACGTTTGTGAAAGACTCCTTCGGAACGAAATCTGACATCGTCTGGCCCGGCGACTGAAGCGGCTGTCCCGTTGCGGCCAGCAACTGACGATTTTCCGCGTGTAGTTTCTCAACTTCCGCCTTCTGTTTTCGGAGCACGCCGACTTCACCCCGCAGCCGGAGCAATTCCTGAAATTGTTCTTCGGAAATCGGCTGGCTCGCAGCGGCTTGCGCCACCAGATTTGAGAGTCGCTCCTTCTCCGCAGTCAGCGCTGAAGCCGTTTCAACTTGAGCACGTAAAATGGCATTCTCATCGAGCAGCCGCTTCGCGCGGACAAGCTGCCACACCAATGCCGCGCTCAAAGCGGCGATGACCAGCGCAATGGCTGCGGTTTTCATTAGCTCTTCCGTGCGAGTTGTTTCGCCAGCCGCAACGCCGCAATCATGCTCGACGGATTTGCAATGCCGCGGCCCGCGATGTCGTAGGCCGTGCCGTGGTCGGGCGAGGTGCGGATGAACGGGAGGCCGAGCGTCCAGTTCACGCCGGTCTCGAACGCGACGGCTTTCAGCGGCGCCAAACCTTGATCGTGATACATCGCCACGACGGCGTCGAATTCGCCGTGCAGCGCGTGATGGAAAACCGTGTCGCCACTCAGCGGGCCGACGACATCGAGGCCGCGGCGCTGCGAGGCGAGCACGGCGGGGCCGATGGTGGTTTGTTCCTCGTCGCCCATCGTGCCGCTTTCGCCGGCGTGCGGGTTGAGGCCGCAGACGGCGACGCGCGCGCGGGCGAGGCCGAGGTCGCGGCAGGATTGCGCGGCGAGTTCGATGGCGAGCTCCACTTTCTCGCGCGTGAGTTGTTGCGCGACGAGCTTGAGCGGGATGTGCGTGGTGACGAGCGCGACGCGCAACCAGCGGCCTTGTGAATCCTGGCCGAGCAGCATCATCGCGGTGCGGTTCGTGCCGGCGAGCTGCGAAAGAAATTCCGTCTGGCCGACGAATGCATGCCCGGCGCGGACGATGTTCGCCTTGTGGACGGGCGCGGTGACGAGGGCGTCGAGTTCGTGGCGGAGGCAATGTTCCGCGCCGGCTTGCAAAGCCGCGATCGCGGCGCGCGCGGCGGGCGGCGAACCTTCGAGCAAATCTTCGGCGAGCGGCTCCGACAGTGGATTGGAAATGAAGAAGCGCCCCGGTTCCTTCCAGCCGCCGAAGGTTTGCAGCGGGAGATTGAGTCCAAGCTTCTGACTGAGCCGGCGCGCGTAACCGGCGTCGCCGATCAGGAGATAGCGGGTGTCATCGTCGTTCGCGCCGGCGGCAAGGGCTTTGAGCGTGACCTCCGGGCCGACGCCGGTGACGTCGCCGAGGGTGATGCCGATCCAATTGGTCATGTCAGTGGACGGAAAAACCAACCCGCGTCGCTGCGGCCACGGCCAGAACCGCTTTCAAAAATAGCGGATGAACGTCTTCTTCTTCAGCCGTTCGATCCAATCTTTTTCGAGCCGCTTGTGCTCTACCGAGCGCAGGGTCTGCTCGACGTCATCGCGGACTTCGCTCAACGCCTTGGTGTGCGCCGCGCGTTTGTCCTCGACCAACATGAGATAGACGGCGTTGCCGGCCTCCAGCACGTCGCTCAATTCGCCGGGCTTCATCGCGAACGCGGCGGCGGCGAGTTCCGGGCGCAGCACGGATTTTTCCACCCAGCCCCACAGCCCGCCTTCGCGGCGTTGCGTGCCTTGGGAATGGATGTCGGCCATCTGGGAAAATGCCGCGCCTTCCTTGATCTTGGCGCGGATCTCGCCGGCCAGTTTGCGGACGGAGCCGGCTTCTGATTCCACCGGCTTGTTCAACACGATCATGCGCAGCTTCACTTCGTCCTCGACTTTGTACTTGTCGCGGTTCGCAAGGTAATAACTCTCGATCCGGTGGGGCGAGACAACGATTTCTTGTGAGATGTTCTTTCCGCGAAGCGCCGTGATGATGATGTTCTCGCGGGCCTGCTGGCGGAATTTTTCGTAGGTCATGCCGCGCGCTTGCAACGTCTTGATCAGTTTCTCGCGGCCTCCGAACCCGCTGCGGATATCCTCGTCCACGGCCTCCTGGAGGATCGCCTCGGGGATGTTGTAACCGCCGGTCTTGAAATCGTGCAGGATGAGCTGGCGTTCGAGGCGTTCCTCGAGGTTCTCGATGCGGGTCTTTTCCACTTCGCGCTCGAGCACCGCGGGCTGGCCGCGATATTGCCGCTCCAAAACCTTCGCCGCCTCGGCGGTGTAGGTTTCCACTTCCTGAAACGTGACGACGGAATCGTGGACGATGGCTTTGATGCCGTTGATGGTTTGCGCGCGCACCGACAGGCCGAGGCCCGCGAGTGCGACCGCCACCAGAAGAGCGCGAATGGTTTTCATCGGAACGAAGCGGATACTAGGCAGTGGGCCGAAGCCGGTCAAGCGTGACGCCGGAACAACTCCGCGCCGCCAAAGATTTGCTTTCCATTGCGACCGTTCTCTGCGTTGCTATGCGGCCAAAAATTATGCTGAGAGCCGGAATCGTCGGACTGCCCAACGTGGGCAAGTCCACCTTGTTCAACGCCGTCACCCGCACCCGCAAAGCGGAGGCGGCAAATTATCCCTTTTGCACCATTGATCCCAACATCGGCATCGTCACCGTGCCGGACGCGCGGCTTTACGCGTTGCAAAAGATCGCGAAGACCAACGTCGTCATCCCGGCGGCGATCGAGTTCGTGGACATCGCCGGCCTGGTGAAAGGCGCGAGCCAGGGCGAGGGTCTGGGGAATAAATTTCTCACGCACATCCGCGAGGTGGACGCCATCGTGCAGGTCGTGCGTTGCTTCGAGGACGCGGACATTCATCACGTCACGGGCACCGTGAATCCGGTGCGCGACATCGAGGTCATCAACACCGAACTCGTCCTCGCCGATCTGGAAACGGTGAAGAAGCGGCTCGAGAAAATCGGCAAGGACGCCAAGCGCGGCGACAAGGTAGCGCTGGCCGAGGAAGCCGTGTTGAAAAAACTCGAACCGACGCTCGACACTGGCAAGCCCGCGCTCATGGTCACGCTCACGCCGGAGGAAAAGGTGATTTCCAAAGCCTTCTTCCTGCTCACCGACAAGCCGACGATCTTCGCCTGCAACGTGAAGGAATCCGACCTCGCGCAAGGTGAAAAGAATCCGTTCGTCCAGAAAGTCGGTGACTACGTGAAGACGCACCTCGCCTGCGAAGCCGTCGTCATCAGCGCGCAGATCGAAAGCGACCTGGTTGATTTGTCGCCGGACGAAGCGACACAATTTCTGAAGGAACTCGGCGTGGACGAGAGCGGCGTCGGGAAACTCATCCGCGCGACGTATCATCTGCTCGGGCTGCGGACTTATTTCACTGCGGGCGAAAAGGAAGTTCGCGCCTGGACGATTCACGCCGGCGACACCGCGCCGAAAGCCGCGGGCGTTATCCATTCCGACTTCGAGCGCGGGTTCATCAAGGCCGAAACCGTGGCCTATGACGACTTGATCAATTGCGGCTCGGTCGCGGCGGCGCGCGAGAAGGGACTTTACCGGATGGAAGGCAAGGAATACGTCGTGAAAGATGGCGACGTGTTGCTGTTCAAGTTCAACGTCTGAACTTGTCAATCGCTGCCGCCGAAGAGACGAGTGAGCCACGCGCGCAAACCTTCCGTTTTTGGTCCGCGCGATTCTTCAACCCGGATTCCCTGCGCCTCCAGCAGTTGTCTCAGGAACAGCCGGTCGGGAATGTCTTTCTCACGGTGGGTCTGCTTCATACGCCAGAGGGTTTGAGGTGAGGCGAACGGAATGCTTACGCCATTCACTTCGCGAATCACCGCGTCCTTGCTAGCCTCGGCGTAATCCAGCCCACAGCCGCTTTTCATCAAGTCCACGAGAATTTCGTCGGCGACGCGGACAACGGTGAAGCGATCAATGTCACCCGGATCAAGTTCGTTGACGGCCTGGTCGGGGAGCGTTCGTAACGCGGCGAATACACGGCTTTCGTTTTCAAGACTCGTATCCACGAGCAGGTCAATGTCCGTCGTCAAACGCAGATAGCCGGCCTCAATGATCGCGAATCCGACCACCACGAGGTAACGCGCGCCGCGCCGGTTCAACTCCCCGCAAAGGCGGCTTAAGTCGTCTCGCTTCGGCGGGCGCGAGCTTTCTTCAGCGCCGCGTCCATCATGTGTTTGTTCGTCCATGCATCAGCTTCCGCGTGCGAGCGGAAACGAAAAACTCCTTTGGGAAACGGCAGCTTGGGTTCAATGGCTGTGCTCTGGTCCACCAGCCGGTCGTAGTCTGCCAGCGTAACCCTGCGTTGCCCGACCACTTTGCCGGGATGCTCTTCCAGATTGACGATGGGCTGCATGACCAGACCACCTTACGTCCAGCACAAAGGCGTGGCAAGCGCGCTCAACTCCCGGATCTTTTCAGTTTCGCCAGAAACGAACTCGTCGGGAATTTTTTTCCGGGACACTCGGTGCGGACGATGTTGATCTGCTGGTGCGTCTTCACCGCGCTGGCGGTGAGGTTGCAGCGCTTCATCAACGAGCGGATCAAAGTCTCCAGGCTGCGCAATTGTTTCTCCGTCGGTTTCTTCTCGTCGAAATTTCCGACGAGACAGATGCCGAGCGCGATTTTGTTCTGTTCCTCGCTGCGCAAGTGCCCGCCGTCGAGCTGTTCCTTCCAGCGATTGCCCACGGCGACCTCGCCGTCGCCCATGCCGTTGCCGTTGCCGATGAGAAAGTGATACGCCAGCCCGTGCTCCATGTGGCGCTCCTCGCGATGGTAGCGATCGGTGGATTTCAGATTGCCCTCACCCACGCCGCTGTGATGGATGACGATGAATTTCCAGCGGCCCGGCGAAACGGACGCCCTGTCCACGGCGCGTTGGAGGGCGCTGGTGAACTCCGCGCGCGCGGCCGGCGGCGGCGGCGGTGCCGGCGCGGCGGATTTCACGGGCACGATCAGATTCTGGCCGACGTAAACCTGCGTCTCGCGCGAGAGGCCGTTGCGGGCGGCGAGTTGTCCGGGTGAAATCTCGAAGCGCCGCGCGATGGCGTAGAGCGTGTCGTTGCGTTTGACGACGTAGGCCTGGTTTTCGCCGCGCGCCGCGAACGCCGTCGTGAAAACACCGACGAGCGCGAGGCCGGTCAGCCGGCGTAACAACGGACAGATTCGCAGCATCAGTTGCATTTCGTTTTACAGCGGGGACGAATTAGCATATTCACGGCGCGGCCAGCGAGGTTTATCTCGCCGGCGTGAATCAACCTTCAACTTGACGAAGCCAGCATGAGAAAAATTCTTCTGACCGGACTGTTCCTCGCGACGTTCGCTTTCGCCCCGTTCGCGCAAGCCGCCGACGCACCCGCTTTCACCCGCACCGAGGACGTGATTTACGGCCGCAAATTCGGCACCGCGCTGACGCTGGATGTTTTTCAGCCGAAGAAACCCAACGGCTACGGCATCGCCTTCATGGTCAGCGGCGGCTGGTTCTCGTCGCACGAAGCGATCAATCCCGGTTACTACCGGCCGTTTCTGGATCGCGGCTACACGGTCTTCACCGTCGTGCATGGCTCGAATCCGAAGTTCAACGTCACTGAAATCGTGCCGGACATCCATCGCGCGATCCGCTTCATCCGGCACAACGCCGAGAAGTACGGCGTCAACGCGGACAAACTCGGCATCACCGGCGGCAGCGCGGGCGGGCACTTGTCGCTGACCATGGCGGTGAAGGGCGACAAGGGCAAAGCCGACGCCAAAGACCCGGTTGATCGCGAGAGCAGTGAAATTCAATGCGTCGCCTGTTTCTTTCCGCCGACGGATTTTCTGAATTACAGCCAGCCCGGCGAAGATGCCGTCGGCGTCGGCACGCTCAAGGATTTCAAAACCGGTTTCGGCCCGCGCTCGGACACCGCCGAGGAACGACAGAAACTCGGCCGCGAGGTTTCGCCAATTTATTTTATCCACTCGAACCAGCCACCCATCCTCATCATCCACGGCGACGCCGACAAACTCGTGCCGATTTACCAGGCGGAGAAATTCGTGGAGCGCAGTCAGGAGACCGGCGCGACGGCGAAACTGATTGTGCGCGAAGGCAAACTCCACGGCTGGCCCGACATGGTGAAGGACGAGGAAATCTTCGCCGACTGGTTCGACGAACATCTGCGCGGCGTGAAGAAATAATTTTCCCTTGCCGCGCAATGGCCTTGACCTTCCGCCCGCATCGGGAGTAAACGAGACGCGTCGTTCCGCAGATTTCGACCAATGCCGATTAAGCCAGAAAGGTATCATGAAAAAAATTAGCTTCTTCGCCGCCGCCCTGCTGGTTGCCGCTGGCTTCCTGCCTCTACAAGCCCAAGACGACGCCAAGGTGCCGGGCATGTTAAGCGGTCCCGGCATCGGAAAGTTGGGAACTGTTGCTCAAGTCGAAGTACCAACGGGCTTCATATTCCTCGATGCGAAACTTACGAAAGCTATGGTAAAGAAGATGGGCGAGACGCCCACCGGAAGGGAGTTGGGGTATATCCATCCAGCAAACGGAGATTGGTCGGTGTTCTTCGAGTTCGACGACATTGGTTACGTAAAAGACGACGACAAAGATAAACTCGACGCCGCTAAATTGTTGGATTCTTACAAAAGAGGTGCCGTCGAAGAAAATAAGCAACGCAAGGCCAGCGGCGAGCCTCCCCTTGAAATCATCGGCTGGCTTCAGGAACCTAAATACGACACCGAAACCCACAACCTCACGTGGGCGATCCGCGCTTCCAGCGGTGGGCACGAATTTCTCAATTACAACACCCGCCTCCTCGGTCGCAAGGGTGTGATGGAATTAGTGCTCGTATGCGAGCCGGAAAACCTGACCAAGACAATGCCACAATTCAAACAAGTGCTCGCCAATCACAAATTCACGACCGGCCAATCGTACGCCGAGTACAAGCCGGGCGACAAGATCGCGAAAGTCGGCCTCGCCGCGCTCGTCATCGGCGGGGCGGCGGTGGGCGCGGCCAAGCTCGGGTTGTTCGCGTGGCTGGCCGTGCTGCTCAAAAAAGGTTTCAAGCTCATCATCGTCGCGGTGGTCGCCGTCGCCGCATTCTTCAAGAAATTCTTCGGCCGCCTCTTCGGCCGCAAGAGCGACGATTGACTGCGCTGACCGGGCGCGCGCCGCATGAGCGATGTGCAGTTGCTGTTCGTCGTGCTGGCCGTGCTCTACGGCTGGGAGTGCGCGTGTTGGTTGCGGCGCGGCTCGGTCGCGTTCTCCTCGTGGTTTGGTCGCGGCTGGCAACTGTTTCACCCCGGCGCGCTGATCGGAAACCAACGCGGCGGTTTCATCTTCGCGGCGCCGCTGCCACCACTCGGCTGGTTCGTGACCGCGAATCAATTTCCCCTCTCGCTCTCGTCGGATGGCGTGCTCGCGTTCGTCGCCACCAATGTGAATCCCGCCGGTCGCGCGGCGCAAAGCGGACGTTTCATCGCGTGGAATGACGTGCGCCAAGTCCGCGCGCGCGGACGCAAAGTGCTCGTGAACGGAGAAGTTTTTCTGTCGCTGTTCTCGCTCAGCCGGGCGAACCAGCTCGCGGAAGATTTACAGCGGCTGGCGAAATTGAAACCCGCCCAGCGCGAGCCGGCCATCGCGGAACTTCTGCGCGACACGCTGGATGCAAAAACCGTTGAGCGCCGCTGGCAGGAAGCGCTGCCGCCCGCAAAGCCGGTGCGGTTGTTGAGCAATGTGCTGTTCGTTTATCTCGTCGCTTTCGCGCCGGTTCTGATCTGGCAATTCGGGCTGCGCGCGACTTGGCTGAACCTGTTGCTCGGTTTGCTCGCGTTGACGGCCACGACGGCATTCTTTTTCCGCCGCGCGCACTTCCAGCTTTTTCCGAAGGCCGGGGACGAACGTTTCACGCACACGCTCACCATCCTGCTCGCGCCCGTCACGGCCACGCGCGCGCACGACGCGTTGCTGCGCCCGCTCTTCGAGTCGTTCCACCCCCTCGCGCCGGCCAAGGTGTTGCTCGCGGAAAAAGATTTCCGCGAATTCGCGCGCCGCGTGTTGCTCGACCTCCGCCACCCGGCGTTGCCCGTTTGCCCGGACGAAAAACCGGAAGTCAAAGCCACGGAACTTCACGGTCGCAACGCGCTGCGTGCCGCCGCGGAAAAATTTCTCAAGCAAGCCGGCCTCGAACCGGATTCGCTGTGCCGCGCGCCCGCGCCGCTCGACGAATCGTGCCGCGCGTACTGCCCGCGCTGCGAGGCGCAGTTCACGTCGGCGGACGGCCAGTGCGCGGACTGCGGCGGGCTGGCGCTGGTGAAATTTCCGAAGCGCGCGTGACACCAACGGCACCCGTTCGCGCGCCAGCGTCTTGGAGTGCGGTGGGTGAGGGGCGAGGGCACACACCGCTTTCGGCATCGTGGGAGCAACCGGTGTGGTGACGCGCAAGGAAAGCGGTGTCAGCCCCGTTCCCCGCCAGCCACCGCACTCCAAGACGCTGGCGCGCGTAATCGTCGCGGCTTGAATTAGCGGCGGCTGTCGCTATTCTTTCGTCATGCCGATTTACGAATTTCATTGCGAGAAGTGCGAGCAGGACAGCGAGATTCTGGTCCGTGCCGCCGACTGGAAGGGAACGAAGTGCCCGCACTGCGGTTCGACGAAGCTGGCGAAGAAATTTTCCACGTTCGCCTCGGCAATGGCGGGCGCACCCGCAGCGAAGGCGCCGACTTCGTGCGCGGTACCGAAAACCGGCTGTGGTTGTGGCCGCGGCGGACCGCACCGGCACTGAACCGTTTTGCGTGTTGCGTATTGCGTCAAGTATTGAAGGCGCGTCCCCGGCTGCTTGACCCAACACGCAACACGGACCCGTCACCGCCCCGCCACTTCCTGCGCCGTCACCTCCGTCAAATCGTTCACCGCCCAATCCGGCGCGTGTTGTTTCAATTCAGGCAGCGTGGCGCCGCCAGTCGCGACCGCCAAAACTTTCGCGCCGATCGCCCGGCCACAGCGGATGTCCAATGGCGTATCACCAATGACGACAATTTCTTCGCCGCGCAGTTCGCGCTTGAGCAACCGGCTGCCGCGACGGTGGGCGGCGTGGGCGATTTGATCGCGCTCCTCGTGATCGTCGGCGAAGGCACCGGTTTCAAATTCCCGCCAGAGATTGAACGCGCGCAGCTTGATCTCCGCGCCGAGCCGGATGTTGCCCGTGAGGAGACCGATGACGGGCGGTTGCGGCAGCGCGCGCAGACCGTTGATCATTTGCCGGACGCCGGGACATTCGACCTTGTGGCTGTCGGCGAGAATGTGTTCAAGGTGGTGAACGTATCGCTCGAAGAAGCGTAAAAAGTTTTCCGGCGTCGCGGGAATCTTGTGCTGCCCGAAGAACTCGCGGACGAGATTTACATCCGTGCGCCCGGCGAATTTGATCTGCTCGACGCCGTTGTGGGCGTTGAACTCAGTGGCGAACACCTTCGCAAAAGCCTTGATGCCCGCACCGCCCGTGTGGACGAGCGTGCCGTCAATGTCGAATAAAACCAGCCGCGTCATGGGCGCGAAGCGTAGTTGACGCGCCGCCGCGAAGCAACGCGAAGGCGAAATCGCGTCAAACTTTTCCGTGAAAGTAATTGATCGCCTTCGCCAGTCCGTCGGCGAGTTTCACTTTCGGCTCCCACTTCAAAAGTTTCCGCGCCTTGGTGATGTCGGGCTTGCGCTGCTTGGGATCGTCCTGCGGCAGCGGTTTGAACATGATTTTACTGCGCGACTTCGTGGCTTTGATGATCGCCTCGGCGAACTGCACCATGGTCAACTCGACCGGGTTGCCGATGTTCACGGGCAGCGAGTAGTTGCTCATCATCAATCGGTAGATGCCTTCGATCAAATCCGAGACGTAGCAAAAGCTGCGCGTCTGTTTGCCGTCGCCGAAAACGGTGATGGGCTTGTTCGTGAGCGCCTGGCTGATGAACGCCGGCACCACGCGGCCATCGTGCAATCTCATGCGCGGGCCGTAGGTGTTGAAGATGCGGACGATGCGGGTCGCAACTTTGTGCTCGCGATGGTAAGCCATCGTCATCGCTTCGGCGAAGCGCTTGGCTTCATCGTAACAGCCGCGTGGGCCAATGGTGTTGACGTTGCCCCAGTATTCCTCGGTCTGCGGATGCACGAGCGGGTCGCCGTAAATCTCCGAGGTCGAGGCGATGAGGAAGCGCGCGCCTTTTTCCTTCGCCAAGCCGAGCGCCTTGTGCGTGCCGAGCGAGCCGACCTTCAACGTCTGGATCGGGAATTCGAGATAATCCACCGGGCTCGCGGGCGAAGCGAAGTGCCAGACGTAGTTCACCGGCTCGTTGAGAAACAAAAACTCGGTCACGTCCTGCTGGATGAATTTGAAATTCCGATTGCCGGCCAGGTGCGCGATGTTGTCCACGCTGCCCGTGATGAAATTATCAATGCCGATGACGCGATGCCCGCGCGCGAGCAGCAAATCGGTGAGATGCGAACCGAGGAAGCCGGCGGCCCCAGTGACGACGGAGGTGGGGCGACGGACAGTTTTGATTTTATTTGGCATTTTTGGCGGAGGCGGAAGCTCCAAATTCCAAGCTCCAAGCTCCAGAGAAACACCAAACCTCAAACCCAAAACACCACCGCGCCCGTTTGGAGATTGGTTTTTGGAATTTCTCTGAAGCTTGGTGCTTGGTGCTTGGAATTTTCATCAGCGGCGCTCACTTCGCTCCCGTTGTGCGCAAGACCGCGGGCAGTGTGCGCAGCAGAATTTTGAAATCCAGCCAGAGCGACCAGTGGTCAATGTATTCGAGATCCAGCCGCACCCAGTCGTGAAAATCGGTGATCTCGCTGCGTCCGCTGACCTGCCACAGGCAGGTGATGCCCGGTCGCACACTGAGCCGGCGGCGATGCGCGGGGTCGTTGAAGCGTCTGACCTCGTCCACGGGCAACGGGCGCGGGCCGACGAGGCTCATCTCGCCGCGCAGCACGTTGAAGAATTGCGGCAACTCATCAATGCTGAAACGGCGCAGCCACTTGCCGACGGCGGTGATGCGCGGGTCGGCGGAGACCTTGAAGACCGGGCCGCGCATTTCATTCATGGCTTCGAGTTCGTGCTTCAACTGCTCGGCGTTGGTGACCATCGTGCGGAATTTGTAAATCGTGAACGGCGAGCCGTTGAGGCCGGAGCGCATCTGCCGGAACAACACCGGCCCGGGCGACGTGAACTTGATCAAAATAGCCACGATGCCCATCGGGATCGCCAGGACGATCACCGCGAGCAGTGCGCCGAGGTAATCAATCGTCTGCTTGACCAGCAATCGCCACGACGTCTCCGGCACGGAGCAGAACACCATGACCGGCTGGCCATAAAAATCATCGAAGCTCATCCGCGAAATCGCCGTGCGGAAGAAGTCCGCCACCAGCCACGCCTCCACGCCCTCGACCTCACACGCGCTGATGACGGCCTCGACTTGTTCAAAATAAGTGTGCCGCGCGCTCACGATCACCGCGCTGACCGAGTGGTCATGCAACGCGTTGACCAGTTCCGGCAGCGGAGTGGAGTTCAGGTCGAACTGGCCCACCACCGTCGCGTTCAACTCGGGATGCGCCTTGACCTGCGCGCCGATGCGGGCCGTTTCCTCCGCCGGCCCGACGAGCAGGACGCGGCGCTGATAATGCGGCTGTGAAATCTTGCCGCGGTACACGAACCGGAAGGCCTCCTCCTTGGCCCACACGAGCAGGAAGCTGATGAAGCCGAACATGATCATCACGCCGCGCGCCGCTGGAAACCGCACAAAGAACAGCACGAATACCAGGCCCAGCGTGAGAAACGCGCAACCTTTGAAAAGCGGCCAGAGCGTCGCCTGCCGCAGCCCGAGCATCGCCCGGTCATAAAAACCCTGCGACTCCAGCACCAGCGGCGCGGCCGGAATCAGCAGCATGTAAAACCAGACGTATTCCGTGAACGGCTGGACAGAGGTTTTGAACAACTCGGTGCCGAGGTCGCTCGCCCGGATCTCGTACGCCAGCCAGAACGCGCCCGCAAACAGACACGCGTCCATCAACTGATGGATTTGCATCCGGATCTGGCGGTGGCGACGCAGCATAAATCTACGGTTGCAATCTCATTCCTCCTGCGGGCGCACGCGCGAACCGGCGGAGAATTCTTTCTGAGGCGACAGCTTCACGGATTCACCGACAGCGGGGATGCCGGCGGCTTCGGGGTGAGTTGAAACCCCGGCACCGCCGCGCCCAGAAAAGTTTTCATGCGCTCGAATGTCGCTTCCTCCTGCCCCGGCAGACAGATGCTGAAGCACGACACGTAAGCCCAGCGCTGGAGCACGCCGGTCTGCAAAAGGTTTTTCGCCATCCACCACATGCGTTCGCCGCCGGACTTGTCGCCGCTCAACGCGCCGTCCGCCACGAACCAGTAAATGTAGATGCCGCGGTAGGTGATCGTCGCGCCGTTGGTGTTTTGAAACGTGCGCGTGGCGAGCAGTTTGATCACGGGCAGATCGTACGGTTGCGGGCGCGCGATCGGAATCTTCGTCTCCGACGAGGCGGCGTTGTCAATCTTCCAGCCCGCGCCTTCGAGACAGTACTGCGGCTTGTGCATGCTCGTGCGGTCGGTGCCCATGAGCACGACGCTCATTCGCAACCAGTCGTTGGGCTCGTCCTTCCGAAAATAATGGCGCTGGCCGTAGCTCGTATCGCGCGGCAGTGTGTTGGTGACGATGGCCTCCTGCGGAATCTCCTCGGACTGGTACCGCAACACCAGTTCCGGCAACCGCACGTGGAGATTCTTGCCGTCGGGGATGGCGTCGCACTTCACGCCCGGGTCGCCGAGCTTTTGCTTCGCCTTCAACTGCACGAGCACACCCGCGCCGCCGCCGATCAACGCCAGCGACACCAGCATCAAAATGATTTTCTGCTTGTTCATGCCGGCTTCACCTCTCCGCTGGTTTCAGAACTCTTTTTCGCCTTCCGATCCTGCAATTTTTCCAGCCAACGCCCGAGCAACATCAACCCGATGATCGCCGGCACGTACGGCAGCAGACTCCAGAACGCGCTTTCGTGCGCCCGGTTCCCCGCGCTTTGTCCGCCGAACTCCGCCGCTAGCACGATCACCATCATGCGAAACGTATTCCCGATCACCGCCAGCGGAATGGCGGACGCCAGCAACACCAGCCGCAGCGGCCACTGGCGAAAAACCATGAACGCGTAAATGATCGCGATGGCCGCGATCGCCACGAGACTGCGAATGCCGCTGCACGCGGCGGCGACTTCGTATTGGTAGCCCATCGGGCTGCGCAGGCTCGTGCCCTGGCTGAGGACAGAAATCGCGAGGACGTGATTGCAGATGAACGCCACGATCTTGCTCACCATCAACCGCAGCGGAAATGTCACCGGCTCGGTCAGCGATCCCAGCGGCACCATGAGGAGGAGCAGGAAGAACGGAAAAAATGAAGCCTTCAAAAATCTCACGCCCCACGCCAGTCCCATCAAACCATAAATCCCGGCGAACAACGCCATGATGCAAACGCGCGGTTGCTGAACGAGATAACCGACGACGTGCATCACGACCGCGACCGCCACCAGCAGGATGCCCGGCCACCAGGTCGCCAGCGGTAGTTCGAGCAGTTCCTTCCGCTTCCACCAGAACAGCCCCAGCACCACGAACGGAATCAGGTTGCCGTGCCCGTCATCCGCGGTCGGGCTGGTGCTGTTGTAGGCATTGTACATCCAATGGAACAGCGACGGCGTGTCCACGTAGCCGAATGTGGAGTTGCCGAGAAAATGGAAGAACAGCAGCCACGCCGCGAGGAGCGGAAAGAACAGTTCCTTGTTCGGCAAACGCCGCCAGCGCGCCGCGAAACCATCGCCGCCGCTGTTGTTGTCCGCCGCCGCTGTGTTCGGGTCGCTCATCTGCGTCTTATGTCCAGAGTAGTGGATACCGAATCGGCGGATTCTGCTCAATCAAATTTGCGCCCGTGGGCCGGTCCGTCGTCGCCGCCCTCTCACCGGCTCTTCGCGTTACGCTTGATCTCGTCGTAAATCCACGCGTAAGTCTTCTCCATCCCGTCGCGCAGGCGCGTGCCCGGCTCCCAGCCGAAAAGTTTTTTGATGAGCGTGTTGTCGCTGTTGCGGCCGTTGACGCCCTTCGGCGCTTTCAAATTGTAACTGCGCTTGAGCTTCACGCCCGCGATGCTCTCGACCATGTCCGCGAGCTGGTTGATGCTCACGAGTTCGTTGCTGCCGAGATTCAATGCGTCCGTCACGTCGCCGTGCAGAAACATCTGCGTGCCCTTCAAGCAGTCGTCAATAAACATGAAGCTCCGCGTCTGATGTCCGTCGCCCCAGATTTCGATCTCCGGTTTCCCGGAGAGCTTCGCCTGGATCACCTTGCGGCACATCGCCGCCGGCGCCTTCTCGCGCCCGCCATCCCACGTGCCGAGCGGACCATAAACATTGTGGAATCGCGCCATCCGCGTCTGCACGCCGAAGTCCTCGCGGTAATGACGGCACATGCGCTCGCTGAAAAGTTTTTCCCAGCCGTAACCATCCTCCGGCATCGCGGGATAAGCGTCCTCTTCCTTCAGCGCGGTCACATTTTCATCGCGCTGCTTGTCGGCGTTATAGACGCACGCCGACGACGCGTAAAAATATCGCTGCACGCCGAACTTCTTCGCCGCCATCAGCAGATGCGTGTTGATGAGCACCGACAACATGCAGAGGCAGCGGTTGTTCTCGATGAAGCCCATCCCGCCCATGTCCGCCGCGAGGTTATAGACGTGCGCCGCGCCCTTCGTCGCCTTCTCGCACGCTTCCTTTTCCTGCAGATCGAACTGGAGATTTTCGACCTCGGGAAATTTTTGATACCACTCGTCGAACGGCTTGATGTCCACCGCCCGGATGTCGTTGTGACCCTGCTTCAACAGATCTGCGACCAGATGTCCGCCGATGAAACCGCCGCCGCCGCAAACCACGATTTTTCCTGCGCTCATAATTGTTAGATGCAATGATTTAAGGAGGGCGCAAGGTAGCCGGGCGGGAGTCGAATTCAAGCCCGGATTTCCCGCGCTTTTCCGCAGAACTCCCGACCGGAGAATTACGCCAGCCAGCCGCGCAACGTCGCGAAATCCTTCCGGAAAGCGTCGGCAAAAAACTTTTTCTCTTTGCCACTCTCACCGTACTCGACGTGCAGCGAAATAGGTCCGGCGAAGCCGCTTTCCTTCAACATCGCCGCGTATTTCTTGTCCACGCGCCCTTCGCTCAGCGGCACGTTCTTCACTTTGTTCCCGTCCCAGGTGAAGTCCTTGAAATACGCCACGCCCACGTGCGTCTTCACCAATTGGAACAACGTCGGCCACGAGAGTCCGCTCTCCACCGTCGCGTGCCGGATGTCGAACGCCAACGCAACGTCCTTCGCGTCGTGCTCGCGCACGAGACTGTAAATATCCCACACCGCCGCCCCGACCATGTTTGCGCCCGAGTGATTCTGATAAAGCCCGGTCACACCGAGCGAACGATTCAGCGCTGCCAACTCCTTGAGTTTCGGCCGCAACGCGTCGAGCTGCGTCTGGATCGGCTTCTCCAGATCGTAACGCCACCAGTCCATCCGATACCGTTGGATGCCGAGCTTCGCAGCCGTGCGCAAAACTTTTTCCGTGTGCGGCTGCGAAACGCTGTTGATCCCCGAGGTCAGCACGGTGATCGCCAACCCGCGTTTCTTCAGCGCCTCGACGAATTTTGGCAAATCCTCCTCCACGCGCTCCGGCAACACATGCCCGCCCGGTCGTACCGCCGCCTCGATGCCGTCAAAGCCAAGTTCCGCGAACAGCTCCGCCGTCTCATCGTAATTCAAAAACAGCAGCGGCTTCTCGAACGCGCAGAATTTCCACGGCAGTTTTTTCCTATCGGCCGGTGCGGCGAGCGAAGTTGCCGCCGGCAACGCCGCCGCCAGCGCAACCCTGGCGGTTTTTTTGAGGAAGTCTCGGCGGTTCAAAGCGGGAATGGTTTTCATGCGCTCAGTTAACCAGTCTCCGCGCTGCCCGGCAACCTGAACAAATCATCGAGCTGGCCCCATCGGTCCCATTCGTCCAATCCGTCCCATTTGCAAAAGCTGGTTTTGCCAGCCATCATCCTGCCGATGAGTCTAGCGCTCCACGAATTTCACGCCCGCCTCGGCGCGCGATTCACGACCGTGAATGATGCAGAAGCCGTGGCGGACTACGGCGACGCCCTGGCCGAGCACGCCGCGCTCCGCGAAACCGCCGCCGTGTTCGACCTCAGCTTCCGCAGCCGCGTGTGTTTGCTCGGCGCGGATCGCGGGCGCTTTCTCCACGGCCAAGTCACGAACGACGTGAAGAAACTTCGCCGCGGCGAAGGTTGTTACGCCGCGCTCACCACGGCGAAGGGCAAGATGCAAAGCGACCTGAACATTTTTGTTTTGCAGGACGAACTCCTCCTCGACTTCGAGCCGGGCCTCACGCGCACCGTCACCGAGCGCTTGGAGAAATACATCGTCGCCGACGACGTGCAGGTGGTGGATGTCGCGCCGCATTACGGCCTGTTCAGCGTGCAAGGTCCGAAAGCCGAAGCCGTCGTGCGCGCGTTGGGTTTGCTCACCGAATTGCCGGCGAAGCCATTCAACTCCATCAAAATCTCCGATCCGACCCTCGGTGAAATCTATTTGATGAACCGCCCGCGTATTGCCTGCGAAGCTTTTGGACTGCGGGGGCAAGCGAAGCGCGACCCCGCTTTGGCTGCCGATGCCGAAGTCACTGGTGATCCCAAAGCGCCGTCGCCGCTGCGCTCTGCCGGCGCACTCCAAGACGGCTTCGACCTATTCGTCCCATCCGTCGCATTAGTCCCATTGGCCGAAAAACTCCTCACCGCCGCCAAGTCCCTCGGCGGACGCGCCGCCGGCCTTACCGCCTACGAGACCGCGCGCATCGAGGCCGGCATCCCGCGCTTCGGCGCGGACATGGACGAGACGAACCTCCCGCTAGAGTGCGGTCCCGCTTTGCGGGACGCGGTGAGCTACAGCAAAGGCTGCTACATCGGCCAGGAAGTCATCAACCGCATCCACAGCATCGGCCACGTGAACCGCGAACTCGTCGGCCTGCGCCTCGCCGACGATTTGAAAACCCTCCCCGCGCGCGGCGATAAACTTTTCAAAGACGGCAAAGAAGTCGGCCACATCACGAGCGCCATTTTCTCACCGGCGCTCAAAGCGAACATCGCGCTCGGCTACGTGCGACGGGAAACAACCACTGAGGGAACTGAATTGAAATTGCGAAGCGATACAGGCGAGAGCGGAGCGCGAATTGTGGAACTGCCGTTTGGAAGTTGAATCTACCGTTTGTCGCCTATCTCCGTATTAGGTGGCATGTATCTTATAATCCACCCGTCAGTCCGCTGCTTATCTGGTCGAGCGCCTTGTCTGTCTGGCTACGGTTGCCACGCAGTGCGATGACAAGCAACCAAAGTCCACCGGCAACGAGAAGCGCGCAAAGCATCCACTTGCCATACTGACGGAAGAATGTATCGCCGTCGGGAACGAATCCCATCAGGCCACCGATGCCGAGACACATGGCAGCTCCAATGGACACAATGACCCGCTTCCACATGTTCGGCTTTGGTCGCTTGGAATTCATGGTGCGTGCGATGCCGCTTTACATAGAAGTAGGCGACATTGTCTGTCGCCTATTTCGTTTCATGTCTATGACTCTGCGCCCGGAGAACTGGCACGTCCAGAAAAATTCACCGCGCGGCGAAGCCGCAACCGACCGCAGCCTGTCAGGGCGAAAGACAATAGCCCAGCGATTTATCGCTGGGTTCGCGTCGGCAAACCAATCGAGTCCCGCAGGGACGACAGAAATTCTCGCCACGTTTCTTTCGCCCCTCCGGGGCTTGGCTGGTCCGGTGTGTCTTTTTCCCACCGTTGAAACGGTGGGTTATTGTCTTTCGCCCTCGCGGGCTGACGTAAACGCTTCAACGCGCTTCAAACTTTCCGAACACGCCTTCACTTCCCGCCGCAACACATCACGATCCACCTCGCTCAAGCCGAGCGGATCAAACCGGTAGCGGTAGTGTAGCCGCAAAATCTCCTGCAATGGCGCGCACAATTCCGTCAGGCCGGGCGTCGTCGCCACGCGCGTAAGCCATTCGTTGAGCGGTTCGCTCGTGCCGCGCGCCACGCCGCGTTCGGCAAGTTTCGTTTCGAGTTGATAAAACTCCGAGTCCAGCCCGGGCCAGTTGAAGATTTCCGCGCCGGATAATCCGGCGGCTTTCTTCCGTCGCCGCCCACGACGGAAAACGATCTGGTAAAACAGCACGGCCAGCCCCGGCACGATGGCAATGAGCAGGTAAAGCCGCAGGTTGCTCTGACCCCAGCGGAGTTTCGCGAACTCGAACCCGAGCCGCGTCCACGCGTCCTGCAACCATTGAAACGCCGACGCGTGTTTCCCTTCCTCTTCGACCCACGACGCCGGTGTGGTGTCGAAGTCGTCCCAGATTTTTTTGTCCTCGTTCCAGACGAGACACCACGCGTGCGCGTCGCGCAACCGCACCACATAGCCGCTGCCGCTAGTCTCATGCACCGCGTAGCCCACGGCGTAGCGCGTCGGGATATCGAGTCGGCGCAGCAACAACGTTGAGGCCGTGGCGAAGTATTCGCAATGACCCGCGTGCGTCTTCAGCAGAAAGCGGCTCAACGCCGTTTCGTTCGTCCCGAGTTTTCCCGGCGGTTGCCAGGTGCGGTAGGTGAATTTGTCGGCGAAAAATCCGCGGACTTTCTGCAACACCTTCTCGCGCGCAAGACCGCGGAGTTGCAGTTCCGTGATCACCTGTTCCAATGCCGGCTCCTCGCGTTCCGGCACCCGCAAATCCTCGTTCGTATGCTCGGCTTTTCGCGGCGTCAGGTTCGTCAGCGTTCGAAAACTGTCGAGCATCTCGGAGCCCACCGGCACGGGTCCGGCGGGCGGCTGACGGTTCTGATTTGTCGAGCCGGTGCCCGGTCGCGAATCGAGCGTCGCGCCGGGATTGTAAAACGCGTCGAAAATCAGCAGCCCCGGTCCTTCCGCCAGCACCGCGCCCGCCGAGTTGCGCGACAATACGTAGGCCGGAAGTTTTTCAAACCGCCCCACACCCGCCGGCAACGGCAGCAATCCCGCCGACGAGCCGTGCTTCACGCCTTCGAGGTAGCATGCAATGTTGACGCCGTGAGTGTTTGTATTCTCCTTGAGCACCGTCCAGTTGCCGCTGTTCACGGGCGCTTCTTCGGGCACGCCCTGGAAATCATCGCGCGAACTTCCCGCCGACCACGCGGGCGCTTTGTAAAAACGATAGCTCGCCTCGCGCAAGTAGGTCGGCACCGGCGAACCTTTTTTTGGCTCCAGCCGGATGACGATGCGGCCGGACGTTTTGATGTCGCCGATCTGCCCGAGCGCGGTGCGCGTCTGTGAAGAATCAACATTGCGCCGCATGAGGCGCGAGAGCCAATCGGCGCCCATGCCTTCGAGGTAACGTTGCAAATACCCGTAGCCGCGCTGGCCCGTGAATCCCAGCGCCACTGCCACCGCCAGCGTCGCGAACCAGATCACCAACGCGAACCGACCCGAACGTTGCGTCCACAACGCCCACGCCAGCAACACCGCAAGGCCCCAAAAGAAACTCGCGTCGTCGGAGCGATGCACGCTGGCCGCGAGCACCGTGCCCACGAAGTACGGCCACGCGATGTTGACGTTGCGGCTCGGCGGGACGGGGCGCCCGGCTTTCTTCTCTCGACGCTGACGCCGCCGCACGAGCAGCGAAATCGTAGAGAGCGGAATGATTTCCCGCACGCTGAACAATTGCGCGGCGAGGAACGGAAAAAAAATCATCGGCAGCCAGCGGAAGATCGCCGCGCCGGTGCGGGCGGCCGAGAGGCCGGCGCCGCCTTGCGTGCGGAAGCCGGGATTTTGAAACCAGTTGCCGAAACTCTCCGGGCCGTTGTTGTTGGTGAACGCAAAAACGCCCGCCGCGAGAAACAGCAGCGAACAAAACGTCCACACGCGGCTGAAGTCCTCGTCGGAAAATTCCCAGCGCGCCTGAACGAGCCGTGCGCTCTCGACGATCAAGCCCATCATCACGCCGGGAATCAGGAAGTCCGATTGCCAGCCCCAAAAGGCGAGCGCGGTGCCGAGGAGGAAAGGCGGTGGTTTCATGCGACAGAAGCTCCAAGCACAAACATCCAAGCTCCAGAGAAGCACCAAGAACCAAGCTCCAAAAGCTGGACCCGGAAGCTTGTTTTGGATGTTGAAGTTTGGAGATTCTCTGGATGTTGGAGCTTGGAATTTGGAGCTTTCATTTAAGCCTCGCCAGTTGTTGCTCAATCTTCCCGACTTCGAGCGCCACAAGCCGCTCCGGTGCGTCGCGCATCGGGCCCGGTTCGAGCGGTTCGGTTTTTCCGGCGGGCCGGATGACGAGCACGAGCACCGGCAGACGGAGCGCCTTCAGTTTTTCCACGAGCCGTTGCCGCGCGTTGTCCCACGACAGCAGCACGCAGATGCAACCGCTCACCGTGCTCGCGTGGTTCACGACCAGATCATCGAGCAGGGTGAACGGCTGCGCGCCGCACGGCTGGACGGACGCGAGGATTTCCAACATCTGATCGGCGTGCGCGAGGCCACGGCCCACGGTGAAACAATACGCCTGCGTGCCGACGAACAGGAGGTCGAGCAACGATTCCTGCGTGAGCACCGTACACGCGAACGACGCCGCGACGGAAACGGCTTCCTCGAACTCATCCGTTTGCGGCCGGTCGGTGAACGTGTCGAGCACGAGCGCATGCCGCACAAAAAATTCATCCTCGAATTCCTTCACGATGGGTTTGCCGGTCTTGGCCCAACTCCGCCAGTGAATATGCTTCATCGGATCGCCGCGCCGATATTCGCGGAGGGCCACGAACTCATCGCTCTGCCCGACGTTCGACGCGAGCGCCACGCCGCCCTGTTGATATTTCATCATGCCCGGCAACGCGATCGGCGGGAGAAAATATCGCTTCGGCAAAATCAGCACCGACTGCGGCAGCGCAACTTTTTGCAGCGCGCGAAATAATCCGAGCGGATCGGGCCGCGCAAGCGTGACGCCGTCGAGATGCACCACGCCGCGCCGCAGCAGCGTGAGTTCGACGCGCACTTCGCCCGATTGTTTCGGCGGCAGCGGCGGCACAGCGGCTTCCTTCAAATTCGCAAGGCGAAATGGATTTTGCCGGCGGCGCTGGCCGACGCGGAACGGGCGGACGTGTTTCTGGTCGTCGAGCTGAAGCGCCTTCCACTGCGCGAACGTCGGGCGGATGTCCTTCAAGTTTTCCAGCAGCGCAAGCCCGTCCTGATGTTCTCCCGTCAGATTCCGCACCGCGACGCGATACGTGAACGGCTGGCCGACGGTGCCGAAGCGCGGGAGCAATCGCTCGGCGGCAAAGGCGGCTTTGAATCGAAATCCAAACAGCACTGCCACGAGCAACAGCCCGATCAACAGCGTGAAGCCCTGGTAGCCGACGGAATTTTCCGGATCGAGTCCGAGCACCGCCGCCACGAACACCGAACCGAGCACGACCAATCCCGCCCGCGTGAACCGTCGCCCCACCCAATACCGCGCCCACGAAAAGACGCGGTAGATGCGGTAGAGGAGTTTGTAGGTAAAATTCATTTGCCCCCACTCCCGAATGAAGAATTAAGAATGAAGAATGAAGCAATACGCGCCAGTCGGCCACGCGTCTTGAAATTGATTTCTTCATTCTTCATTCTGCCTTCTTCATTTCCATTTTCACGCCGGCACTTTGATTTTTTTCACGATCTCCTCCACCACGCCGCGCGAGGTCAGGCCGGAGAAGCGCGCCTGCGGCTCCATCACGATGCGATGCGCGAGCACGGGCACGGCGAGTTCCAGGATTTGCTCAGGCGTGACGAAATCCAAGCCGTCGAACAACGCCAGCGCCTGCGCGGCTTTCATCAACGCGATGGACGCGCGCGGGCTGGCGCCGAGTTGCACGCCGGTCGCGCCGCGCGTCGCGCCCGCGAGATCCACGGCGTAGCGCTTCAGTTCTTCGCTGATGCGAACGCCTTGCACGCCGCGTTTCAGCGCGAGGACCTCGGCGAGCGTGACGCACGGTTTCAAATCGTCGAGCGGATGGTTGTTGATCTGCGCGCTCAGGATGGCGACTTCCTCGGCGGGCTGCACGTAGCCGAGCGTGAACTGCATCGCGAAGCGGTCCATCTGCGCCTCTGGCAACGGATACGTGCCGCGAAACTCCACCGGATTCTGCGTCGCGATGACGAAGAACAGATCCGCCAGGTCGCGGCGCTCGCCGTCCACGCTGACCTGGCCTTCGCCCATCGCTTCGAGCAGAGACGATTGCGTGCGCGGCGAGGCGCGGTTGATTTCGTCGGCGAGCAGGATGTTCGTGAAGATCGGGCCTTCGTGGAAAAAGAACTGTTGTTCCTTCTGATTGAAGATGGCGACGCCGAGAATGTCCGACGGCAACAGGTCCGGCGTGAATTGAACGCGCTTGAACTTGGCGTCAATCGAGCGGGCGAGCGCCTTGGCGAGCGTGGTCTTGCCGGTGCCGGGAAAATCCTCGAGCAACACATGCCCGCCACTGGCGAGCGCGGCGAGGAGTTTGCGGGTCGGCACGGCCTGGCCCTGGATGACCTGGCTGATGTTGGCCGAAATCTTGAGATAGATTTCGCGGGCGTTGGGGGGATGGATGGTGCTCATACCTTGTTGGGAGTTGAAACAGCGGGGGGCGGAAAAAGTTCCGGTGACGGGTGACACTTGGACATCCTTGGTTTGTCCGGCCCGTTGGTCATGGGCGAATGTTGTCATCGGCAGTGCGTCACCGCGAACATTTTCCACAGAATAGACCAGGTGAATCAGAAAGTGTCACACGCGGGTTCAAAAATTGTAATTCTTTCGTCACACCGTCGGAGTGCGGCCGTCCCGGCCACAGCACGGTGGCATTGATCGGGTGGGCGGAAGATCGCAAGGTGCCAGATGGTTCGGAGCCGCTGCGACCGGGACGGTCGCACTCCGGTGAGTACGCAAGGAAACTGATGCGCTTCACCAAGGGTGCGATTAAAGACGGGTGAGGGTGAGAGGGTGCTGGCGGTATTTTTGGACTGCGGTGGCAAGTCGGACGCGACACCGCTTTCGAGCGCACGGGGCGGGTGGCTCATTGCCATGGCCGTCGTCGCTGCCAAAGCGGTGTCGCGTCCGACTTGCCACCGCAGTCCATAATGCCCTCACCCGTGAATGGCGCTTAGTTAAGGGCATGTGTCGTTGATTTTTTCTGGGTGGCTTCGGCAATGATTTCCTGCCGGGGGCGCATCAAC
>SIBJ01000073.1 GCA_009695195.1 Pedosphaera sp.
GGAACGCGGTCCTTTTTGGCCTGAATCAGCAGTTGTTCGAGTTTTCGGGTGACCTTGAAATCACCGCTGGCATATACGGGTTCCATATTTGCCAGCAAAAATAGCCTGTAACTCGACCATTGTCGAATTACTTATGCGCGGCTATATAGTTTGTAGCGGCGGCTCGGCCGAGCGCCGCCAGCTTTGTGACGGAAGTTGTGGCGCTCTGCCGAGACGCCGCTACGCCAAACTAGAGCGTCCACCCCTCGCGGAAATGGCGCCGGATATAAGCATCCGCCTCCGCATCGTTCGTGACTTTCAGATTCGGTCCGTCCCACAGCAATCGCGTATCGGGATTGCGCACGGCGAGATTTCCCAGCAGCACCATTTCGGAAAGCGGGCCGGAGTATTCGAAGTTCGAGCTGGCTGGCTTGCCGCCCTTGCACGCGCGCGCCCAATCTTTCTCGTGTCCGTCCGAACCTTCGGGAATGCGCTCGATGCTTGGCGCCGGTTTCTTGGTTTCCTTCATCCGCTTCGCTGGCAGCAACACCGGGTCAATCCCGTAGCAGCCGCACATCAACACGCCTTTGTCACCCATGAAGAGGACGCCGCCATCGGCATCACCCATGCGCCGGCCTTCTTCGAGTTCTTCCGGACGTGGTGGCATCAAACCGCCGTCCCACCACGAGAGCGTGACAGGCTTCATCTTTCCGCGCGCGGGAAATTTGTACCGCACCACGGTCGAGCGCGGATACGTCTCGTGCTTGGGCTCGGTGCGTTGCCAGAATTCGTGCCAGTAAGTTGAAATGTTTCCTTCGACACTCGTCGGATGACCGAGCTTGAGCGCCCAGAAAACAGGATCGAGCAAGTGACAGCCGAGATCGCCGAGCGAACCGGTGCCGAAGTCCCACCACGCGCGCCATTTGCTCGGCGCGTAGGTCGGATGATACGGGCGCATCGCCGCCGGGCCGATCCACATGTCCCAATCCAGATCGGCGGGCACGGGCGGCGTTTCCTTGGGTCGCTCGACTTCCACGCCTTGCGGCCACACCGGGCGATTCGTCCACGCGTGGACTTCCCTCACCGCGCCGATTTCGCCGCGCCAGATCCATTCGCAAATCTGCCGCGCTCCTTCCCCGGAGTGACCCTGATTTCCCATCTGCGTGACGACTTTGTGTTCGCGCGCGGCCTCGGTGAGCTTGCGCACTTCATGCAGCGAGTGCGCCAGCGGCTTCTGCATGTAGATGTGTTTTCCCGCCTTGATCACCGCCATGCCGATCACGCCGTGCGTATGGTCCGGCGTTGCGACGATCACGGCGTCAACGTCCTTTTGCTTTTCCAGCATGACGCGATAGTCCCGATAAACTTTCGCGTTCGGGTAAAGTTTGGCGATCTTCGTGGCGCGTTCGCCGGCATCCACGTCGCACAACGCCACGATGTTTTCGCCCGCGGCCGCAAGCTTGGCGATATTGTTCCGTCCCATGCCGCCAATGCCAATCGCGGCGATGTTGAGCTTGCCGCTGGGCGGCGTCTGCCCGCGCGCGCCGATGACGAAGCTTGGGACGATGCTAAATGCCGCGACCGAAGCGGAACTGCGCGCGATGAAACTGCGCCGGTTGAGTTTGGTGGAACCGGAAGTGGGCTGGCTAGATTGCGTGTTCATGACAAATTTCGTTGCTGCGTGTTCTGCGTTTGATGTTACTCACCGACGGTTGCCGGGTTGAAATGATTCACAGAAATTTCGGTGCGCAAAGCAAATTCATCGGCTGATTTTCACGACCGGTACCGGATCGGTTCAAAGCTCATCACCCTGGTTGAACACCACGATGCGCGCCCGCGGTTGGGGGCCGTCGCCCGGCTCAGAGGAGAATGTAACCACTGAGACTCCCAATGGACACATCGGCCAGTCTCCGCGCGGCGTCACTTTGCCGAGCGATTCGCCTTTCGCTCCGTAAACTGTGCAATCATCCGGGCCATTGGCTTCGATCCAACTTCCCGAGGCGAGCTTCACGGGGAACTCGATGGGCTTGCCTTCCACGGTGATCTTCGGATTGGTCAGCGCCGTGGCGCGCAGTGGCAAAGTGCGGATCGGGCTGAGCGAAACTTTCGTCTCACGGCCCGCGGGCAAGTTTTGCAGCCACACGCTGAAGGAATCGATCGCGCCGAAGTTCACCGTCTCGCGATACGTGTGATAGAGGTGCTTGTTGTCGTTCCAAACGTAATCACTCCAGCGCGTGGACTCCGTCTCCACGAGCGTGAACTGCCGGCGCCCGGTGAAATCCAGTGTGACGTAGCGATCAGCCACCGCACCGTAGGCGATGTGCGACGGACATTCGATACGGAACGCGAGCACCGCACCTGAGCCGTCGCCCTCGACTTCCACGGCGAGTGCCTGGCCGTCCTTGATGTTCAACAGCGGTTCAAAGTGTTTCTCCAGCCGAACCCACGCGGCGTTGCGCGCGACCTTGCCGGCATTCGTGGCGGTCAACGCGCAGTGCGAGCCGCCCGCCTCTGTCGCGGGCTTCAAGTTGAAGCTGATGCCAAGTGCGTTGGTTCGTTTCCAGAACTCCGATGCTTCTTTGCCGAGGTCAGCGACCAGTGTGGAATTTGTTTCGTTCAGCGGCGCGGCGGACATGAGCGCTTCGATGCGGAACTTGGTGGGTTGCGCGGCGAACGCGTTCGTGACGCGCCACGCCAGCGTCCACGGTTCGGCGAGCGCGACCGTTTGCGATTGTGACTGGATGCGGCGGAAGCGCGTTTTGCCAGCAACATTCTTAACGAGCGCGAATTCGCTCCCCGGTTCGCGCAGCTTGGCCTTGGCCGCTTCGTCAAAGACATTGGCGTGCCGCAATTCCTCGCACACGCGCAGCGTGTCCACGGCGCGCTGGAAGAGCGGCGTTTTGCGGAGCGCGTCGCGGTTCACTCCGGCGGTCAGCGAAATGCCCGCGTCCCAGCCGATGAGCCGCGCGCCGAGATGCTCGATCACGTCCGGGTAACTCGGCTCGATTTGCGGCGGGTCGAACGACCAGAAACCCCACCAGCCGAGATGCAGCGGCAGCAGCAGCCCGCCGTTCACGTCGGCCGCGTGCTGGTCAATGAAGCGCTTCTGGCCGCGCCGCGGGAAATCCCACGCCTGCCAGCGCGTGCGGTATTGCCAGAAGTGATGCCACATCGCGCTCATCTCCATGCCGATGGGTTTCTTCAGCCGCTTCTGGATTTCCACCACGAACTTGTCCGCCCAGAACCAGCACTCGTCCCCTCCGCGCAGGATCGAACTACCGTCAATCGCATCGAGGTAGATGCCGTCAAAGCCGCAATAATTCACGACGGCGGCATGGTTCGCGGCGATCTCCTCGAAGAGCGTGGTATCAACATTCGGCACGAACAGGCCAAACATTTCCTTCAAGTGACGAGCCTTCGCGCCGCGCTCGTGCGCGGCGGCTTTGGTGGCGAACGCGCCGCGTTTGACGCCGGTGAATTTCCACGGCGCTGCCTTGCTTGCGCCACCGAACGTTACCAGTTCATCGCCGATATGGAGCACGACGCTGTTGGGTTCAAAAAAACCCGTGATCGTCTTTATCTCGGCCGTGGATTCGTTCACGGTGATCTCGGTCGCGTCGGGGGTCAGCGGTTCGGCCAGCGTGAACGTGCGGAAGGCATCGAGCCGCGGATCGGGCACGGGCGTGACATACTTCGACTGCTTGTCTATGAAGAACGCGTAAGTGTGAAAGATCGAGCCGATGCCGGCCGTGTGCAGTTTGTCGACGATGCGCCGTTGCGATTCCCAACCGTCCGGCCACTTCTGCCGATTCAATTCCATGTCGCCGAACCGAAAGAAACCCGCGCCGCCGCCGTGGTTGTCAATTTGCGTGAAGCCGAGGCTGCGCGTCATCTCGATCCAATCCGCGACGTTCGTCTCGGTGAGTGAACCGAAGTTGAATAGATACGAGCCGTGATTGAAGGGGATCTCGCGCGCCCACGGCCCGGCGACTTTGCAGACAGGCAGTTCGCTCGCGCTGCTCAAAGCCGCCTGCAACGTCGGAAGAATTTTCGCCATCGGTGCGGCGACGATGGCGGCTTTCGCGCCGATGAGGCCAAACTTCTTTTCGCAGGAAGCTTTCAATCCGCTTTGCAAAGCGGGCAGGGCATCCACGCGCGTGATGAGATTGAGCGACAGCGCGCACGCGCCAAAGGATTCACCGGGCGAACCTTTCAGCGTGAGCGGGACGTTGAGGAAAGTAAGCGCGTCCACCTCGGCGCCGCTGACCGATTCCACGGTGAAGGCGATATGCGAAGGACGCGATTCGGTTTTCAGGACGGCTTTGATTCCACTGTCACCGAAGCGCAGCGTCAACCGGCCTCGCGACAATGTTGCGGCCGTGGCCGCGTGAGTCGCGCCATGGGTTTGAACCAGTGCGCAAGGCGAAGCCGTGGCGGCGTAGAGAAAATTGGTTCCCGAAATCCGATCCACGAACGCGAGGTTCGTGCCGCCCGCCGAGATGGTGTAACGGAAATTTGCGTTCTCGAAAACGACATTCGCCGAAGCTTCGCCGGGTGCCGCCCAGCCCAGGAGAAGGAGACCAGGAATCAACCAGACTTTCCGCATGATGCGTGAAGTGGTGAGCAAAGCCGGCTTGGTATCCATCCTGATTTTCATGCACGTTGCACGCGGTGAAGTCACGCCGATAAATTTTCCCGGATGAATCACTCGCCATCGCGGGCAGTTCGCTGCGCGGGGAAATGGCTTAGTCGTCCCTCTTGACAGTCTGGTCAGGCCGCAAAGAGGCGGTCCAACTCGACGGTGAAGCCCGGCGCCGCCGCGCTGGTCAGCGTTCCGCCCGGCCCGTGGACGGCGTGCTCGACAAACTGCCCGCCCTGCGGCTGGCGGTGGACTTCAATCTGTTTCTCAGGTCCCAGCACCAGCCAACATTCTTTCACGCCGGCACTGGCGTAGGCGCGAAGTTTGGAGCGGTCGTACTCGTGGCTGCTCACACAAATCTCGATCACCAGTTCGGCCGTGCGGGGATGTTCGGCGGAGAAGTCGTCCTCGTTGCCGTGGATCACGCACAGATCCGGCTCCGGCTCCGAATCTTCACAGGTGATGGGTTGCTCCTGCCAGATGAAACATCCGAGAAAGTTGGCTTGCTGAAGCAGGCGCAGCAGGCGTTGGGCAAGGAAGCGGTGGAAGGGAGACTTGGGCATTTTGTGGAAGATTTGGCCGTAGAGCAGTTCGGTCTTCTCGGGGATAAGCCCCAAGCCGCCCAGCGCATGATAGGCTTTGACGCCGAGCGGCCAGACTTGCGCGCCACGGACGACTGGTTTCGGTGCTTCAACTACCGTCATGGCGCAACAGTAACCTCGATTGTCGGCTGCTCAAGCGCATTTTTCCGGCGGCTGAAGTGCTGTTTGAGCGAACGGTTCCGGAGCGGAGCGAGGATGAGCGGGTTGAAAATGTTCGTGCCCTCATGCGTGAACTGTGACGCGGAAGAGGTCGATGCCGCACCTCAAGGTCTGACCTTTCAGTTCAATGACGAACGTGTGGCGTTGCGCTGAGTCGTCGAGCCGGCGGCCCGCGGCACTTGGAAATCCATAGGTGACAACGCGCGCTGGCGGATCACTTTCCTTCGGCCTGCGCGGCGGGCCGGTGTCGTGGATTCTCGGATCGGAAATCTCCGAGGCTCGACCAATAGAGCCGCTGGTTGAGATCAATCTCCGCCACCGCAACTGTTCCCCATTCGGTGGCTTGCGCGAGCACACCGCCTTCGCGGTCGTAAATCGCCGAGATCATCCAGTTCAAGTTCGTGCCGCAGTAAGTGCTGCTGGCGAGAAAGACGTGATTCTCGCACGCGCGCGCCGCCGCGAGCAGCGGATTGCAGCCCGCCACCGGGAACGCGATGATCTCCGCGCCGCGAATGCTCAACTGCCGCGCCGGCTCGGGAAAAAATCCGTCGTAGCAGATCATGATGCCGATCTTGCCGAGGCGTGTCTCGAACACGGGATACTCGCTGCCGGGTGTGATGCCCGCTTCGATCTCGGTGCGCGGCAACGTGACCTTGCGATACTTGCCGATGAGCTTGCCGTCCGGCCCGATGAGCACGCCGGTGTTGAAAACGAGATGGCGCTCGCGTTCGACGAGACCGACGACGAGATGCAATCCATGTTTGCGCGCGAGCGTGCCGAAGTATTTTGTCGCCGGTCCGGGAATCGGCTCGGCGGCTTGCGCGTAACTCAGACCGTTGCCCGTCGCCGTGATGGTCTCGGGCAACACCACGAGGTCAGCATGCTGGCGCGCGGCATCCGCGATCAACGGCTCGAATTGCCGGCAACTGTCCATCGCCGTCTTGCCGCCATGCGGAGCGTAGTGAACCGTCGCGAGCCGGACTTTGCGCGGCGGCGGCGGTTCGGTTTCCGCCAACGAAACTTCGCTCCACTCCACACGCGCGTTGGTCGCCCAGCGCAGATGGAGTTCGACGATCGCCTGCGTCGCGTGTGAAGGAACGTGGTAAACTCCGCTCACCACCGTCCAGCCATCGCGACCCGGCGCGCCGTCATTTGGAAATTCCGGTTCGGCTTGCGGCGGCACGCCCGGCGCGTAGCTGTGCGCGCCCGGTTCGTCGTGGTTCACCGCGCGGCCCTTCGCGTCGCGCCAGTGGATCCGCACCAGCACGCAGCGGCGCGGTACGGGAATGTTTTCCGCCCGGCGCAGCGCGAAAAACCGAAACCATTTTCCGCCTTCGACCGGAAAAGTTTTTTCCCAATGCCCGTCGAGTCCGTCGCGTTTGTCAGTGCGAATGACCAGCGCGCCGTCGCGTTTCGGCCCGCCTTTCGGATCGAAGTTGAACGCGGGTTTGATTTCATCGCGCGCGGCGGCGGTGCTCCAGCCGGCGGGCGCGGGAACTTCTTTCGCATTCACGCTGACTGCTAGCAGGAGGATTGTGGCGGTCGCTGGAAAGTTTGGCAGAGTGATTTTCATGGGCGAAGTAATAATTCAATTTGCCTTATTCGGTCGAGTCAATGGCAGCCCGGCGCGAATTTTCAGGAAATAAACTTTCGACGCGACGTCGGAGACTTTGGGGTCCGCACCCGCATCGGTGAACGAGCCGACCACCCAGCCGTCCGCCGTCACTGCGCGGCAGCCGCCGATGGCGTAGGGCGAAATCACCGGTTCGCTCACGGCGTAGTCGTGCCAGGTCGCGCCGTTGTCGTCGCTGGCGAGGCAGACAATGCGCGACTGGTTGGCGTCGCGGTTGACGCAGTAGAGCCTCGCGTTGGGTTTGTTTTGCGTGGACGCAAAGAAGCCGTCCAGTCCGCGCAGCGAAATTTTCTCGCCGCGAAAATCCGGCTGCACGTCGGCCTCGCGCTTCGCCGTTTTCAAATCGTAGCGCACGTAATGCTGCCGCGGCGGATTGGTTTGCGCGAGGTAGAGGAAATGCGCCTTGCCGTCCTTCACCATGAAGTTGGAGAGCCAGGTGTGGCATTCGTATTCATCGTCGAGCGTGATGCGATCGGTTGGCCCGCCGTCGTCGGCGACGAGCGGGGGATTCAACGGCGCGCCATTCATGCGGCGCCACGTCAAGCCGCCGTCCGGCGACTGCAGGTAGTGAATGTCCCAGTAAAGATAAACGCCGTGCTTCACCGTCGTCCACGCGGTGTGCAACGTGCCGTCTTCGCCGAGGGATAACGACGGGTATTGCAACGCGGCGTGCTTCCCTTCCGTCAGCAGATTCGTCGAACTGCGCAACACGCCATCGAGGCCGACTAGATGAAACGAGTTGTTGTGGGCAAAATAGGCGAGTTGCTTGCGGCGCGCGTCGAGGATCATCGCAAACTTGCCGGCGGCGCCGTTGGGGATCCGCGTCATGTGCGGCTCGCGATAATTTTCCTTCGCCAGAAACCGGTAGAGATAAGCATGGCCATCCACGAAATCCGGGCGCACGAGATAGAGGTTGTCGTCCGCGTCGGATTCGAGCAGCGGCGGATTGGTGGCGTTCGTGGCGGCGAAGAGGGTGAAAAAACTTTCGCCGGCATTCGTGCTCCACGAGAGCCTCCAGCTCTGCGCGGTGTAGGCTTCGTTGCGCGAGCGGAGGTGGGTCATGAAAATGCCGCGCCGGTTGCTGACGACTTTTTGGTTGTGGCTTTGAAACGTGCCGTAGCCGGTGGCTTGGGAATCAACGCAGACGAGCTGTATCGGCGTCACGCCGGGGCTTGGCTCCACGGCGGGCATGAGTGTGGTTGTGGCGGCGAGGACGAAGAGGGCACGAGGCAAATGACGAATGACGAATGACGAATGACGAGTGAATGACGAAGCCTCAATCGCGAAACCCGCCGCGACTACGGGCGCTCGGCATTCGTCATTTGGAAATTCTTTCGTCATTCGAGCTTCATCATTCGTCATTCCCAAGCCTTGCGGCATCGTGTTCAGAGGTTACTCGGCAGTTTGTATCGCCAAAGCTCCGTGCCTGAGCCGAAGTAAACCGCGTCGTCGGTGAGCGCGAAACCGCACTTGACCGGCACCGAGGATTTGGCTTTGGAAACGATTTCCATTTTCACCGGATCGAGAACATAAACGTTGCCGCCCGCCAGCCCGACGAGCTTGCCGCTGGCGTGCCGACCGAGCGCGATTTCCACCTGCGAACCGGGCAGGGGAATCGTCCTCTCCACTTTCATGGTCGCCGGGTCGAAGACGAAGAGTTTGTCGCCGACCGTCGTGAACACTTTCCCGTCTGCGGCGAACGTGGCCGGATAGTTGCGCGCGCCGGGAGCGAGCGCCGTTTCAAAAACCTTCTGCTTCTTCTTCGGATCAAACGCGAAGAACAACGCTTCCTTTTCCACCGCACGCGCGCCGCCGCCGCCGTAGTTGCCACTGCCGCCGAAGATCAATCCGCTTTTCGGCTCCCACGCGAGCGAGACGATGCTCTGGTTCGTCACGAGGTTGCGGTAATTCTCGATGGTTTTGTTTTGGCGCGGATCCCAGACCGCCAGCGCGCCGCCGAGTTGGCCGTACGGCGGTTCGCTGCCGACGTACATCATTCCCTCCGGCCCGTAGATCATCGCGCGCGGTCGGAGATGGCCGTCGCCGACGCCGCCGAAGGAAATAGGGTTGCAGTCCGCCGTCGCGCCGAATTTCCAGAATGCTTTCGCCGGATCGTAAAGATTCATCACCGCGCCGCCGTAATAGCAGAGGTAGAGTTTGCCCTCGCGTTCGAGAAAGGAATAAACCTCACCGCCGGGGATGTTGCCGAGATGCTCGCTCACGCCGGCTTTCGGGTCGTGGCGGAAAATCTCCATCGGCATGGCGGTGCTGCCGTAGATGCAACCATTCGGACCGTTGCCGACGACGAAGATCATGTCGCCTGCGCCGGCGTATTTGAATTTGCGCTCGACGCTCTTGCCAGTTTTTGGGTCTTGCAACGTGAAGCTGCCGCGATCGCGCGCGGTGAGGATGCGGCCATCGCGTAACTTCACCGGCGCGACGGATGAGGCCGCTTCGACGAACTTCGCCTTGCCGTTTTCGAGTTTCAAAGTTTTGTTGCGGAAGAAACCGTACACCTGTCCATCGCTGCCCAGGCTCACGGCGCCGGTGTCCGGCTGCGGCTTCTCGCGCAAGGAATCCGGCAGGACGCTGTGATGTTCGCGCGTTTTGGGATCGTATGCCACGATGTCGCCCAATTGCGTTCCGATGGCAACGTAGATCAAACCATCCGCGCCCACCGCGAGGCTGCGGGCGTACATCTCGGTGGGATGCATCCGGCCCAGATCCTCGCTCTTGCCGGTGGCGGGATCGTAACTGACGAGCTTCGCGTTCGGATACGTGCAGGAATAAATTTTGCCGTCCTTGCCGATGGCGAATTGCCACATGTAGGTTTCGCTTTCCGCAGGCTTGCCGAGATTCTCGATTCCTTTTTCCGGCTGCTTCGGATCGAAGCGCAGCAGCCAGCCGCTCTCCCACGTGCCGAGATAAATTTTCTCATCCGGCCCGACGATGAACGCCCACGCGCCCGGACCTTTCTCCGCGTTGAATTGTTTTGCCTCGCCGGTGTCCGGATTCACCCGCACGAGGAACAGCGCGCCCGCCGTCTGGTTCATGTTGAAGTAAAGCGCCTCGCCGCCGTGACCATCCGGCCCGACGATGCAGCCCATCAAACCGCCCACGCGCACCGGAATGCCAAGGGATTCGAATCTGCCTTCGCCGGCGGCGCGTGCACTCAAGGCAACCAGGAGAAGTAACAAGCGGAGGGTTTGGCTGGGTTTCATGAATCGCCTGATGTTTGAGCAAGAGCGCCGGCCCGCCAAGCTCAAAGAAGTTGCGTGCGCGCGCTTGAATGGTTTCACTTCTCCACGACGTTTGAACGAAACCGACCCACCCATTCACAACATGCCCGGAACCAAATTTGAAACCGAGATGCAGGTGCGGCCCGATGACATTGACATGAACCGGCATGTCCACGGCAGTCGTTACATGGAATACGTCCTCGCCGCGCGCTACGACCAGATGGCGCGCTGTTACCAGATGCCGATGGAGGAATTCCTTCAGCACGGCTTCGGCTGGTTCGTGCGCACGGCGCACCTCGAATACAAACGGCCGCTCGGGCTGGGCGAACATTTCATCGTGCGGACGTGGATTGACGGAATCATCAAGCACGGCGTCAAGGTGCAGTTCGAGATTCTCAAAAAATCCGGCAAGCTCGCGTCCGATGGCTATTTCGATTATACGATGGTCAACCTGAAAACCGCCCGGGCCGAAAAAATCCCGGACTGGATCGTGGCGAAGTATTCGATTTGATTTTGCGCCGCGCTCTGTTCAGAAAGGGGTCAGTCCCACAGATTGACATTGTTCCCCTATTTGGCCTTTCTTCGGGGCATGGCGCGAAAGTTACGCCTTGAGTATCCCGGCGCGATTTACCACGTGATGAATCGCGGCGACCGGCGGGAAGACATCTTCCGTGACGACAAGGATCGGGAATTGTTTGTCGCCACGCTGGCGGAAGCGTGCGCGAAAGCCGGTTGGCAGGTTCATGCCTATTGTCTCATGGGGAATCATTTTCATCTGGTGGTGGAAACGCCCAAGGGGAATTTGGTGGCTGGGATGAAGTGGTTTCTGGGCACCTACATGGCGTGGTTCAACCGGCGGCACAAGTTGTTTGGGCACTTGTTCAGCGGGCGCTACAAATCGCTGGTGGTGGATGCGGCCAGTCCCGGCTACCTGCGGACGGTGTGCGAATAAGTGCATCTGAATCCGGTACGCGCCAAGTTGCTGCGCCCGGAGGAGCCGCTGCGGGGCTATCGGTGGAGCAGTCTTCCGGGGTATCTGGAGCGGCCGGGGCGGCGGGCGCCGTGGCTGAGGGTGGAGCGGGTGCTCGGCGAGCTGGGAATTCCGAAGGACAGCGCGGCGGGACGGAAGGAGTTTGAGCGGGTGATGGAGGAGCGGCGGCAGCAGGACAGCCCGGAGGAGTATGGACGGATTCGGCGGGGCTGGTGCTGGGGCGAGGAGGCATTTCGGAAGGAGTTGCTGGCGCAGGTGGACGCGCGGCGCGGGGCGGCGCATTACGGAGCGGAGTTGCAGGAGAGTGCCACGGAGAAAGCAGAGCGGTTTGTGCGGGTGGAACTCCAGAAGCTGGGCTGGACGGAGGCCGACCTGGCCGCGCGCCGGAGGGGCGATGGGGCGAAGGTGAAATTGGCCGTCAAGTTGCGGGCCCAGACGACGATGACGCTGAAGTGGATTGCGGCACGGTTGCAGATGGGGATCGGCGGGAGTCTCTCGAACTTATTGTCGGCCCAGCGGCGGGGAAGGCGATAGTGTCAATGTGTGGGACTGACCCCAAGCCGGGCGGCGGTCGGGAACGCAGCCAGGCGGACAAATTGAAGCTCGCCAGTTTTCCCTGCGCCTTCCGCCTCCATCCGCTTTCGTCAGACTTCGGCGCGACATGTCGGCGTGAGCAGCCTTCGCCATGCTTCGACTCGCCAAGCAAGTCGGCGAGACCGGTGGCGTTGAAAAACCGCCCCGCTATTCTCAGAGGTCGAAGGCGAAACGGATCGCGTCTTTGATGTGCGCGATCACGGGCGCTTCAAAGCGACCGCGACGGTCCGTCAACTCGTGAAACTCCGCCGTGCCGATGGCTTGGATGTTGGCGTAGGATTGGTGCTTGAGCCAGGGCACGCGTGGCATCGTCACTTCGTAGCGGCTGGGGCGCGATTCCTTGGTGAGTGGTACGAACAGAGCCAGCGCGCGGGGCGCATCCGGGTCGTCGCGGGACATGATGACCACCGGGCGCACCTTGCCCCGGTAGTCGAGATCGAGCAGGTAAACCTCACCAACCTTCGGCGTCATCCAGTTCCCTCAATACCCGGTTGCGGCGCGTTTTGTCCAGCAAGTCGTCCGACGGAGCGTCGGCGGTTTCAATGGTGACACGGACGTGAGATTTTTCCGGGAGCGACAACGGACGCGGCAACACGAGTTTGCCGTGTTCATAGATGGCGTCAACGGTCGTTGTCATGGCCGGAAATTATCGCGCGACGGACTGGTTTGCAAGCCGTGATTCGTGTTGAAGCTCTCCGGTTTACCTGCGCCTTCCGCCTTCATCCGGTTCCGTCGCGACGTGTTTGATTTCCGCCTTCATCTGCTTTCGGCGCGACATGTCGGCGGGACAAGTCGGCGTGAGCAGCCTTCGCCATGCTTCGACTCGCCAAGCAAGTCGGCGAGACCGGTGGCGTTGAAAAATCCGCCCGTAGCGGCGGGTCGGCAGACCGCCGCTGACTAAATCCCAAACGGCGGCGCTCTGCCGAGCCTCCGCTACGCCATTTCCCAGCGCCAGCGGCGCGACATATTTGTAGAACTTCCACCCACAAAAAAGCACAAGCTCCGCCGGAGCGACATCGGGAATATGCCGCTCCTGAACGGAGCTCTCGTCAAATGGGTTTCGCGGGCTACAAAGATTTCGCACCTACGGCGCTGTTGGTTTGATGAACGTCCGCCCTCACCCCGGCCCTCTCCCCGAGGAGAGGGAGTCGCCATCGTCCGTCCTCTGATTGTTCGATGACTTACCTGCCAACTCCAGCGCACGACATTCCTAAGAACCGGCGAACGATTCACTCTCTCCACGGTCCCGATTCCGAATCGGGATTTCAGTCCGAGAGCTGGGGTGAGGGCGAGCGGTTCAACCATTCACTCCTTGCGCGCTGGTCGGTTCGCGTAACGGCGGTTCAGGATTTGCCTTGAAGTCGCTCCCGCACCGTGTCAAAAACTCGTTTCGTAATCACCAACCCGGTAAAACCCATGAAAAAAACTCTCCTCGCTCTGGCAATCACCTTAACGCTGGCTTCCTCGGCTCCCATGTCCGCTCGCGCGGATGATCTCGACGCACTCGCTGGAAAGTGGGTCGCGGATCGGACCGGCCCAGACGGTCAGACTTACAAGCAAACGCTGGAGATCAAGAAGAACAAGTTCATCTTCAACGTCGGTCGGGGCGGCGAGACGGCGCTCTACGCGGCAGGCGACGTGAAGGCCGAGCAATTGGGATCGTTCAAGACCGCAAAGTTTTTCAACATCCGAGCGGGGCAGTCCTCGTCCGACCTCCAGTCGGTGGACGAGGAGCGCTCGGTGGTTTATCTGCTCAGTGGCAACGAACTGACCACGGCCGTGAATTTTGACAAGGAGCGGTCCGAGCCACCGATGGTCACCAAATACACCAAGGCGGCGGTGACCGACGAGCCCAAGACACTCGTGATAGAAAAGATCGTGATGACAAAGTCGCCGCAATCCACCGAGTATTATTTGTGCCTGGACGCGACCGTGGGCGAAACCGCCAAGCGCTTTAACATCCCGAACAAGACTTACGAGAAAGATGGGATCACCATCACCACCGACCTGGCGATTCCGAATGTCAAAGCGGATCAAACCTGCAAGTTCGTGATGAAACTCGACGACGTGGCGGGCGATGAATGTTCCGAGGAGATGGACAACAAAAGCGCCGGCAGTTTCACCGTGACGGCGGGCGGATCGCAGGAATTCAAGCCCGAGGATCAGTGGAAGTACACGATCCATTGGCACCTGAAATAAAATGCTCGCAAATCCGCCCGCCGCTGCAAATCATCGCGCCATGAAACAAATCGTCATGCTCGGATTGGTTGGGATGATGGCCGGCGCGTTGTACGCCGCCGAATCGAGTCCCAAGGAAAAAGTCACCACCGCCACCAAACAGGTGGGTGACAAAGATAATTATAGCTGGACCACTTCGACGAAGGAAGCCGACGGCAGCCCTGGCAAGTTGGGGCCCATCGAGGGCAAGGCCGAAAAAGGCGGCGTAACGTTTCTGGGATTTTCCATCAGCGGCCTGCCGGTGGAAGTTTGCATGAAAGGCGAGAAAGGCGCGGCCAAGGCGTTGGAGGGCTGGCAGACGTTCGATGAAATCGCGGCGACCGGCGGCACCGCCGATGCCGTTATTCGTTACCTCCGCACTTACCAGACACCGGTGGCGGAATCCGCCCGCTTGATCGGGAAGGCGACGGATCTCAAAGAGGCCGACGGCGCCATCTCGGGTGAACTCAAAGAGGAGGTCGTAAAAGAGATGTTGCTGTTCGGGACTCGCCGTCGCGAGGGACAGGATGCGCCCAAGATGACCGACCCCAAAGGCACGATCAAATTCTGGATCAAGGACGGCGCGCTGACCAAGTACGAGATCAAGGTTCAAGGGAAAGTTGCCGCTGGCGAGCGCGAAACGGAAATCAACCGCACGACGACGGTGGAGATCAAGGACGTTGGCACCACGAAGCTGGAAGTGTCCGACGAGGCGAAGCAGAAGCTGAGTTGAGTTGGCTGACCACAGCCAAGGCGATACTCACGGCTCTAAAAATGGAACGCACACCGATGCGAAATTGCCGGCACGGTTTTCTGGCAGCGATTTTGTCACTCGCCGCCTTCACCGGCCAGGCGGCGCCCCGCCACGTTTACCTCACGTGGCAGGGCGACACGAGCCGCACGATCACGATCAACTACCAGACATTTGAGGCGGCGGAAACCAGCACGGTTTTTTTTGACACGAAACCTCGGAACGGACGTGTCAGCGAGTACCGACAAAAAGCGCAAGGCAGCGCGCATCAAATTCCCGAACTGCCGGATGCGCGAAACATTCATTGGGTTGAATTGACCAACCTCACGCCGGGCGGGACCTATTACTTCATCGCCGGCGATGCGCAGCACGGGTTCACGGCGGAACGCAAGTTTCGCACGCTCCCGGCGGGTTCCCAGAATCTGCGGTTTGTGATCGGCGGCGACATGAATATCGGCCCCGACGTGCCCACGCTCCTGCAACAGTCGGCAAAACTTTCGCCCGCGTTCGGGGTCGTGGGCGGCGACATTGCCTACGCCAATGACAATCTGACGAATTACGCGAAGTGGGATGCCTGGCTGGATCATTGGCAAACGAACATGGTGACGCCGGCCGGTTTCACCATTCCCATGGTCCTGGCCATCGGCAACCACGAGGTGCGCGGCGGCACGGCGACCTCGCCGACCAATGGCCAATTCTATCTTCGTTACTTCGCGCAGAATGGCGAACGAACTTACTACTCCCGCACCTTCGGAAAAAATCTGGCGATGTTCCTCCTCGACTCGGGACATCTCAGCCCGCACGGCGGAGAACAGGCCGCCTGGCTGGACGCGGAACTTGCCGCGCTGAAAAGCGTCCCGACCAAATTCGCCGTGTATCACGTGCCGCTGTACACCACGGTTCGCCCGTTTGACAACGGCGGCTCGGTCCTGGGACGTCAGGCCTGGCTGCCCATTTTTGACCGGCATCACCTGACGGCGGCGTTCGAACACCACGAGCACGCTTTCAAACGCACCCAGCTTCTGCGGGAAAACAAACCCGACCCGCAGGGCACGCTCTATCTCGGCGACGGCTGCTGGGGCCAGGGCGCGCGCAAAGTGGATCCGCAGCTTCGCTGGTATCAGGTGAAGGCCGCCAGCATTCAACACTTCTGGCGCGTGGATGTCGGCCCTAAACGGGTGGAGTACCGCGCCGTGAACAAAGCGGGACACATCTTCGATGTGTATCCCGCGAACGCCGCGGGAGCGGAGGCGGCGGAAAAAATTTACTCTTCGCTGACTCAACCCAAGCCGCCCGAAACGCCAAAGCCGGCCGGCACGAAACCCTGAAGCCAATCCAGAACATGGCGCTGATTCGGACTGCCCGCTTCACACTGCTCGTCGCGGCGGCGCTCAGTTTCATCCAGGTCAGCGGTGTGCGCGCGGCGGAGAACGGGGCCGCGCCGTTTCCCACGGGCAATCATCTTCAATGGGTCCGCGCATTCCACGCAACCAATGAAGGTTTGCTGACGCCCGACATCAGGGCTGTCACTGTCACGCGCGATGGCGCTGTGCTCGCCGTGGCGGGTCGCACGCTCGCGCGGTTGACCGACAACCGCTGGACCGAGGAATCAGCGCCGCCCGGCGTCACGGCGTTGTTTGCGCCGATCAACGGACCTGAAGCGCTCGCGGGCGGAACGAACGGCGTTTGGTCGCGCACTCAAGGCGAGTGGCGGCTCGAAGCCGGCAGTCCGGCAAAAGTAATTGCGTTCGCGGCGGAGCCCGATGGCACGCCGTGGGCGTTGGCGCCGAGCGGAGTCTGGCGCCGAGCGGACGGTTGGAAACGCATTCACACCATCCGGGGCGACGTAGAATCCCCGCGCAGTCTGCTACCGACCGGGCCGCGCGACGTGATGTTGGCGGCGGAATCGGGACTCTTCGGACTCATGGGCAAGCGCAAGTACTGGCTCGACTTCGAGGTGCGGCCCGGCGGTCTGCTCAGCGCGAACACGCGGGCGCTGGCGAGGTTTGGCCGCGATCATTTTCTCGTGGCCACGGACAAGGGCCTGAGCATTTCGACCGGAACGACTGGCTGGAAATCGTACACCGGCGCGGAGGGACTTCCCATTCTCGACCTGACCGGCGCGGCCACCGGAACGGATGGCACCGTCTGGCTCGGCTCGGATCAGGGCTTGATCCGGTGGCAGGGCGGTCGCTGGAGCTATCTCGCCGGCAAGCGCTGGTTGCCCGATGATCGCGTGACCGCGATTGCGCCCGCGCCGGACGGTTCGGTTTGGGTGGGAACGCCGCTGGGCCTCTCCCACATTTACCAACGAAGTCTGACGCTGGCTGAGAAATCGGCGATTTATCAGAAGGACCTCGAAAGCCGCGACCGCCGCCACGGCTACGTCACCCACATGCATCTGCGCGCACCGGGCGTCCTCGACGGAGCACAGCAGGAACTGAGTGACAACGATGGGATGTGGACGGCGCTCTACATCGCGTCGCAATCGTATCGTTATGCCGTGACCAAAGCGCCGGAAGCGAAGGCACAGGCCGCGCGTTCGATGCAGGCCTTGCTGCGGCTCGAGAGCATCACGGGCATTCCCGGATTTCCCGCGCGGGCGATTTGCCACACGAACGAGCCGCAGTTCCATCTGCGTTCCCTGCGTTCGGATTCCGAATGGCATGCCTCGTCCGTCGAACCCGGTTGGTACTGGAAAGGCGAGACTTCCTCCGACGAACTCGATGGCCACTATTTCGCTTGGCAGGTTTTTTACGACCTCGCGGCCAACGACGAGGAAAAGCGCCAGGTCCGCGCGACCTGCAAACGCGTGACCGATCACATCCTCGATCACGGACTCACCCTCGTGGACCTCGACGGCAAGCCCACGACGTGGGGCGTCTGGTCGCCCGAGAAACTGAACGACGATCCGACCTGGTGGGCCGATCGCGGCCTTGGCTCGCTGGAAATTCTCTCCCACTTGAAGGTCGCCGCGCACATCGTTCCCGATGCATCGGGACGCTATGAGCAAATGATCCAGGAACTGGTGCGCAAACATCACTATGCCCTCAACACGATCAACGCGAAGGTTCCCGGTGGCATCAGCCACGACGACCAGTTGATGTTTCTGTCGTATTACCCGCTGCTCCAATTGGAACGCGACCCGGGCTTGCGCGCCATTTACCGCGCGAGCCTGCGGCGGACGTTGGAAATGGAGCGCATCGAGCGCAACCCGCTCTGGAGTTTCATCTTTAGCGCCAGCACCGGCGAGCCTTGTGATGTGGAAGCGGCGGTCGAAACGCTGCGCGAAATGCCGCTCGATTTCATCGTGTGGCGGATGAAAAATTCCCAGCGCGCTGACTTGCAATACAGTTCCATTCCCGGGCCGCGCGGCGAAAAGCAATTGCTCAAACCTTTGCCGTGGACAGAACGAATCGTGCAACATTGGGACCACAGCCCCTACGAACCGGACGGCGGCAGCGACCTCACGGAAGCCGACCAGACGGTGTGGCTGTTGCCGTATTGGATGGGACGGCATCATCGTTTGATCGATTGAGGTGGGACAAGGGTCTCGTCCGGCAATCCGGACGTGCCGCGCGCTGGGAATGAAAAAGCTTGGCGGTCACGATTCACGTCGCCAGACTTCTTACATGAACTACCGAAAGATTTCCGCGCTGGTTGCGTGCCTGGTGATGGCGTCCAGTTTTTTGATCGCCGCTCCGCCGCCACCGCCGGTCTTCAAAGCGGGCGCGGGCAAACGCGACGTCACGCCCAAGGAACCGGTGCCCATGTGGGGCTACGGCGCGCGACACGCGGCGCTTTCGACGGGTACTTTGGATCCGCTCTTTGCGAGCGCGGTGGTGATTCAGGCCGGCGAAAAAAAACTGGCCATCGTCGGGCTTGATCTCGGACGGTCGCCGGCGGAAACAACCCTTCAGCACATCCGCGCCCGCATCAAGGAAAAGGCCGGCATCGAATATTCCTTCATCGCCGGTTCGCACACGCATCACGGCCCGGTGCTGGAATTGACAGACGAAGAAGGCAAGGGCAAAGGCAAATTCGCCGCCGCGCTGCGTTACTATCAGGAACTGGAGGATGGCATCGTGGCGGCAATTCTGGAAGCCGATGCGAAGCTGGTGACCGCGCGCCTGGCGACGGGCGTCGTGAAACTCAACGGGTTCAATCGCAATCGCCACACGAAGTTCGAACCCAAACCGGGCGACCCGGACCTCGGGGTCATTCGTCTCGATACCGTGAAAGGCAAGCCGGTGGCCGTGATTGTGAATTTCACCGGACACCCGACGATGATTGAGGCCGGCGTTCTGAAATTCTCCGCGGACTACGTGGGCGCGCTGAAGGCGACGGTGGAGCAGGAGTTTGGCGGGCAGGCGGTTTTCATGCAAGGCGCGGCCGGAGACATGTCGCCGAACAAAGGCGCGAACAAGGATTTTGCGGAATTCGGCCAGGCGCTCGGCCGCGAAGTCGTGAAGCTGGCCGCGAGTTTGAAACCGGAGGAAGTCGTCCAGCCGTCGCTCGAAGTGAAGGAGGACCGGTTCAAGTTCAGTTCGCGAATGGATTGGAACAGTTCCGGCATCCGGGCGGCGTTCAGCTCGGCATTTTTCCCAGAACTGATTCCGAATTACACCGACGAATATGCCGACGGCATCCGGCCTCGTCTCACGGTGGCGTTGCTGAACCGCGACATCGCGCTGGTCGGCGGCTCGGGCGAGTTTTTTTGCAATCATTCCCTCCGGTTGAAAGAACGGGCGCGGGTGAAGCAGCTTTTCTTTTTCGGTTACTGCAACGGCTACCACCAATATTTTCCCACGATCGAAGCCGTGGCCGAGGGCGGCTACGGCGCGGACGCCACCGTCTCGCCGGTGGAAGTCGGGGCCGGGGAGAAAATCATGAACAGCGCGCTGACTTGGATTTACCAGATGCAGGGGAAGATCAAAAAATGATCGCGGTGAAATTGTTTTATGCCAACGCCCGTGAAAATCCCAAGCCGCCCTGATGCTCGCCCGACCGTAATTAAGTTGTGCCTCGGACTCTTGCTGGCCGCCGCTCCGGTGCTGGCCGATGAAGTCAAACCCGCGCCGCCGCTCAAACGAACTCCCGTCGAGCGCATGGCTATGCCGCGCCTTCGGGCCACGCACGAGGACGTGCAAAAATTTCGGAAATTGCGCGCGACTGTTCCACCGCTCGCCGGACTTCACGACTATCGCTGCATCCTCCACGCGCACGCCGAGGATTCCGATCACACCGGCGGCACGCTGCCGGAGATGCTCGCGGAGGCGAAGAAAGCCGGCATCAACGCCATCCTGCTCACCGACCATTTTCGTCCGCCGCGCGATTTCATTGACGGTCGCTGGCGCGGACTCAAGGACGGGGTGTTGTTCATTCCCGGTTCCGAAATCCGCGGCTGCCTGCTGTATCCCGAAGCGTCCGTCCTCGACAAAATGGACAAGCCGTTCCCGGAATTGTCGAAGGCCGTGACCGCCGGCGACGGGATGATTTTTCTTTCGCACGTCGAGGAGCGCAAGGATCACCCGCTGGAAGGGCTGACCGGGTTGGAAATTTACAACCGCCACTGGGACGCCAAGAAAGACATGGGCTCGCTCATCGCGCTGGCGATGAAGCTCACCGACCCGAAGCAACTGGCGGAACTCGAAGACGCGCTGCGGCTTTACCCGGACGAGTTGTTCGCCTTCCAGTGCGACTACCCGCAGGTTTATGTGGACAAGTGGGACGCTGGAACGAAGACGCTCCGGCTCACGGGCGTGGCGGCGAACGATTGTCATCACAATCAGGTCATGGTCGTGAAAATGGTGGATGAAGAGACGGTGCTGCTCGGCACCAACGTGGACAAGGATGAAGGGATGCGAAAAATCACCGCGGGTTCGCGACCGGGCATCAAGGAAATGACCAAAGGCCGCAAGCCCGGCGACATTCTCGCGCGGGTGGATGTGGATCCGTATCACCGCTCGTTTTGGAACAGCAGCACCCACGTCCTTGCGCCCAAACTCGACGAGCCAACGCTGCGCACCGCCCTCAAGGCCGGCCATGCCTTCGTGGCGCACGATTGGATGTGCGAAGCGACCGGGTTCCGCCTCGAAGCCATCGCGACCGACGGCAAGTCCGCCGGAATTTTCGGCGACGAACTAAAATACTCGGAGGGCCTGAAACTCCGCGCGCAATTCCCGCTGGCCTGTCAGGCGCGGCTGCTGCGCAACGGTGTTCTGATGGCGGAGAGTTCGGGTAAAGATCGAGCGGAATTTCCCGTGACAGAATCCGGCGTGTACCGTCTCGAAGCGTGGCTGACGTTGGACGGTGAATCGCGGCCGTGGATTTTCGCGAACCCGATCTACGTCCGTTGAACCAGGCGGGTGTGCTAACGCTTCAGCCGGGCGAGCAGCGTTTTGCCGGCTGCGTTCAAATTGGGAAAAACTTCCAGCCCTTCCGCCACCGCCAGGGCTTTGAGGGTTTGATCGAAGGAGAGCAACCGGGTGGCCCCGGCCAGTTTGGCCGACGCGAGCAACGTCAGATCGAAAGTGCCCAAGGTTCCTTTCGGGCTATACTTGGCGAACAGCGCGAAGGCGTCCCGGCGCAGCAAATCCCAATTCATCGGGTCCAAATAGAACAGTCCGCTCAAACCTTCTTGCAGTTGATTCCATTCCGTGGGTTCCGCTTCTCCGCTGACCCGTGAAAAAACATTGCGCGCCTCCAGATAAACCAGATGCGAAATCCCCAACTGGCCGGGGTTCTGGCGCATGAAACGGTCCACGATGCTCCGGCGTGATTTCTTGTCGTCGGCCAGATCGAAGAACATCGCCTCCAGCCAGTTGGTGTCCGCAAAATTCATCGGCTGGTCTTGCGAACTTCATCGGCCTGGGATTTGAAACGGCGGCGTGGCTGATCCATAAACTCGCTCCACCCGGAATTGCGTTCGCCGACGGCCTGTTCGATCAGTCCGTTGATCCACTTGTTGAGGTTGCCGCCGGAAACTTTTTGCAGTTTCGCTTTGGGAATGGTTGGCCGGATCGTTATCGTATCTTGCACACACACCCTGTAACACTACCATTCAGGGCTGTCAACCCACCCGCCGCCGGGCGAAGGGCAAGAGCCTAAAAAGTGACTGGCCCGGGGAGAACGCCGACGACCCGAAACCCGATGTGGTCGGCGCGTCGCTCCGGTTCGAACCGCTGCCGGAACGCCGACCGGAAGGGCCAACCAGGGTCGCACCACGCTCCGCCCCGGCGCACCCGGGAAAAAGTGCCGTCACGGTTCATCGCCCCCTTCACCGAAGAAAGATCCGGGTCGTTACCGCCGGGCAACTTCGCGTGATACCAATCGCGGACTGCCCATGCGGAACTTGCCCGGCGGACACCAGCAAAGCTTGACGCCGACGACTTCGCGCTCGTCTCCAGCTTTCAAACCAGGAAATGCGTCAGCTCGGGTGGGAGGTTTGTCGCCACTGGCCGGTGAACGGTCCTGCGGCTGTGCGGACGCGTGACCGCAAATGTTGTCAGCAGAATCAATGGCCCGAGGATCGCACGGTTCCGGCTCGGCGAGTGTCGAGACGCTGCACCTGAATCTCGAGCTTCCACGCACGTGCAGGCGCTGTCTTGAAGGAAGTTCTCGGCTGCGGCGATGGGCATGGGTTCAACAAAGCTGAATCGAAAATTTCCATCAAGGGTTTTTCCCCGGCCAGAAACCTCAAGCGCCGCCGGTTCCCGTTTGCGCCGGTCGCGAGTCCTGCCACGCCCGCAACCGCGTCATGTCGCGCCCGACCGTTCGCGACGCCGCGTACAACACCACCGCGAGCACGAGGCACAGCACCGGGATCGCGTGCATGGCGCCATGCAGGCCGATGGCTTTGAACGATTCCGTCATGGACGTCGCTCCGGCGTCCCGCATCGCTTGCTTCGCGAAGTGATCGCTCAACATTCCAGTGCCCAGCGGGCCGAGGCTTCCGCCGAGCACATACATGGCAAAAAAGTAGAGCGCCATCGCCGTCCCGCGCAACGATGGCTCGACGACATCCTGAATCGCGGCGTAAACCGACGAGTAGTAAACGTAAACGAACGCCAGCCCGGTGCCCGCAAGCAGCACGAACGGCACGACCGCTCCGGCTGGTTGGCGCAGCGCGAGATAAATGCACGGCGCCGCCAGGGCGAGCGTCATCGCGGACAACAGCAGCCGTCCGTCCGTGCGTTTGCCGCCGAACCGGTCCGCCGCCCAGCCGCCCGCCAGCAAACCCACGACGCCGGACACGCCGAAGATCACCGAGGCCGCGAACGCCGCCGTTTTCAAATCGAGCGAATGATACCGCGTCAGGAACGCCGTCATGAAGGAAGTCGCGGCGAGCATGTTGAAGTTGTGCAACGCGCCGGAAATGATGATCCAGAGGAGCGTCGGAATTCCGAGCAGCACGAGGTACGGCGAACCGGGGCGGCGCGCTGATTCCACCCGGCCCTCACTGGAGCCGCGGGCGGGTTCGGGCAACCACAACGCTAGCGCGGCCAGCGCCAACCCGGGAAGCAACGCCACCAAAAACGCCGTGCGCCATCCGTAAGCGTGTGCGACCCGCCCGCTGATGAAAAAACTCAGGAACATGCCGACCGGCAGGCCGAGCATGAAGAGGGACAACGCGCGCGACCGTTGCTTCGGTGGAAAGAGATCGCCGATGAGCGAGTTCGCCGCGGGCGAACAGCTCGCCTCGCCCACGCCCACGCCCAGCCGGGTGGTGAACAACATCCAAAAACTTTGCGCCAGCCCGGACGCGGCGGTCAGCACACTCCACAGCGCGCAACCGGCGCTGAGAATCCATTTGCGCGGTCGTGTGTCCGCGAGTCGCCCGAACGGAACGCCGACGAAAGCATAAAGCAGTGTGAACGCCGTCCCGAGCAAACCGAGCGCGGAGTCGCTCAACGTCCACTCCTTGCGGATCGGCTCCGCGACGACCGACAGGATCATGCGATCGTAGAAATTCATGGTGTTGATGCCAAACAACACCCAAAGGGCAAACCATCGCCGACGTGTTTCCGTGGTCATGGGAAGTGCGGGCGAGGGTGACGACCGTGACTGGCGGAGTCAAGCACGGCGGCATTTCGCGCGTTGCTTGGGGTGTGATTAAAAGCGGGTGAGGGGAATGGCGCTTAGATAAGGAAAAACGCGTCAGCAATTGTACGCGAATATAACTGGATCCTTGGAGCGAGTTGTTTCAAAGTGGCGCATGAAACAAACGACTCCATTCCTCGCTGGATTTTCACATCTGCTGTC
>SIBJ01000074.1 GCA_009695195.1 Pedosphaera sp.
ATTAACCGTGTCTGGCGGAAAAACCAGCGGTTACCCACCCGTCCAGAGACTTCAGCGCCTCACACCGTTTTCAAAAACAAGAGTTTCCGGCCAGAAACTACCTATTCACATACCCGACGCCGAGGATATCCAGGTTGCCATCGGCCTTGGTATCCCGCACGTTAATGTCTCGCATCGGCTGATTGCTCGGGGCTTTGAGGATCGCAGACACGGTGTAGCTGCCGTCCGGGTTTGCCAGGCTGACGGTGATGGTCGTCGGGGAGGTGATCGCCGCCCTGTCCATGAGGCCGTCGTGGTTAAAGTCTCCGAAGGCCACGGTTGCGGCGCTGGCCGATGACATTACCGCGATCGCGGCCATGAACACCGTCGCGCAGCGCCGAATCGCTTGGAATGATGAGGACCGAGGACTCGAAACAGGCCGATGGAAGAGGAATGGATTTTTAATTGATGTTTTCATAGGTTTATTTTTCATTTCACCTGTTACACAGGATTTTTTGGTTAAAGGTTACAGGCCGTGAGAAGATTTCTTGAAAGACAGCCGCTTGGCGAAGCTTCAAGCCGCGCCCGTCGTCATGTCCTATCGCCTTCGTTTTGAAGAACCATGCGCCGAATCTGAAAAGACGTCGCCTCGCTACGGTTCGACGGTAACAGCAATGAGAAAAGGCGCCGCAGTTGCCATTGCGGAAACGTAATCGAGCGTTTCCACCGGATCGTCGGGGCGGGCGTTCTCCCAAGTCGTTTTAAAAAGTTGCAACGCTTGTCCGGCGCTGTTTGTGCCGCGCCAGGCAATCATGGCTGGGTCTTCGCCTGTGGGCTGTTGCTTGGGATGAACCCACCAGTCCCGAATATCCTGACCGAACCGGATTGTCTGTTCAGCCGCCGCCGTCCCGGATTGGTGCATAACAATTTGCACGACGGGTTCTCCATTGGTCGCGCCCCAACTCATCGTGGCCGCATGCAAGAAATGAATGCGGCGACATTTTATCCCGATCGGAATGTCCCTAATCGCTTTAGGGAAAGCATCGGCGGCAGCCTTGCGGCAGGACAGTTGGATCAAGCCGCGCACGTCAAACTCGATACCGGCAAACGTCTGCGCACCCGTCGGCAACATGCCGAGATGATTGTTCGTTTCAAAGCCGTGCCAGGTTTCGTTCAGCGGCGCGTTATAGAATTTCGACAGGTCAATCAGGTTTGGCGAAACCGCCGTGGCACGGGTTGGCACTTTGCTTTTCATGTCATGCACCCGAATCACGGCAGTCAAAGTTGGCGCGAGCACGCTGGTCACACCCGGACCATTTGTTATTACTGGCGCAGGCGCCGCTCGATTCAAATTTTTGAACGCAACGCTGTTCGCTGTTGGCTTGAAATCGCCCGGATATTTCGCCGCCAGCATCGCCGACAAGTTTGTTATTGTTTCAAAGCTGAGGCTTTCTGACAAACCGCTTTCATTCACTCGACGCGTGGCGAGCAGCGAAGTTAGCGCCGTCAAATCCTCCGTTGGGCGGGGGTCTGGCAAGAGTTCCCAAAACGTAAGGCCATCGACCGTTTGCACGTAGAGCCATTTGCCCATGCCGACGAATGTAATCGAATAAATATATTTTTTGAGGATGAGCGGCGGCGTTACTGCCTCGCCCGTGGCTGCGTCCCAAACGCGGGCGGCGCCATCTTTGCAGCCGGTGGCCAGCCATCGTCCGTCCTGACTGAATTTCGCTGTGGAAACAGGCCCCGCGTGGTTGATTACCGGCACGACCAATTGGCCGGTGTGCGGATCCCAGATTTTTACAGTGCCGTCATCGCTCACGCTGGCGCAACGGCGACTGTCCGGGCTAAAAGTCACAAGGTGGATAGTGGCGTCATGCAAAACCGGCGGCGCGAGCTGGTGGCCGGTGGCCGGGTCGTAGATAAACGCATTCCGTTCGGAGATATATGAATCGCCAGTCGCGACCGCGAGCAATTGGGCGTCAGGACTGAACTCAATTCGAGACACGGCGACGCCGAGTTGCAATGGGGAAAAAAGATCCTTGCCCGACGAAACGTCCACCACATGCAGTTCGTCGGCGACTGCGAATGCCGCGCGTGCACCCGACGCATCAAACACCAGCCACGACGTATCCGTTTTCATTTCACGCTGCCACAGTATTTTTCCGTTCATCGCGTCGTGCAATGTGAGTTGAAGTCCGTGGGCGATGGCGATCTGCGATGCGCGGGGCGATACCCAAACATTCCAGTTGGTCGTCACGCTTTGGCTCATGCCACCTATCGCGCGGGCAGAGGCAACGTCCCACGCGGTAAATTGAAGGTTGGTGCGGGGCGGCTGCGGATCTTTTGTAATCTCTAGCGTCAACAACCGGCTGGCGTCCTCCGCCAGCCACGCGCGATTCATGGCATTCGACGCGTTAACGGCAGGAGTCAACGGCTTAAGATCGTTCGCATCCCAAGTTTGAATTTTGAAGTCAGGAGATTGTGTGACAAAGTATCTACCGTCTCTGGTCACTCGCAATCCTTTCAATACTTGCTGCGGCGCAGTTCCCCAGGGCCACACCGGCTGCGGTTGCCGGTGGAGTTGCCAAAGGCGTGCCGTGCCGTCGCGGCTGGCGGTAATCAAGTGGCGGCCGTCCTCTGTGAACTTTAAGAATGTAACCTTACGTGTGTGCTTAAATCGAAGTGGCATGGGTCGGTCCGCCGTGAAGTCCCACACCGTGATCGTGCCGTCATTAGCGCCGATGGCCAGTTCCTGCCCGTTGCGACTGAAGAGGCAGATTGATGCCGCACCCGTTTCCATGAGTTCATGAATTTCCAATCGGCCCGAATCTGAATCCCAAATGCGCACGTGTCCAAACATGCCGTGTCCGACAAGACGCTTTCCATCCGGACTGAACTCGACGCCAGCAAGTCCCTCGAGCGGAAGCAGGCCGGTAAGCGGTTGCCCATTGGTGGCGTTGAACACCTGAGCGCCCTGCTGCCCCCGATAGCCGATAGCTAGGCGTCTTCCCGTAGAATCGAATACCATCGACCCTACTTCACCAAGAAGTTTAATCGGTGGCGACAAAGGCTGGAGAGTTTCCCGATTCCAAAGAATGAGAGTGCGGTCGGAAGAGGCGGTTGCGAATAATGAAGCGTCGGGAGTGAAGCCCGCTGCGCGAGTGACATAACCATGACGCAGCCCCGGGCCAGCCAGCTCGCCGGTCCGCACATTCCACAACCGCGTCTCTCCTTCGACACCGCCGTAGGTCAAAAGCCATTGCTCGTTTTTGCTGAGGCTGGCGTAGCGCATCTTGGGGTGTTCAAAAAAGCGCCGCAACTCGCCGGTTTGCGCGTCCCAGATTCTCACGCCGTCTCCATTGTAAAAGGCGGTCAAAATCCCGCGGTCATTATCGATGAACTCGACACTTGAGACTGAGAATGGCAGCGGCAATGGCCCGAGGAGACGCTCTCCCGTCTCAACGTTCCAAACGATGAGCCCACGACCCTCATCCTCACCCACGGTTACAAGTCGTTTCCCGTCCTTACTTAAACTTGCATGCTCGATTCCCGGCGGATGCAACCACGTTCGCAGCAGACGTGGGGATTGATTCATCGTCGAAGCCAGCCGCACGCGGTGTGTCTTCTCCTGTTCGGGATTTCCCGCTTCGATTCGCAATGCTTCGGCGAACCAGACCAGCGCGTCGAACGGATTGCCTTCAGTCCACATGCGATTGCCGTTGGCGACGTAAACACCGGCCAAACGTTCGCGACTTTCCGCAGACTTCTCTTCGGCGCGCACGGCGTTTCGTTCCGCCCGCTTCCACTGCCAAAACACTCCGGCCAAGCCGACCAGAAAAAGAGCGAGCGCCAGTATTGTCAACGTGGCGACGGCTGGATTGCGTCGCGCCCATTTGGCGACCCGCTCAATTCGGGTCACGGGCCGCGCTTCAATCGGTTCGCGGGCGAGCCACCTTTCCAGGTCCTTGGATAGCACTTCGGCCGTCGGATAACGCCGCAGTGGATCTTTCTCCAGACACTTGGAGCAAATGGTTTGGAGATCGCGATCAACCGCGGAATTCAGCGAACGCAGCGGCGGCGGATCGCGCTCCTGAGATTGCTTGAGAACTTCCAGCGCGGAATCACCCACAAACGGCGGACGTCCCGCGAGCAATTCGTAAAGCACCGCACCGAGGCTGTAAATATCTGCCGCCGTCGTCACCGCGTGCGCTTTGCCCGAAGCCTGTTCCGGCGACATGTATTGCGGCGTGCCCATCAGCGCGTTCGTGAGGGTGATGCCGTGCGCGCTCTCGACTAATTTGGCCAGGCCAAAATCGGTTAAATGAGGCTCGCCCCGTTCATCGAGCAAAATATTTGTTGGTTTGATGTCGCGATGAAGCACGCCGCGCTGATGGGCGTGATGGACGGCCTGCGCGACGGTGCTGATCAAGTGGGCCGTGCGGCGAAACCATTTTTCATCCCGCGTGGCGCAAGCGGAATTGAAATCGCCGAGGTTGCCGCTCTCGACCAGCTTCATGCTGAAGTAATGTTGCCCCTCGTGCTCGCCGACTTCGTAAATCGGAACGATATGCGGATGATCGAGATTGGCCGCAGCTTCTGCTTCAGTCCGGAAACGCTGCACCTCCGCAGCACTGGCCAAAGTTCCGGAGCGAATCATTTTCAGTGCGACCGTGCGGTTGAGGCTCACCTGCCGCGCCAGATAAACGACGCCCATTCCGCCTGACGCAATCTCGCCTTCGATTTCGTAATCGCCAAAATAACGAACGGCTGTGTTGCGAATGGCCGACGGCGAAGCCTCTGCGCTTCGGGTCGCTCGCGGTGTTTGGCCCATCGCCAGTCCGGCCAGGCAACGCGGGCAAAATCCTTTGGGCGCATCACTGGCCAGCGATGCACCGCACGCAGGACATTTTTGAGGCTGTTTGTCGCCGCTTGCCGCAGGATCCATCATCTTAGTTATACAAAGGTAATTTGGCGGAAGAGTTACGCATTAAGCCGAGAGCACAGAGAATATATGCTGCAATTCATCCTGCACATCTTCGGGTGTGGCCACAGTTTCGGCGATTTCATCTCGCACGAGTTCGCGATAGCGCTGCCGCAAACGCAACACCGCGACTTTCACGGCGCCTTCGCTCATGCCGAGCGTGCGACCCGTTTCGGCGTAGGTGGTATCCGTTGGATCGCCGAGCATGAAATCGCGCAAGCGATCAAACCGTTTGCGTCGCTCGCCTTCATTCTCGCTGCTCAAGCGAGTCAATGCACTTTCCAACAACATCAAAGCCCAACGCCGGTCGTATGCTTTGGCAGGATCAAGCATGTCTTGGGGTTCGAGATGAAATCTTTCTTCCGCCGTCGCGGCGTCGAGGGACACGGTTTGCACGCCGCCGCCACGCTTGAGCGCGTTTGCCTTGTCCGCCTGGTCACACAGAAAATTTTTCAACGACGCGAGCAGAAACGAGCGAAACCGCCCTTTCTCCGGCGCGATTCGGTTGAGCATATTGCCGCCTAACAAGTGCGCGAAAAATCCTTGAACCAGATCCTGCGCGTCTTCGGGAGATTGGCCATTGCGCCGTAGAAAAACGTAAAGTGGATACCAGTAGGTCTGACATAATTGTTCCAGCGCTTGCGCCGCCCGTGATGATTCACCGGCGCGCGTCCCCAGCACTACGCTCCAACGCGTCGTTACAAAAACTCCCTTGCCGCCCTCTGCTTGCATGACTGTGGCATGGGTCTAACAGAAGGCGCTCACCACGTCACGCGCGAAGCGGGTTTAATTCGACGCTGCATTTTCCTTTTGCTCACGCTGCGACCTGCCTGTTTAATCTTCGCCCCCAGAAAATTGTTTTTGCTAATTCCGGCGGTCTCGACTCCTCGGTTCTCCGGCTCTGAGCCATTCGTGATAATTCGTGTCGCTGGTTTTGCTTCGGCGCTTTTCATTGCGGCCTCCGCCCGCTTTACTTCGGCCGTGGCGACTTTGCACATCAAACCCGTTCAAGCCCTCGACGCGCCCGAACTGGCGTTGTACCTGACGCTCCGCCGCCTTGACGAACACGAGCGGGCAGGGGTGCTGGTGGCCGCCAATGCCAAAGTGATCAAGCGCCTGTTGGCGAGCCGGTTCACGGTGGTGTCCGCGTTGCTCACGCCCGCGTGGTTGGAGAAGCTCGAACCGCAACTGCGCGCGCGACCGGAAGTCGAACTCCCCGTTTACGTCGCCGAACAGAAGGTGCTGGAAACCATCACCGGCTACACGCTGCATCAAGGCGCGCTGGCCGTGGCCAAAATCGCGCCGCAAGCGGACTTTGAAACGCTGCTGGAAAACGTGTCGCACCCGTTACTGCTCGCGGCGGTGGAGGGCATTGCCAGCGCGGAAAATCTCGGCGCTGTGGTTCGGACCTGCGCTGCATTTGGCGTGCATTTCCTGATCGTGGGCGAGACGTGCGGCAGTCCGTTTCAGCGTCGCGCGGTTTCCGGTTCGATGGGAACAATCTTTGAGCAGCCGGTGGTGCGCGTGGATAATCTTGCGGAAAAATTATCCGCCCTGCGCGCGCGTGGCGTGCGGTGTCTGGCGGCGCACCCCCGGCCCGGCGCGAAAAAACTGGCCGCCGTGGATTTGCGGGGCGACTGCTGCCTGGTGTTTGGCGCGGAAGGACCGGGCCTCACGGCGCCCGTGCTGGCGGCGTGCGATGACATGGTGGAAATCCCGATGCCCTCCCACATGAATTCGTTGAACGTGGCCGTCGCCACGGGAGTGTTTCTTTACGAAGCGACCCGGCAACGTGGGTGATGGGGAACGGGGTGAAGCTGACAGCGTCGAAATTACGGAGCCCCGTCAGTGGGTTTGCAGCCAATCGGCCTGCGCGCCCTTGAGTCCGTTGATGAGGAATTGCATCGCCACCGCCGCGAGTAGCAAGCCCATGATGCGCGTGGCGATTTTCATGGCGATGGGATTCAACCAGCGCGCGCCGTGCGCGGAGACGCGGAAGATGAGATAGCTCACGAAAGACACGGCCATGATGCAACCGTAGAGGACGAGATGTTGCCCGAGGCCGTTGGCTTGAGTTTGCAGCACGATGGAGGTCGAGATCGCGCCCGGGCCGGCGAGCATCGGAATGGCCAGCGGCGTGATCGCGATGTCGGCCTTCTCCGCGCCGGCCGTGGTTTCCTCGGCGGTTTCCTGCACGCGCGAACGCTGGGCGCGCAACATGTCGAGCGCGACGATCAACAACACAATGCTCGCGGCGATCTGGAACGCGGGCATCGTGATGCCGAAGTATTTGAAAATGATCTTTCCGGCGACGGCGAACACCAGCAACACGCCGGCCATCACGACGGAAGCCAGCCGCGCCATGCGGATGCGTTGCGCGGGCGTGTCGTGCGGAGTCATCGCGAGGAACGCCGGCACACTCGCGACCGGATCAATGATGACGAAGAGCGAGCCGAAGGCCAGCACCGCGAAATGCACCAGGTTTTGCAGGTCTGGGTTCATGCGGAACACGGCGCCATGATGGCGTCGGACATGCCGTGGATGATTTTTTTGTCCGCCGGACAAATGGTGGCGAGCACGCCGCCGAGCGCGGGGCGCGCGGCGTCGCCTTCGCCGCTCACAAAATAATACGGGCACAGCCGGGCGCGGCCTTTCATCGGGACGACTTCGTTGCGCGCGAAATCAAACCACTGAGCCTCGACGAGTGCGGGTTTGTGGAAACGTTGCAGCACCCGCGGCGATTGCTCGAAGTGGGCGAGCGCGTCGTCCACAGCTTTGGACCATTCCTCGTGCGAAAGGTCGCTACCGAGAAAAACTCCGCGCGCGCCCCACGCGTGCGCCGAGAAGCCGGAGACCTTCACGATCAACTCGCGTTCTTTTTGCGACAGCGCCTTGAGTTGCTGCCAGTCGGTGAGGTTCAATTCCGGGATCGCGGCCTGCGGCGGCAGCGGCGCGGGGTCAACGATCCACGTGTAAGGCACGAGCTTCTTCAGGCGATTAAGAAATCCTTCACCCAGTTCCTGCCGCCAGAAGCTTTGGAGATTCCGATTCCACAACAACGCGAAGAGCATCTTCTCCTCGAACACCGGTTTGGGAGGCGGCGTGAGGTGGATTTTTTTCTCCGTCGCCAGGTCAAAAATCTGCTTTGAGTTCGCAACGTTGGCGAGGTCGAACAGTTCAAAGAAGCGGTAAACGGCGTCGCCGTCCGCGAAGCCGGTGAATTGTGAATCGTGAATGGTGAATCGTGAACCAAGTTGCGCAGTGAGCCACCGCATCTCGGGGCGATAGGTGGCGGCTTCCTCCGAGATGATCACGCGAACTTGTTTCGCAGCGCCGAAGATGGACTCGAAGCCACGCAACATCCCATCCGCGCCGCCGAGGATTGCGGATTGGGAATATGTCTGGTTCAGCCACGCGGTCAGTCCGATGCCGCCGGGAACTGAATCGAGTTCCGTGACGCTGAGTCCGTGCTCCGTCATCAGCAGGTCGGGACGGATGACGCGCGGGACATCGTTCTTGAAAGCGGGCGAGCGTTGGAGCGCGATCAAATCGGCGGGCTTGCCGAGGTCGAGCCAGCGCGCGACCCACTCCGGTTGTTTGCCCTCGGCGCTTTTGCGATAGAGCAAATTGACCGCGCGATAAAACTGGAGCAGCACGCGCCCGAGCGATTCGATCTCCTTCGCCAGTTCCGCGCCGAGTGCGAACGGGGCCGGGGCGGTACGCCAATCGTGACCGGCGAAGAGTCCCTCCGCCGGCAGCTGGGCGCGAACAAATCGCGCCCGGCCACCGTGCGATGCATCGGTCGCGCCAGCGGTCGTCGCACTCGTGGGCCCGGCAGCCGTTTCGTTCACGCCGCCAGCGTAGCGCAGCCACCGTACAATCCAAGCGTCGAGTGTCCCGCGCTGCGCCTGAGTTCGTCCAGTTTCGAGGCGCAAGGTTTTGATTTCACTTTTACGGGCCGGGCGGGGACGCGGTGGCACGCTTCGTGGTGAAGAACGACGCGACCAGCCAAAAGCTGGCAAAGGAGAAAATACAAATGAAAATACTATCCCTGTGGCTCACTGCCGGCCTGTTGGCGTCCGGCGTCGCGTTCGCCGGTGAACTCAGCGAAGCCGATCAAAAATGGTCCTCGGCCGTCGAGAAGATGATCGAGAAAGGCGCGGAAAAAATTTCCACGCCGGACTCAAATCGGGCCGACCTCGCGGTGCAACTCGCCAAAAAACACAATCGCACGGCCACCATTCAAAAGAATGACAAAGGCTACGAAGTAGTGTTCACCACGGCGACCAAAAGCACGACCGTCGCGAAAAACGACAAGTAAGCCGGGGAGCGGCTCGGGTCACCCGCGAATCTGGCCGTTGCCGAGGCCGAGCCACTTGTAGCTGGTCAACTCCTCGAGGCCCATCGGCCCACGCGCGCCGATTTTATCGGTGCTGATGCCGATCTCCGCGCCCATGCCGTATTCGCCGCCGTCGGTGAAACGCGTTGAGGCGTTCCAATAAACCGTCGCGCTGTCCACTTCCGCGAGGAACTGTTTCGCGTGCGCTTCGTTCCGGGTCACGATGCTGTCCGAGTGCGCGGAGCCGTAGTGGTTGATGTGATCAATCGCCGCTTGCACGCCGTCCACGACGCGGATGTTCAGGATGTAATCGTTGTACTCGGTGAAGAAATCCTGCTCCAACGCGGGCCGAAGTTTCGCGCCGTGATGTGCGTGGTTTTGTAAAATGGGATCAAGCAGTTCCAGCGACGGTTCGTCCGCGCGAAGCTCGACGTGCTTTTCCCACAAGCGGCTGGCGATGCGGGGAAGAAATGTTTCCGCCACGGCTTTGTCCACCAGCAACGTCTCCATCGCATTACAAACGGCGGGGCGCTGGACCTTCGCGTTCATCGCGATGTCCTCGGCCATTTTTAAATCCGCCCCGGCGTCCACAAAGACGTGGCAGACGCCTTTGTAATGTTTGATGACGGGAACTTTGCTGCACGCCGCGATGGCGCGGATCAATCCCTCCCCGCCGCGGGGCATGCAGAGGTCAACGTATTGCGTGAGCGAGAGCAGGGCGGGAATCGCCTCGCGATCCGCCGTGGGGACGACCTGGATCGCGTGCGTCGGAAATCTTTCACCGAGCGCGGCGCGACCGGCCGCAACCATTTTCTCCGCGATCATCTGGTTCGAGTTCAAAGCCTCCTTGCCTCCGCGAAGGATTGTCGCGTTACCGGATTTGAAGCAAAGGCTCGCCGCGTCCGCTGTGACGTTTGGGCGCGATTCGTAAATGATGACGACGACGCCGATGGGCGTGGAGATTTTCTGGAGCTTGAGTCCGTTCGGCCGCGTGCGTTCGTCGAGAAGTCTGCCGACCGGATCCGGTAGCGCGGCGACTTCGCGCAAACCGTTCGCCATCGCGGCGATGCGTTTGTCATCCAGCTTGAGCCGGTCGAGCATCGCGGAGGTCAGGTTCAACTGCGCGCCGACTTCCATGTCGAGCGCGTTGGCGTCCTTGAGTGCGGCGGAATTATTTTCGAGCGCGTCCGCCATGGCGAGCAGGCACGCGTTTTTCTCCGCCGTCGTCAGTTTGGCGAGTTCACGCGACGCGGCCTTGGCCTGTCTGGCCAGTCGCGTCATTTGCTCGGTCAAGTTCACGCGGACAGAATAACCGAAACGACCGGCGCGGAAAAACTTCTTTTTGTTGCGTGCTGCTTCGGGCAATCTGCGCGCAAATCGGGAACGCACTATGAAAATTGCCGTCGTCGGACTGGGCTACGTGGGGTTGCCGTTGTGCCTGCAATTCGCGCGCAACGGCGTGCAAGTGCTCGGCCTCGACATTGATCCCGCAAAGGTCTCGTCGGTCAACGCGGGCAAAAGCTACATCGAGCACATCCCGGGCGATGCGATTGCGAAGCTCGTGACCGAAGGCAAATTCACCGCCGCCACGGAATTCTCGCGCGTCAAAGAAGTCGAGGCGGTCATCATCTGCGTGCCGACGCCGTTGAACAAAAATCGCGAGCCGGACATTTCCTATATTATCAAGACCGGCGAGAGCATTGCGCCGCAATTGCAACGTGGGACTCTGGTCGTGCTTGAATCCACAACCTATCCCGGCACGACGGACACGGATCTGCGCGAAGTGTTGGAGTCCGGTTCGGGGTTGAAGGCGGGAACGGATTTTCATCTCGCGTTCTCGCCGGAGCGGGAAGACCCCGGCAATCCCGACAGCAAGGTGGCGCAAATCCCGAAGGTCATCGGCGGCCTCACGCCGGCGTGTTTGGAAAAATCCCTGGCGCTTTACGGGCTGGCGATCAAAACCCTCGTGCCGGTGGCGTCGTGCCGCGTGGCGGAGGCCACGAAGCTGCTCGAAAATATTTTCCGCAGCGTGAACATCGCGCTCGTGAACGAGTTGAAAGTGGTTTACGCCGCGATGGGCATTGACGTTTGGGAAGTCATCGCGGCGGCGAAGACAAAACCTTTTGGCTTCATGCCGTTTTATCCAGGGCCGGGCTTGGGTGGGCATTGCATTCCGATTGACCCGTTTTACCTGACTTGGAAGGCGCGGGAGTACGGCCAGAACACACGCTTCATCGAACTCGCCGGCGAAATCAACACCGCCATGCCGCAATTCGTCGTCGGTCGCGTGGGCGAAGCGCTCAACTCCCGCCGCAAGGCGATCAACGGCAGCCGCGTGCTGGTGCTCGGCCTCGCGTACAAGGCGAACGTGGACGACGCGCGCGAGTCGCCGAGTTTCCGGCTGCTGGATTTGCTGAAAGGGCTGGGCGCGGAGGTGGCGTATCACGACCCGCATGTTCCGGTGATCCCGATGACGCGCGAGCACCGCGACTGGGCTGGCGTAAAATCCGTGGCGTGGAATCGTGAAACCGTCGCGAGCTTCGACGCGGTTTTGATTTCCACCGCGCACGCGGCGGTGAACTACGCGCAACTTGCCGAATGGTCGCCGTGCATAGTCGATACACGCAATGCGATGGCCGCGGTGAAAGTCGCGGCTGGCAAAGTGTGGAAGGCGTGATGAAAAAGCACCAAGCACCAAGCACCAAGCTCCAGAGAAACTTCAAGCTCCAATCTTCATGGCAACTTTCGTTCGACAGAGTGGAGCTTGGAATTTGGAGCTTCTCTGGAGCTTGGAGCTTGGAATCTGGAGCTTAAAATTCACTCATGTCCGCTTACGCAAAACTCCAGGCCGAGTTGCGCGCCGCGCCCCGCACGTGGCTCGTCACGGGCGTCGCCGGTTTCATCGCGTCCAATCTGCTGGAAAGCTTGCTCAAGCTCGACCAGCGCGTCATCGGCCTGGACAACTTCGCCACCGGGCATCGTAGCAATCTGGAAGTGGTGAATGGACTCGTGTCCGGGGAACAATGGGCGAGATTCCAGTTCGTCGAGGGAGACATCACGGACGTGTCCGTGTGCGCGCGTGTTTGCGGTGGCGTGGATTTTGTTCTTCATCAGGCGGCGCTGGGCTCCGTGCCGCGCTCGCTGGCGGAGCCGCTCGCGACCCACGCGGCGAACGTGACCGGCTTCCTGAGTCTCCTCAACGCCGCGCGCGAGGCGAAGGTGAAACGATTCGTGTTCGCCTCCAGTTGCGCGGTGTACGGCGACTCGCCGGAGTTGCCAAAGACGGAGGCGATGATCGGTCGGATGCTTTCGCCCTACGCCGCGACGAAATGGATCAACGAAATCTATGCGGCGACGTTCGGGCAGGATTACAGCTTCGAGTCGGTGGGCTTGCGCTATTTCAACGTGTTCGGTCCGCGCCAGGACCCGAAGGGCGCGTATGCGGCGGTGATCCCGAAATGGATCGCATCCTTGCTGAGGCGCGAAGCGGTGTTCGTGAATGGCGATGGCGAAACGAGCCGGGATTTTGTTTACGTCGGCGACGTGGTGCAGGCGAATCTGCTCGCGGCCACGACGAACAACTCCGCGGCGGTGAATCAAGTTTTCAACGTGGGCTTCGGCGCGCGGACGACGTTGAACGAATTGTTCAACGCGTTGAAAAAACATCTGCAACGCGGCGACGCGACGCTGACCCACCGCGAATTTCGCGTTGGCGACGTGCGGCATTCGGTGGCGGACGTGGGCAAGGCGCGGCGTTTGTTGGGTTACGAGCCGGAGCGAAATCTGGAACAGGGCCTCGCTCTCGCGATGGACTGGTATCGCCGCACCGCCGTGTGATTTGTTTCACGCGCCGGAAGATTCCCGCGCGCCTTGCCGGCGCGAGACAGTGAAAAGGATGGCACATTCCAGTAGAAACAAGTGGAGGATGGAATAAACCTGCAATGGAAAATCGAATCGCGCGTGAACGAGGCAGCCAGCCAATGCGAGCCAGAGGAGCGAAGTCATCCGCCAGCCGCTTTGAATCTTTCCGGGCAGGAACCAGCGCGCGAGCGCGAGGAAAAAAGCCAACGCGATGAAACCGCTGCCAACCCAGCCGAACGTGATGCGCGTTTCGAGCCAGTCGTTGTGGAGTTGCGCCGGCCAGTATTCGTCGGTGGAACTGCGATAGAGTTGGAAAACCGAATCAAAAGTTCCCGGGCCGGTGCCGAACAGCGGATAGTCGCGCGCGATGTTGCGGGCGGTGGCATAGATATCCTCGCGTTGGAGATAGTTGGCTTCGGATTCTTTCAATCGGGTTGAGAGCGTTTCCCAGCCGAACCAAAGTCCCGCGGCCAGGACCGCGCCAAAGAAAAGCAGCGCGGCGAACTTCACCGCCGCATGACGCCGTCGCAGCGCGGCGAGGATGATGCCGGCGGCAACGAAGAGGCAGCCCGCGGCAACCGCCGCGCCACCGCGACTGGCCGAAATGATCGGGCACGCGGCCATGAGCAACACGCACGGCAGCAGCAGATGCGACTTCCATTCGCCGCGGGTTGACGCGGTCGAGCGCTTGTGCCGTGACTCGCGCCGCAACGTCCACCAGAATCCCAGCGCGACGGGCCAGAGCAGATTGAAGTATTGCGCGCCGTTGCCGCGGTACGCAAACGGGCCAAACTGATCGAGCGCGTGTTTGTTAATACGGGGCGTGAGCAGCCAGAGCAATTTGCCGTCGCCGCCGAGACGTTGGGCGATGGCTTCGAGCGCGAGCAACGTGCCGCTGAGGCAAAGCAACCACAGGAGCAGTCGAAGGCGGGCGGGAAAGAAATGAGTTTGCGATGTGCTGATTTCGGTTCGCGCGGCGCGGGCTTCGCCGGAGGATTTTCCCAGCAGCCAGTCGCGAACGCTCCAGAAAAAGCACGCGAGCGCGAGGTAGGTGGCAAACGCCTGGAAAGATTTCGCGCGATCATAACTTTGCGGCAGCCACGTCACGGAGGAGAGATAAGTGAATTCCGAACGCCACGGATCGTAAACGGCGCGGGCATTCAGCGCGGCAATCAGGCAGTAGGCGAGGATTGCCGCCGTCAGAGCCGCCAATGTGAAAGTGATCACACGGGAACTGTTGCCCGAAGTGTCGCCGGTCGAGAAACCATTTTCCCAGCGCCCCGGTTGGTGACCGAGCCAGGCGCGAATAAACAGCTTCGCGAGCAACAGCCCGCCGAGACCATAACCCGCCGCGTTCATCACCTGCGTGGACCACGGCTGGGTGGTGCCAAACGCCCACGGCCCGAAGACGACCGTGAAGCAGATCAGAACGCCGGAGACGGTATCGAACGCATCGTAAGCCAGCACCGCGCGCAAACTCAGGCGCGGCGGGAGGCAGGCGGCGGGAGGTCCGTCGGTCATGGCGACGTGATTTTCAAACGGGTTGGTTGATGTTCGCCGGCGCGACCCGGCGGCGGCCGGAGTCAAACCTACATTTTTGTGTGTCCCAGTTCTGCAAAGGAAAGTGCTTTACACCGTTTGCCGCGATAACTACGCTGTCACCACTTAATTCTTGAGGAAAACACGTTGAGTATGGAAGCGAAAACGAAAACCATCGAATCATTCAAACTGCACGAGAAGGACACCGGCTCGGCCGATGTTCAGATCGCGCTCCTGACCGAGCGCATCAATCATCTTACCGGACACTTGCAGGCCAGCAAAAAAGATCACAGTTCGCGCCGCGGACTGCTGATGATGGTCAGCCAGCGCCGCCGGTTGTTGGATTACCTGCATGACACGGATCTCGCGCGTTATCAGGCGGTGACGAAAAAATTGAAACTCCGTCACTGACTTTCGAGGCGCGACCCGGGGTTCACTTTTTCCCACGCGCCTCATTTCTTGGTAAACCGGGCCCAAGCGCGGGCGGCCTGTTTCCCACCGATCAGCTCGCGCAAATAAACTCTGTTGCCGCTGGGCAATTTCATTCAGACCCGAACGCTTTCGGGTTTCACTGAAGTTCCTCGGCGGGCAACGGAGACAAATAAAACCAAATCCGTATGCCAGAAAAAATAACCGCCGCCGTAGGCGACAAACAGATCATCATCGAAACCGGCAAGCTTGCCAAACAAGCTGACGGTGCCGTCACCATCCAACTCGGAGAAACCATCGTCATCGTGGCCGCCGTCGCCGCGACCAAGGCCAAGGAAGGCCAGGACTTCTTCCCGCTCACCGTGGACTACCGCGAGAAAGCCGCCGCCGCCGGAAAATTTCCGGGCGGTTACTTCAAGCGCGAAGGCCGGCCGACTGAAAAGGAAATCCTCACCTGCCGCCTCACGGATCGTCCGATCCGCCCGCTCTTTCCCAAGGGTTGGTACAACGAAGTGCAGGTGCAAACCGTCGTCCTCAGCGCCGACGGCGAGAACGACCCCGACATTCTCAGCATCATCGGCGCGAGCGCGTCGCTGATGGTCAGCGACATTCCGTGGGACGGTCCGCTCGGCGCCGTGCGCGTCGGCCGCATCGCCGGTAAGTTCGTCGCGAATCCCACCCACGCCGAACAGGCCGAGAGCGATCTCGATCTGGTTTACGTCGGCAACGCGAGCGACGTCGTGATGTATGAAGGTTCCGCCAAGGAAATCACCGAAGCCGATTTCAACGCCGCGCTCAAGTTCGGCCAGGAATGTTGCCAGCCGTTGATCGCCGCGCAAAAGGAACTCGCCGCCAAAGTCGGCAAAGCCAAGCGCCAGATCACGCTCAACATCGTCCCCGACGAAATCCTCCAGGAAGCCAAGAAGCTCGCCGGCGACCGGTTCGTCCCGGCGCTGCTCACGCCGGGCAAATTGAATCGCGAAGGCGCGTGCAAAGCGATTCAAGACGAAGTCGGCGCGAAGCTCGTCGAAAAATTTGGCGCGGAGAAAGTCACGAAGTTCGTCATCAACGACGCGTTCTATTACATCCAGAAGGAAGCCGTTCGCAGCCTCATCCTCGACAGCGGCAAGCGCCTCGACGGTCGCGGATTCGATGTTGTGCGTCCGATCTCCAGCGAAGTCAGCATTCTCCCGCGCGCGCACGGCTCGGCGTTGTTCGTCCGCGGCGAAACCCAGGCGGTCACGCTGGTCACTCTCGGCACCGGCGACGACGTGCAGGAATTCGATTCCTACACCGGCGGCGGGAGCGAGAAAAGATTCCTGCTCCATTACAACTTCCCGAACTTCTCCGTCGGCGAAACCGGGCGCATCAGCGGACCGGGCCGGCGCGAAATCGGCCACGGCGCCCTCGCCGAACGCAGCATCGAGCCGATGATCCCGCTCGACACCTATCCCTACGCCGTTCGCGTCACCAGCGAGATTATGGAGTCCAACGGCTCCACCTCAATGGCGTCGGTTTGCGGCGGCACGCTCGCGTTGCTCGACGCCGGCGTTCCGATGATCCGTCCCGTGGCCGGCATCAGCGTCGGCATCTGCACCGAAGTTGGCGACGACAAGAAAATCACGCGCTACAAACTGCTCACCGACATCATCGGCTGGGAGGATGCGTATTGCGACATGGACTGCAAAATCGCCGGCACGGAAAAGGGCATCACCGGCTTCCAGCTCGACTTGAAGTTGAAGGGCATCCCGCACGCGCTCATGGCCGAGACGATTGAAAAGGCCCGCGTCGCCCGCCTGCACATCCTCGCCGAGATGGCGAAGACCATCAACGAACCGCGCAAGGAACTCAGCAAGTACGCGCCGCGCATCCAGGTCATCAAGATCAACCCGGAGAAGATCGGCGCGCTGATCGGACCCGGCGGCAAGAACATCAAGCGGCTCGTCGAAGAGTCCGGCTGTGAGATTGACATCGAAGACGACGGCACCGTGAACGTCTTCTCCGTTTCGGCGGAGGGGATGAAGATTGCCGTGGACGCCATCACCGGCATGTCGGCGGAAGCCGAGATCGGGAAGATTTATCGCGGCAAAGTGGTCACGATCAAAGAATTTGGCGCCTTCGTCGAATTCCTTCCGGGCAAGGACGGCCTCGTTCACATCAGCGAACTGGCGAACTTCCGCGTCAAGAACACCGAGGACATCGTCAAGATGGGCGACGATATCATGGTCAAGTGCCTCGGCGTGGATGAAAAAGGCCGCGTCCGTCTCTCGCGCAAGGCCGCGATGGAAGATCGCGACAAGGAAATGGGCGGCAAGACTGAAACGGCGACCGCCACCGCGCAGTAATCCGTCTCCAAACAATTCAAAGGCGGGCCGGCAACGGCCCGCCTTTTTTTTGATCGCGGATGAGATGCGTCATCCCTCGCGTTGCTTTCTCCTTTCGAGGATGCCCTGCAATTCCGCAATGACCGCCAAGTCCTTGGGCCGTCCGGCGGCGCGTTTCAAAACGATCAGCTTCTCCAGGTTCACCAGCCGGAATCGCACGCCGAATCCGCCGACCTCCTGGCTGTGCGGCGACAAGTCAGAATAATTCCCGCCACCGGCGACTTCCCCCAGCAAGTCGAGGTCGCCAAGAGAAGTGGTCAAGGTGAAGTTCAGTCCGTTGCGGATGGTCGCTTCGTCCCAACGGAACGGGAGGCCCTCGGGTGCCCCGCGCAAATAGGGCTGGTGCGACTGCAAGGCTGTGGCCAGCCGCCGGATATTCTCACGCTCGCGCGAATAGACCACGTCCAAATCCTGCGTGATGAACGCCGAACCGTGCAGCGCCCCGGCGACGCCGCCGATCACGATGAATTCGATGCCATCGCCCGTCAGCACCCGCATAGCCTGCTCGAAATCAGTGACCATGTTCAGCGCTGGCCGTCAGCCACCAACGGACGAAATCGGGCGATGAAACGGGTGGCGTTGACCAGTTGCTGCGCGCGTTGTTCGGTTGTCAGCCGGAGGTTTTTTTCAACGAGAGTGAAATCAATGTCTCGCTTGAAAACCTCCACCACCGGATCGGCAGCCTCCGCGGCCAGATCGGCGTCCGTTTGATAAGGTGGTGCGACCTCACGCAATGCAGGCGATTTCATGAATTCATCGTAATCCATTTTTGATCCGGGGCAACGCTCAAAGTCGGGCGCTGAGTGGTTCGCGTCCGCTTCCCCCGCCGCGCCGCGATGCAAGACCGCGACCAGGAAATCGGCGGCAAGACTGAAACGGCGACCGCCACCGCGCAGTAATCCGTCTCCAAACAATTCAAAGGCGGGCCGGCAACGGCCCGCCTTTTTCGCCGCTCACTTCAATTGCAGCAACACGCGATTGCCTTTCGCGTTCAGTTCACCGCCCTGGTTCTCGACCAGGAAGACGCGGTCGGATTCGACCTTGCCGCTTTGTTGCAAGTATTCGCGAACGGCTTTGGCGCGGTCGGACGCCAGCGTTTGCAGATCGCCGTCGGTCACGGGAATGGCGTTGAGCAGGGCGCGGCCCATTTCGGAAACGCCGGTCACTCGCGGAGTGCCGCCGGGCTTTTGCGAGCTCTCGCCGAGCGGAATCGGAGCGTCGGACACTTCCACTTTCAAATTCGATTGGTTCAGCAGGGCGCTCGCACCTTTTTCTGTTTCTCGCGCGGCGGACGCGCGCTTCGCCGCCGGGACAAGCGGTGGAGAGAATTCATTCGTCATCACAACGGCGGACGCAACGGCTGGAAGCGGCTTAAGCTCACCTTTGTCCCGCGCGAGTTTGTAGAGCGTCTCGATCCACTGCGAAGCCTCGGCGCCGGTCAGCGTGATCTGGTCGGGGGCGAGGTTGGCGCGTTCGGATTTGCGGAGGGACATCCATTTTTTACTGCGCATTTGCTTGCCCAGCGCCACACCGCGCAAACCGTCGCGGTCAACTTCGGGATTCACGCCGCCTTCGAGGTCGAGTTGCAGCGCGGGTCGTTCGTAAAGCCCCTTCGCGAGCGAGTCGAGTTTCGTTTTGCCTTCCGGCGAGAGCGTGGCGCTGCCGGGCGCGAACTCCACGAAGTTCAACTCTTCAGTTTTGCCGCCGAACAACGAGCCGAGCACGGCGAACGGCGACGTTACGATCTTCGTGATGACATTGAGGATGGCGCGGTTGATGACTTTGCCGAGATGGAACTGCGGATCGTCGAGGCTGCCGTCTATCGGCACGTCAAGTTCGATCTTGCCACTGCGATCTTTCAGCACGGCGACGGCGAGTTTGATCGGAAGTTTGGTGGCGTCAGGGCTGTCAACCCGTTCGCCGAACGTGAACTGGTCGAGGATGATCAAATTCTTCGCCGTCAGCTTGCGCCCGGAAATTTTGTAAGAGAGTTCCAGGCCGAGCTTTCCGCGCGCGATGCGGTAGCCGGCGAACTTCCCGGAGTATGGGCTCGTTGGCGTGAGGTCCACATTCTTCGCCACGATCTTCAAATCCGTCGTCAGATTCTGGCCGAGCGGATTGATCGTGCCCGTGATCTCGACCGGGCCGACGCCGTCAACGCTTGCGTGAAGGTTCACATCGGCGTGCTGCAAATCATCGGAGGAAAGGTTCGCCACCGTCCCGCTCAACTGCTGGATGGCGAGCTTCACGTTCGGCTGGATGGAACGGTCGGCGAGCCGGAGTTGCGCGTTGGAGAACACCACACTGGCGATGGAAAGTTTCGCCAGCGATGATGTGGTCGGGGCGTTCGTCACGTTGGCGGCAAGCGTTTTCGTTGGCTCCGGAGCCGTGTTGGTTTCGCCCGACCGCAGCGCGGCGAGCAGGTTGATCGTGCGATTCGTTTCGACGACGACGCGCGCCTCGGCGTCGGTGATGTTGATTTCCTTTATCGCGATCGTCGGAGGTTGCAGGTTCGCTTCGAGACCAGTTACACGGACGGATTTCCACTTCAACAAATCCTCGCCGAGCACTCCGTCCACGGTGGCGAAATCATCCAGCCGCGAATCGCCCGCGAAGGAAACTTCGGGGAATCCGTTGGTGGCGGTGCGCAGGCGGAGTTTGCCGTCGAGTCCGAGTTTGCTGCCGAGGATGAAGACGTTGATCTTCGATTCGAGATACGGGTCGAGCGGTTTGAGATCGAGCTGATCGAGCGCAATCTGGACATCGGCAGTCGGCGGGGTGAATGAGGCTTCCGCATTGACCTTGATCGTGCCGTTCGTGTTCCAACGCAGCGAAACTTCCGCCGTGAGGTTCGTGCCAGGTACGTTCGAGAGGTGCTTCGCGTTCACGGCGATGTCGGCCAGTTCCAGCCGGACGGGCCGCGAGTTGACGAAGTCTTCGAGCGTCACCGCGCCGCCGGTCAGCGCCACGTCGTGGATCGTCGCGCTCCATTGATTCGTGCTGTTCAGCAGCATGGCGACGGCGTTGGTGACGGATTGCAGGAGCAACAGAATTCCGCCCGGCGCGTTGGTGGCGGTGTCAGCGGGCTTGGAAAGTTCGACGAGATTCACCGCCTGGCTCGCGTCGCGTCGCACGAGCAGGTGACCGCCGGCGCCAGTGATGGAGGCGATCTCCGCCCGTCGCGCAATCGCATCCACGCTCGCGCCGGTGACGGCGAATTCTTGAAGCTCGACGAGATTCGTTTCGTTGTGCGGTTCGGAAATTTTCAGCGAGTGCAGCGAGAACGAGACATTCGTGACGGACGCGACCCGGTTGGATTCGCTCAACTCGAACGAGTAGGTCGAACGCAAATCCACCACGCCGTCTTTAACAACGACGCGGATCAAGTCCTCGTAGAGTGGTGAGTATTTGTTTAGCGCAATATTCTCCAGCGAGAGGTCGCCGTGCGAGCGCAGCGGAGAGAGAAAGAAATGTCCGCTCCAGGCGAACTTCTCGCCGGCGTCCGTCGTACCCGCGAACGAATACGGGTTCTTGCTGCCGGGATCGGTGCGAAAGTTGTCGAGCGTGACATCGAGCGGGCCGAGCACGCGGGTGAAGGGCGTGCGCGGTGTGAGGTCGGCGTAGGCCGCGCGCGCGCCGGCGACGTGCAGGCGGTCAATCCGCAGCGCGAGCGGCTTGCCCGGCGCGCTTGGGGCGTTCGTCGAGTCCGACGGCGCGATGAGGTCCGCGAAGTTCACGGAGAAATCCTTGTTCACCTGCACGCGGACGTACGGGTTCACGGTACGAACTTCCTTGAAGACCCACGGCTGGCCGAAAAACGAGGCGAGCTGGAAGTTCACATAAACTTCGTCCCACGAAACGAACGGCTCGCCGTCCTTGTCCTTGATGAGCAGTCCGCGAATGGAGGCCGAGAGCACGAACGGGTTCAACCTCACCGTGCGGATGGAAACCTCGCGATGCAGTTCGGTGGAAAGTTTTTTTACGGCCACCGCGCGGACGATCAACGGCAGCACGAGGAAACCGAAAATCGTGTAGGCAAGCAGTAAACCGATCACCCACCGGCTGATCCGGCGCCAGCGGGCAGGCAGTGAGTTCCAGAACGGCACCTTCATGTTCAGTGTTGAAAATCGGCAAGGCGGCGCGGGTTCAACCGCACTGCGCCTTGTGCCGCAACGCGTGGTCCACCAGCACGAGCGCGGTCATCGCCTCGACCATCGGCACCGCGCGCGGGAGTACGCACGGGTCGTGGCGGCCGCGGCCTTTCAAGGTCGTGTTTTTGAAATCCTCCGTCACGGTGTCCTGCTCGTGCATGACGGTGGCGGTGGGCTTGAACGCGACGCGGAAGAAAATTGGTTCGCCGTTGCTGATGCCGCCTTGAATGCCGCCGCTGCGGTTTGTCGTCGTGTGAACTTTGCCGCCGCGCATCCGGAACGGATCGTTGTGCTGCCGGCCCGTGAGCAAAATGCCGCCAAAGCCGGAGCCGATCTCAAAGGCCTTGGTCGCGGGCAAACTCAACATGGCTTTGGCAAGGTCCGCTTCGAGCCGGTCGAACACCGGTTCGCCCCAACCGGCGGGAACGCCACGCGCCACGCCTTCGACAATGCCGCCCACGCTGTCGCCGGCGCGACGCATCTTTTCGATCAGGCGGATCATCTTCTCCGCCGCCGCCTGGTTTGGGCAGCGGACGATGTTCGACTCGATGTCCTTGAAGCGCACCTTCTCCGGATCCACGTCGGCGATGATGCGTTGCACCTGCTTGACGTAGGCGAGGACTTCGACGCCGAACCGCTCGCGGAGAATTTTTTTTGCGATCGCGCCGGCGGCCACGCGGCCAATCGTCTCGCGCGCACTCGTGCGCCCGCCGCCGGGCCAGGCGCGGATGCCGAATTTGGCGAAATAAGTGTAGTCCGCGTGCGACGGGCGGAACTTGGTTTTCATTTCCGTGTAGGCCTCGGGTCGCGCGTCCTCGTTGCGCACCCACAGGGAAATCGGCGTGCCGAGCGTTTTGCCCTCGAACGTGCCGGAAAGAATTTCGACGCGGTCGGCTTCGTTGCGCGGTGTGACGATGCGCGACTGGCCGGGGCGGCGGCGGTCGAGATCGGGCTGGATGTCGCCGGCGGAAAGTTTGAGGCGCGGCGGGCAGCCGTCCACGACCACGCCCACGCCGCCGCCGTGAGATTCGCCCCAGGTGGTGATCCGAAAGAGTTGCCCGAAACTGTTTGCCATGCGCGCAGTGTGCCGGAAAAGTTAATTGTGGTCAAACCCGGGTTGGCGCTGGTGAAAAATCTTTCGGCGCCGGAAACTAAAACTGGCATTGCGCGACAGGTTTCGTATCTTGGCCGCAGCAAACGGTTACGACAAAGGCAATGAATACTCCGGGAATTTCGCCAAAACGAATCCTCGTCGTGGACGACGAGCCGTTCGTCTGTGACGCGGTGAAGATGATGCTCAACTTCGACGGGCATCAGGTGGAAACCGCTGCCAGCGGCAAGGCGGCGCTCGAACTGTTCGCGCCTGGCAAGTACGACCTCGTGATCAGCGACTACGCCATGCCGCAAATGAAGGGCGACGAACTGGCGTTGGCGATCAAAGCCCGCGCGCCGGACCAGCCCATCGTCCTCATCACCGCCTACGCGGAAATGCTCAAAGCCTCGAACAGTCCGCTGACGGGTGTGGATGACGTGGTGAGCAAACCGTTTCTGCTCGACGATCTGCGCGCGGCCATTGCGAAGGCCACTTCGAAAAAGGCCGGTTGACCGCGCAGCGGAGTGTGGCCGGCCCCGGCCACAGCAACATGAAGCGTACGAAAGTCTCCTGAACTTCCCAAAGCTCCACGCGTAAGTGCCTTGCTGCGCCCGGGGGACTGGCGCACTCCGCAAGCCCGGAAAAGTGTTGAAGTTTCCGGCGGGGGCTGTACCTCTTTCGCCAGTCCTCAATCCAGCTATGAAAAGAAAAACTTCGCTTCTCGCCCGGGCCGTTGGCATCGCGCTCTGTTTTGCGGCGAGCTTCGCTTCCGCCGCGCAACGTCCGAACATTCTCTTCATCATGGCGGACGACCACGCCGCCCATGCGATCAGCGCCTACGGGAGCAAGGTCAACCGGACGCCGAACCTGGATCGGCTGGCGAAACAGGGTTTGAAACTGAACAATTGTTTCGTGGTGAACTCGATTTGCGCGCCGAGCCGCGCGTGCATTCTCACCGGAAAATATTCGCACGTGAACGGCGTCACCGTTTTCAATCGCTTCGACGGCAGCCAGTGGAACGTGGCGAAGGAATTGCAGGCCGCCGGCTACCAGACCGCGATGATCGGCAAGTGGCATTTGATCAGCGACCCGGAGGGCTTCGATTACTGGAGCATTTTGCAAGGGCAGGGGAGAATGGCGCTTAGTTAAGGGCATGTGTCGTTGATTTTTTCTGGGTGGCTTCGGCAATGATTTCCTGCCGGGGGCGCATCAACAAGGGAAAGTTTTTCGGCCTCCGTTTCCTCATGCGCGGTTCGGATCGCTCAGGGCGTTCCAGCAGC
>SIBJ01000075.1 GCA_009695195.1 Pedosphaera sp.
GAACCGCGCATGAGGAAACGGAGGCCGAAAAACTTTCCCTTGTTGATGCGCCCCCGGCAGGAAATCATTGCCGAAGCCACCCAGAAAAAATCAACGACACATGCCCTTAACTAAGCGCCATTCCCCTCACCCGTTTTTAATCACACCCGCAGAAAAGCCCCGGCGGACATTTGGTTTGTGCGCGCCTGCGAACTGAGCTATAGCTTTGGCGCTTAGTCCATGAACCAGTTGTCGTCCGCGCGCCTTCGAAACTTGCTCCGGTTTGCCGCCGTGCTGGGATTGAGCATTGTTGCTTTGCGCTCGCCCGCGCAGTCGCGGCTCAACATCACCCTCGTCAGTTCCAATAAACCGCCGCAGGCCAGCTCGGGTTTCGGCGATGTCTGGGGCGACGGCAACCTCGCGTGTCTCGGCGTGTGGACGGCTTACGCCACGTTTGGATTTGGCGTTTACAACATCGCAAACCCGGCCGCGCCGCAACTGCTCACCGTTTACAATTACTCGGCCACGGCCGCGAACCGCTTCGAGCAGGGAGTGATCCGCAGCAATATTCTTTACGTCGGCAGTTGGGGCGGCAGCGCCAACGGCAGCGGGCTGCACATTTTCTCGATCACCAATCCCGTCGTGCCCGCGCTGTTGTCGCGCATCACCGCCAGCACCGCCGGCACAGTGATCAATGGCTTCAACGACGTTCACACTTTGTTTCTGGAAAGAAATTTTCTCTACGAAGCCGCGCACAACACCGGCATCGTGAGCGTGAAGGTTTTTGACGTGAGCAATCCCGCCGCGCCCGTGTACGTCCGCGATGTCGTCACGACGAACACGACGAAGGTCCACCAGATGACCGTGCGCACGAACCAGAGCGGTCAGGTGATTCTTTACACCTCGGGCTGGGGCGGCGCCAGCACGGGCAATCCCGCGTCGCCCGGGCAGACGGACCTTTGGGACGTGACGCAGGTCGGCACCCAGCCGGCGCCATGGCTCGGGAGGATTTTTTCCGGCGACAACTCCCACAGCAGTTGGCCCACGCCCGACGGCAACACGCTCATCGTCTGCCGCGAAACGGCCGGCGGTGAAGTGAAGCTGTATGACATTTCAAATCCCGGCACGGTCACGAACGGCACGCCGCCGCTCGCGACCATCACGCCCGCCGGCATGGGTCTGGAAGCGGACCTCCCGCACAATCCCGTCGTCGTCGGCAATTTTCTTTTTCTGAGCTGGTATCAGAACGGCCTGCAGATTTTTGACATCACCGACCGCACGCGGCCCGTGCGCGTCGGCTTTTACGACACGTATGCCGCCGCGGGAACGAGTTCGTTTCAGGGCAACTGGGGAATTTATCCGCACCTCGGTTTCAACAAACTGCTCGTCAGCGACATTCAAAGCGGCTTCTACATCCTGGACGCCTCGGCGGTGTTGACGCCGACGAACAATTATCCGCCGCTGATCCTCGCGCAGCCGGTGAGCATCACGACCACGCAGGGGGCGAACGTGGTTTTCACTCCGGTTGTCACGGGCTCGCTGTTGAATTATCAATGGCGCTTGAACGGCGTGAACCTCGCGGGCGCGACCGCCAGCAGCCTCGCGTTGAACAACGTTCAGCCGGCGCAGGCGGGAAATTATTCGGTGGTCGTTTCCAACGCGACCGCGTCCGTCACGAGCGCGACGGCGAGTCTCAGCGTCGGCATCACGGATACTTCGCAGACCTCCTTCTCCGAAAATTTCGATTCGGCCTCGTCGAGCAACAACTGGGACCTCTTTCAGGGTTCGGGCAACGGCACCCCGGACTACACGGTGGACTGGTCGTTCGATTACAGCACTTATTTCAGCGCGTTCAACGGCGCGACGATCCCGGCCGCGCCGAACACGACGAACGGCACGACGCGCGGCGTGCGCCTGACCGTCAACAACAACGACGCCGTTCAAGCGACCGCCGCCGTCAGTTTGTATCCGAAGAACAAAAGTTTTTCCGGTGCCTACAAACTCAAGGCGGACATGTGGATCAATTATCCCGGCACGGCCGGCGGGAGCGGCTCCACCGGCAGCACGGAGCACGGCACGTTCGGTTTGAATCACACCGGCACGCGCGTGAACTGGCATTCTGCGAATCCGAGCGACGGCGTCTGGTTCGCGGTGGATGGCGAGGGCGGGACGACCATTGATTATCGCGCTTACACCGGCGACCCGGCGGCGGTGCCCGCGTTGCTCTCGGTATCCGCCGGCGGGTTCGCCGCGGCGGGCGCGGCCAGCCGCGACAACACCGACCCGTACTGGCAGGGCCTCTTCCCGTCGCCGACTTACGAAAGCGGCGGCGCGCCCGGAAAAAAATGGGTGCAGGTCGAGGTCGGCCAGAGCACCAACAATATTTTGACCTGGCGGATGAACGGCAATCTCATCGCGCAACGGACCAATACCTCCACGTTCACCAACGGCAACATCACGATCGGTTACATGGACGCCTTTACGTCCATCGCGAGTCCCGCCGCGGACGCCTTCATTCTTTTTGACAACGTGCGCGTCGAAATCGCCGGCACGTCCGCACCGCCCGTCATCGTAGCGCAGCCCGAGGGCACGGCCGTGTATCCCGATTCGGACGCGACCTTTTCCGTCGCCGCGACCGGCAGCGGAACGTTGAGTTACCAATGGCTGTTCAACGGCGCGGTCATTCCGGGCGCGACGAGCAACAGCTACACGCGCGTGAACGTTCAGCCGGAGGACGCTGGAAATTATTCCGTCATCGTCTCGAACAACCTCGGCACCGCCACCAGCGCCAACGCGCTGCTGCTGCTGCTCGATTCGCCGTTCGTCAATGGCGTTACCGCCTCGCCCGGTGCCCGCAGCGCGCTGATTTCCTGGACCACGACCGTGGCGGGAAACAGCCAGGTGCAGTTCGACACCGCGTCGTTCATCATCCCGAATGCCCTCTCCGCCGCCGCCGCGGCGCAGGGCAGTTTCAGCACGAGCTCCTACACCGATCCGGCGCTGACGACGAGTCACGTCATTCTGCTCACCGGCCTTCAACCCGGCACGCGTTACAGTTATCAAACGCTCGCGACCGAAGGCACGAACACTTACGTTTCCGGCGTTTACCAGTTCACGACCGCCGGCGCGCTCATTCTCGACAACCCCGATGCGACGTTCACCGGCTCGTGGACGGACGCGAACGTTTCCACAGACAAATATCTGACGAATTATTTTTACGCGACGACGGTGTCCGGCGCCGCGACCGCGACCGCGACCTGGCGGCCAAACATCATCACGCCCGGTAAATACGACGTCTCGGTCTGGTATCCGCAAGGCGCCAACCGCGCGACGAACGCGCCGTATCTCATCTCTTACAATGGCGGCTCGACCAACGCGCTGGTGAACCAACAAAGCGGCGGGGGCGGCTGGCGGCTCCTCGCGGCGGGAGTTGAACTGGTGAAAGGCACGAACGCGTTCGTGCGTCTCTCGAACAATGCCAGCAACAGCGTCGTCATCGCCGACGCCGTGAAGTTTGATTACGTCGAGGCGCAGGATTTTCCGACCGGGCCGGCGGTGCCGGCGTGGTGGGCGAATTTTTATTTTGGCGGCGCGGTGGACACGACGCTCGATGCGGACGGCGATGCCTACACCACCGCGCAGGAATACGTGATGGGCACCTGCCCGACGAACGCCGCCTCGCATCTCGAACTTGCCGGCGGTGCCGGCAGCAACCGGACCGCCGCCGTCACCTTCTGGCCGTTCCTCGCCAATCGCACCTACGATCTCCTGTTCCGCACCAACCTCAGCGTGTCCCTCTGGCAAAAAGGCGGCGGCGGCGCGGCCGTGCCCACGCCGGATGGACGCGGAATATTTTCGCTGGGTACGACCAATGACGCGCAAAATTATTTCCGCCTCAAAATCCAGATGAGCACCAACGGCGGCGGTTCCAGCCCGCTGGCGTTGCCGGGCGGTTTCACGGCGTTCACGACCGAAGCCGCCTGCGGCCCCTTCCGCGTTTACGTCAAGTGACGCCGCGCGCAACCGATTCCCTCTCCGCCTCGATTGGGGAGTGACCGACGCCACCCTCGCCCATCGGATGGGAGAGGGGCTGGGGGTGAGGGCATTTGGTGTCGAACTCAATTCACATTCAAGCAACCGGGATTTACATTCGAGCAATCGCCAGACGCAGCCGGGAAATCGTCGCTGACATTCGAGCAACCGGCATGGACATTCGAGCGAACGCCGCCGACAGCCGGGAAACCGGCATCTACTGGTCAGAAATCGCCATTTACAGTCAGGAAATCGCCGCCGACGTTCAGGAAATGGCCGCAAACATTGGGGAAATCAGCACCTACATCCGCGACACCACCGCCCGCAGGCGGGAAATGGCCGCAAACAGCCCATTTCCATTTATTTCCGTCTGAATTGCCGCGAAGGAAGCGAGCCCTTCAGCCGCTCATTGATGCTGGGGGACGCGAATTGACGCTGATGATTTTCCCGCGCACACTCGCCGCAGCATGACGATGCGACCGCAAAGCCATCCTCTCCGCCGCGATGCCCCTCGCCCATCGGATGGGAGAGGGTGGCGCGAAGCGACGGGTGAGGGAACACGCAGACCGGATGAGGTGTCGGACTGGACCGCTCAACTCCTTACCGCGCCGAAGTCGGACGGAGGCGGGTCAACCCCTCGGCGAGCCGAAGTCCGACGAAGGTTGCTCAACTCTCAACCATCACTCCGTCCCGTGGCGCACGAGGTCTCAATGAAGAAAATGGGAATCATCACGGACTGTGTCTTTAACGTCGGCGGGTTTGCTGCCCTCAGCCCTCAGCCATTTTCCCGCCTCAACGCGTTTTTGAAACGCGAAGTCAACGTGTGAACCAGATCAGAAACACAAGGAGAAAAAAACACTAACGTGAAGAACCGCGACGTCCCGGCGTCCGGACCGATTTCCGAGCCTTCGACTTCGCTGGCCTTGCAGTGCGACTTGAGGACGCCAGTCGAGCACGAATCCAATCACGATCAGCATCCAAGCCAGCGGGAGTAAGACTTTCAATAAATGAATCAACGCCTTCGTACTCGAAAGTAACGCCGTCGCCAAATAACCGCCGATACCTTCCTTCCGGCAATGTGTCGCGTTCAATCGGTGAACTGTATTTGCTCGGGTCATCCGATTCCGCCAAGACGACGCGGATAGTCGCAGCAGGTGGGATTGCCCGAATGAGAAGGGTACGGAAATGGTAATCAGCATCAGGGAGGGAATATCCAACGAAAACGATCTTGTCCGCCTAGCGTAATTCTACAAACGCATTGTGCCAGGTTGTCTGAATATGCGGCAAGTCGAAGACTTTGGAGTAGGTAGGCGTGATGATGTAAGGCTCAAGCATCGCCACAGATCTGCTCGCGGGATCACCGGGATGTGCCTCCATAAACGGCGACCGCCTCGGTGTCACATAGAGTTCCGAATTAGGAGTCTCCATTCCGAGGCCTGTGTAAACCAAACCCGAATTGGGACATCGCAGCCAAGTTGCTGAACCATGCAATTTCAGAAGCTTCAAATTGTAAATGCCGGAAGCCTTCTGCTTGGGTGACGGCACGTGCGGACATATATCTGGATTTTCATCTAGCGGCGTCGTGTAAACACAATAATCAATGTCAATTTGCCGCAAAGCCGCGAGCCTGCGTATGACGTAGAATACAGAATCCTCCAACAAACTGTCCCAGTTGAGGGAAACGATACTCACCGGGTCGCCGCCCCGACCGGCTTCAATTCTTTGGCGAATGAGCCACGCGGCAAACCGCACGTAGATACTCACAGTTTTTGCCAAGTGCTGTTCTGAGCATTTGTGCAAACAGAACAGAATTGCCCGAATCCAAGAGTCACGAATGTTGATTAGCTGTGTGAGCGAATAAGTACCGAATGTTGCGTGGTTAGTGATGGCCTGATCAAGCAGCGTGAAAATATCTTCCAGCCTTTGATCCCGCGTTCGGAAGGCTTGCCTCAAGAACTCGACTAACTGTTGACGATGTTTGCGAAATTTATGTGCTGGCAAATCCGGGTCAGAAAGAATGTCCGACCCTCCTACAAACAGGCTGTCAGTCACCAAGGATAAGATTTCGCTTTGAAGGGGAAAACCTGCTGATTTGGAAAACCCCGCTCCCAAGACAAAAACAGTTTTTGCCATAGAGCTTCCTCTGTGAATCAATCAGCTCCCTGCAACGCCTCTGGCCAGATGGCGAAATGCCCCACGAACTCAAGTCCAACGGGCGTTTTCAAACGATCAAATCCGTCTCTCAAAGATTTACAGACCTCCTTCAGCGTGGTCGCTTCTGTGTACTCTCGATACCTGCGCCACATGTAATGTTGGGTGCAATTGTCCGATGTTCTCGCAGTCGGAAACTCCATCGAAACTCTTTTGCCTGAACGCCAAAAGGTAGAAATTTTTGTTTCCGTGAATTCGCTGAATTCCTTTAGTGGATCCTTTTTGATGACGCTTCGACACGCTGCACAGTCGCAAACCCGCTGCCGGAATGCCTCGACAGTTTTGAAGCCTCCAAGTTGCCGAATCACGCGCGCCGCGACACGCGAGGAGAGCCGTGCGTGGATGGCCGGGACGTAATACTTCGCGACAGGCACACCGCCGCTTATCGGCACGACGGGCTTTGATTCTCCATATTCCAATCCGTGACAAACTCCCATGAGCTTTTTCTTCAGCACGCCGAATCGCGCGGCGGCGACGGAAAAGAAGCCGCCGTAGAGGTTAACGACCGCACGCCCATCCGAGGCCAGTCCCTCCACGAGCGCGACGTAGGATGCTAATTCCCCAACAGAAAGTTCTTGCTCTGTAAACGAATCAATCCAAAGCAGGAATACGTCGGGCTTTGCTTTCGAGTTACGGTAAGCGGCAATTAACTTTTCACGCAACTTGTCAGTCAGGAGCACCTCTTGCGAAATGACTAACTGAGCCGCAAGCGGTTTTTTGTTCCCCTGTTTTTGAAGCGCCGCGCGTGTGAATTCCAAGCACCGGAGATTTACATCCAACCATTGATCAAAAAACGACGCATTCAGAAAGAAGTAAGGCGCGACGATTAAACTTGGTGGCACCAATTCTTTCACGCCCGCTTCTTGTGCCAGAAACTGAACGTAAGCCGCGTCTTCTCCGGTCTTGAATTCATTCGACAACTCGTCGTTCTGAAAGTCCGTGACTCTACCACAGAACGCACGACATTCTTTGTCGTCTTTGAAATCATCAGGCAGGATTGGACGTGGCGATTCTGGGTTAAGCGCCTGAGCGATCGGGTTGCCGTAGCACTGAATAATCCGTTTCCATGACCTTTTAATCTCTCCTGCTGACTTTTTCGAGGTTGATAGCAGATGATCTACCTCGTGTTGGAACGCTATGGTTTGAGGATCGATGAAAAAGGGTTTCTTTGCTCGGACGGCCAAGAACCCAGCCATGGCCGCTGGCATGTGCGCAATCATGTTTGCATTGACCACGATCTGGTCGTACGTGCCAGCAAACGCGTCCAGAAAATAACCTTGGTCTGCCGCAGTTCCGAAGCGAACCAGATGAAGGCCGGCAATTCCTGGAGCACTCATATTAGCTACGCTGTCTTGAGCTGTCCAATCAACCGATCACGCGCAACTTGCCACACTTCAGCAGAGCGAGGCGCTTTCTTGACAACCTCGAACGGCCAGCCATTACCGTTTCGCAATCTCAACACTCCTACGCCGGCGTCACGCGCAGCCTCAAGACACGCTTCGCTGGGCTTCCGCTCGGCGAGACAAACGTACGCGAAATCAGCACCAAGCAAATGGTCGCGCGCCTGCTCCAGCGCCTTCCGCCAGTCACGCTTCTTAAACTCGACAGTCCACAGCGCATTGCCGTGAAAAAGTGCGAGGTCCACGCTGCGGCCCAACAAAGCTGCTTCCCAAGCGCAAGGTATCCCAAGGCGGCGAAGTGCGATCAACGCCGAACGGACGTACCCTTGCTCGGTGCGTTTGCGCAGACCGCGACGCGGCATTTCAGTCAAGGATTTCATGCCTGATCAACGACTTCTTGGTCATGTTTTCGTAATTTGTGTAAACGTATCTCAGCAAAGACCTCAAGGAAGCCGATACACAGCGCGTCTTGAATTCTTGCAGCACTTTCATTTGCGCTGCCGATAGGTCGTCCCACAGGCGCATCTTTTCAACAAATGCGCGTCCGCGCTTGGTCAGGCAGAATTCACGTCCCACCGAGCGGGTGGGATCGAGATCATCGTCCTCGCCGCCTGTGGCCGTCCAGTAATCGAATTCCTGACGCTCTTCTTCAGTTAATTCAGGAGCGCTGTCTTTGAGAATTTCCACAAACTGGTAGTTCACAAGAAACTCCAAGTCTGCGTAAACCTGACCTGCATAAGGACCATAGTCTAACGGTTCAAACTTTGGAAAAGCAGCGTCATCAATGACTTCGTTCAGATTCAACTTTCCCGCGATTTCCTCTTTGAAAAGGAAGAGCATCTTCATCAAGCGAGTCTGACCTTGGATCGGCTCACAGACCTTGCCGCTTGGCCCCGGTGCGTAGAGGAGCAATACAATCAAATCTTTCGAGTTCTTGATTTTGGCCATGTGTTCTAAGAGCAATAGATTCGCGCAGCCATCGGTGCAAGAAAACTAACAGGCTCGGAATCGGTTTCAAGCGTTGATTTCACGAGCGACCACGTGGCGTTTTCTTTCGCGTGCGGGTTTTGTAAGCCGGTCCCTTTTCCTGCATGGCGGACGCCAGAGGCCGGAGGTCGGAATGCGACACCTCACCCTCAGTCCCTCTCCCCGACCGAGGCGGAGAGGGAATTTTATGAGGGTGCGGCTTCAACTCGATTTGCAGTTGCGCGTTGCCAAACAGCGACGTGTTTTCGTTCAGCAGATGCGCGGCGGCCATTTTGCAGTAGTCCGTGTCGAGTTCCACGCCGATGCTGTTTCGCCCGTGCTTGAGCGCGGCCAGCATCGTCGTGGCAGTGCCGCAGAACGGATCGAGCACGGTGTCGCCGGTGAAGGAGAACATCTGGACGAGGCGCGAGGCGAGTTCAAACGGAAACGGCGCGGGGTGTTCCTTGGTCGAGGCGCCGGTGATGGTCCAGAATTGCTGAAACCATTTATCGAATTTGTCCTTGGGAATCATGCTCAGGCGGCGTTGTTCCTCGGTGGGCTTGCGGTAGCCGCCCGGCTTGCGTTGCATGAGGATGAATTCGATATCGTTCTTGATGATGGCGTTTGGCTCGTAGGGTTTGCCGAGGAATTTCGAGCCGTTGCTCACTTCGTAGCTGGCGTTGGAAATCTTGTGCCAGATGATCGGGTTGAGGTTGTCGAAGCCGAGCTTGCGGCATTGCACGCAGATGTCGGCGTGGAGCGGGACGACGGTGTGGCGTCCGTTGTTCTCGCGGCGCGAGAGGCAAACGTCGCCCACGACGCAGACGAGGCGTCCGCCGGACACGAGGACGCGGAAGGCTTCGGCCCACACGCGGTTCAGTTCGGCGAGGAAGTGATCGTATTCCTCGATGTGGCCCATCTGGCCCTCGGAATCGTTGTAGCGTTTGAGCGTCCAGTATGGCGGCGAGGTGGCGACGAGGTGAATGGATGCGTCGGGAATGAAGGACAGGTCGCGGGCGTCGCCCTGCACGAGCCGGTGCACGGTCGGGAGTTCGTCAATGGTGTGCGGTTCAAACATGCCCGCCAGTTTGGAGGGGGAGGTCGGACAAATACCGACCGAGGCTTTTTTTATCCCGAATGGATTCGAGCATTCAGCCCAAGGTTGCGAGCACCCGCCTTCGTGCGTTTCGGCGCGGCGTGCGAGTTACCTTGGGTGAACCGTCGAAAATATTTTCAACCCCAACGTGGGTTGCATCCATGATCGGCCAATTGATCCAACCCGTTCCGGGTAGATGTAGTTTTGGTTCGGCTACCCGGCGTAGCTCCTTCGTCGCAACGCCGGGCTGAGCGATGGAATCCCTTTGGGATTCAGGTTTGCCAGTAGAAGCGGACGGCTTCGCGCGTGTATCTCGGCAGGTCGGCAAGGGTGGTCGGATTCGGCATGGCAGGCGAGTGTGCGCGGGAAAATTATCAGCGTCAATCTTCCGTGGCGTGATGAGCACGCCGCGCGGCCAGATCGTCAATCGCAGCGCGCTGTTGAAGGAAGTGGAAACGGACACCGCCGCGCTCGTGGAATCTGTGAATGACATGGATGACACGGCTTTGCAATTCGACGGCACGGACTGCGGCAGGCAATTCGTGGAAGCCTGGAAACACGCCCGCCGCAACCGTAAAAAAACTCCAAGCGACAAACCCCGACGCTTGAATGAGCGCCGTGGTTTTCATTTGAAACGTCAAGTTGCGCCAATGGTTAGAAATGTGCCGGTATCTGCGTTCCATCACAGTTTGGTTTTGAACCCGCACGCGCGCAGCACGCACCAGCCGCGCACGGCCTCGAAGAGCAGGAAACCGCCGGCGAGGATCAGGGCCACCGCCGCCCAGACATTTCGGCCGCCCGCCAGCACGCCGACGAGGACGAACAACCCGCCGCCGATCGCGCGGATCCACCGCCCGCGCCCTTCGATATTCCGGGCGAAGAATTTTTTCATGGGCCGACCACTACCACATAGTTCGTGCCCGGCCAACGACCGATTGCAAAAGTGGCTCGCGCGCAGAGGAGGTTCCCGCCATGCTCCGCAACGGTCATGGACTTTCTAAACACCAACACCATCTGGGCCTCGTTGTTCTGGGGCTCGGTCGGCGCGGGCTTTTTTATCTACGGCAAGAAACAAACGTCGCTGTGGCCGATGCTCGGCGGCGTGGCGCTCATCGCGGTTTCTTATTTCATTCCCAGTCCGCTCTGGATGTCGCTCGTGTCCGTCGCGGTGATCGTCGCGATTTATTTTCTCTCGAAACGTGGCGATTGAAGCGCCGCCGGTGAACAAGTGCCGCTTGACACCGGCGGGGTTCAAAATACTTTCGCGGCCATCCGGCAAATTCCGCAAACCTCAACCCAATCAAACAAGGAATCCCATGTATCGCATCCTCTCCCTTGACGGCGGCGGCATTCGCGGCCTGGTCACGCTCGCCATGTTGAAACGACTTGAAGCGGACGTGCCCAATCTCATCGCCGGCGCGGACTTGATCGCCGGCACGTCCACCGGCGGCATCATCGCGCTCGGACTGGCCGCCGGGAAATCGGTGGACGAATTGATCTCGCTCTATCAGGACAAAGGGGAGGAGATTTTTGATGATTCATGGTGGGATGACATCCGCGACCTCGGCGGCATCTCCGGCGCGGATTACGACCAGAAACATCTCGAGCGCATCCTGCGGGACATTTTCGGCAACACGCGGCTCCAGGATTTGTCGAAGCGCGTGCTGATCCCGACGTTCGACCTGGACAACGAGAATTCGGACCCGGACCGGCGGACGTGGAATCCGAAATTCTTCCACAACTTTCCGGGCGAGGACACGGACGGCGCGGAATCGGTGGTGGCCGTGGCGTTGAACACCAGCGCGGCGCCGACTTATTTTCCCTCGCACGAAGGCTTCATTGACGGTGGCGTGGTGGCGAACAATCCGAGCATGGCCGCGCTGGCGCAGACGCAGGACAAGCGCAACGACGGGAAGCCGCCCGCGCTGAACGACATCTTTCTGCTCTCGCTGGGCACGGGCACGAACCTGAGTTTTGTGAAGGGCCGGAATCTGGACTGGGGTTTCGCGCAATGGGCCAAGCCGCTGATGAGCCTGTTGCTGGATGCGAGCATGGGCATCGCGGATTTTCAATGCCGGCATCTGATGAAGGAAAACTATCGCCGCATCGCGCCGGTGTTTCCGCACGACACGAACATCAAGATGGACGAGTGGAAACGCTCGCAGGAGTTGCTGGATTTCGGCACCGCCGCCGCCCTGACGGATTCGTGGGACGGCGACGACGTGGTGGAGTGGTTGCAGGAAGTTGGTTGGTGAGGCATTTCCGCGAACCGGAAAACCGTTTTCCCGAACGGGAAAGCCGCGTTCCTCGACGGGGAAATGGCTTTCCTTGGCTCCCGGCCATTGGCTCAAACGACGAACCGACGGTGCGACTTTGCAAAGGCGATCCGGCGATTGACCGCGCGGCGTTGCGAAGAGGATTTGACGTCCGCCCTCATCCCGGCCTTCTCCCCCCGGGAGAAGGAGAATCCTCATCCGCGCCTTGGGAATGTTGTGGGGCGGGGATTGGCTGGACGACCGTTCAACGACCGGAAATCGGACTGTGGCCGCTCCTCTCCTTGGGGAGAGGAAACAGGTGAGGGAGGTCGTAAATCAAATTACGACCGACGCCGGCAGGTTCGATCTTCTATTATTTTAGGAAGTCAGCTATCGCGGCGGCTGCAAGTTCGTGCGCCTTCTTGTTTGGATGCGGATCGAAACGATTCACCATGACTTCACTCGGCTTCATGGTTTGATAAACGTTCAACAGGTCGAGGTGCGGGACGCCTTCTTCCTTCCAAAATTTGTCCAGCGCATCGTGAATGCCTTGGTATTGATAATTGGGGCCGAGTGCATGGAGAAACGGGAAGGTGACAACACGCAAATGCCCTCCATTTTTTTCTACCGTTCGTTTGAACTTACGAAGTCGTTCCTTTTGTTTTTCCCAAACCGGCCCGGATGAGGTTTCGGCAATGAAGTCAAAATACCCTTTCATCCAAGGGTTGTGCGCGGAACTCCAGCGCCAGTAAAAAAAGTTGAGGCAATAGCTGTTTTTGAAAAGCCATCCCTGCCGAGCTTTATCTTCTGCAAGGCTGTTCGTCAGTGCAGCGCGGTTGGGCATTAGGTCAGACACGTCGTTCAGGCAATAAACGAGCACAACGTCCGCAAGCTGATAATGCATCTCTACGAACAAGTTGAGGTTCGTTTGCTCTTGCGCTGTCTCCGCACCGGGCTGGGCGATACAATGAATCTGCCAGTCAGGATGACCCTCCCGGATGCGCACGAAAAATGTATCTTTCAGATCTACGCCGTGACCTGCGGCAAAAGAATCGCCGAAGAATGTGATCCGGCGCAGTCCGTTAGTTTCGGGAAAGTATGCCATGTCATCGCGACATTGAGCGTCGTTCAATCGCCAGTGTCGATTAAACCAAGCACGACACACCTTTGTGTAAGCCAGCGCATCAGTGGAATCGTAAATGAATCGGAAGTATATCTCGCCGACCAGTAAGGTTGCAGAAAGCATGAACGCGAGCACAAGCGCGTTCCCCAAGATCAGCAGAAACCAGTTATGCTTACCACGGTTTCTTAGAAACCGTCGAAACCGCATCAGGCCCATGCAAAGCACAACGGGTAAAACAACTAGCGCCGCTAAAATAGAATCTTCCTCGTTCACGTATATGTGTCAGCCCCGAGTATTGAAACAAATCCGACGAAAGAAAGCGAGATCACTGCTTCGGCGTCGGGGCGTTGGCGTCGGCGGCTTTCTTCGCTTTGATGGCGTCGGTGTAGGCTTGGTAGAGTTTTTTCCAATCGCGGCCGTTGGCGTTGAGGGATTGCTCGGACTTGGTCTTGTAGATCTCAAAGATGGCCGAGATCTGATTCATGTTCTTGTAGTCCACCGCCTGCTCGCGCGCTTGCTGGAGAAATCCGAGAATCGTTTTCTCCTCGCCCGCCGTCAGGTCCGGCACGATGGCGTGGTAGCCTTTCAGCGTGAACGCCACTTTCCCCACGGTGAACTTGTCGAGCACCGCTTCGACCTGTTCCGGCGTGCGGTCTTTGCGCAGGCCGGTCATCAGGTTTTCATGAACGGTCTTGGGCAGGGCCGAGTTGGCGATCATCTGCCGGTCCAATTGACTGAGCGGGTTGCCGGTGACGGGATTGATACCCGCGGGCACGGTGGTGAAGGGATGTTCGTTGTGCCAGTCGCGGATAGTCTTGAGATGCGTGGCGATTACTTCGGTTACGCGCGTTTCCTTCGCGGCGTCACCGAGCTTGAGTGAACCGACCCACTCGGCGGCCTTCTTTTCGGCGTCGGCGTCGGATTTTGCTTTGGCCTCGGCGGTATTGGAGTCGGCGGTCGCGGGCGCAGAGAAGGTGGCGGCGTTGAGCGCGAGGAGCGCCGAGAGCAGGGTGGGGGAAAGGAATGGTCGTCTCATGGTGTGTTCAATATCCGAAGCATGGCGCCGGTTCGTAGCGGATGGGGTGCGATTAAAGGCGGGTGCGGGTGAGCGGGTGCTGGCGGTATTTTTGGACTGCGGTGGCAAGTCGGACGCGACACCGCTTTCGAGCGAACGGGGCGAGTTGCTCATTGCCATCGCCGTCGTCGGTGCCAAAGCGGTGTCGCGTCCGACTTGCCACCGCAGTCCATAATGCCCTCACCCGTTTTTAATCACACCCGCGGATGCCACTGCGAAATGGAGAATTGCGGTTCCCTCATCGCTCCGGTAAAACCCGTCTTGTCGAACCGGAAAACAAACCACCCATCGCACCATGAACAAAAACAAATCCAGCGGCATCAATCGAAGACAATTTCTCTACGGCACGGGCGCGAGCGTGGCGCTGTTCAACATTCTTCCCGGCAGTCTGCTGCGCGGCGCGGAACGCATCGCTCCCAACGGGAAGTTGAACGTGGCCGGCATCGGCATCGGCAGTCGCGGTGGCGCGGACGTGAGCGAGGTGGCGGGACTCGGCCACAACATCGTCGCGTTGTGCGACGTGGATGATAATTACGCGGCGAAGGAATTTGCCAAGTACCCGGACGCGAAACGGTTCAAGGATTATCGCGTGATGCTCGACAAGATGGGCAAGGGAATTGACGCGGTGGTGATCGGCACGCCGGATCACACGCACGCGATCATCGCGCTGGAGGCGATGCGACGCGGCAAGCACGTCTATTGCGAGAAACCGCTGGCACATTCCGTCGCGGATGTCCGCAAGCTCATGGCCGCCGCGCACAAATACAAAGTGGTCACGCAGCTTGGCAATCAAGGTCACTCCAGCGATACCATCCGGCGGGTTTGCGAATGGATCTGGGCGGGCGCGATCGGGCAGGTCCACACCGTTCACGCGGGCTGTGATGCTTTCAAAAATGTTTATTGCCAGATTCCCAACCTGCCGAAGCTGAACGAATCGCACGAGGTGCCCAAGGGACTCGATTACGATCTGTGGCTCGGCCCGGCGGAGTTCCGTCCCTACTCGCCGCTGTGGGTGCCGTGGAATTGGCGCGGTTGGATGCCGTTCGGCGGCGGCGTCATCGGGGATTGGATTTGTCACGTGGTGGACCCGGCGTACTGGGCGCTGGAACTTGACGCACCCACAACCGTCGTCGCGGAGGTCGGCGACTTCGATGTGGTGAAGCAAGGGCTGACCTATCCCGCCGGCACGCGGATCACCTTCGAGTTTCCGGCCACGAAGAAACGCGGCCCGGTCAAACTGGTCTGGCACGATGGCAACACGACGATTCCAAAGCCCGCGGATTTTCCCGCCGACGAAAAAATTCCCGGCACGGGCGCGATTCTTTTTGGCGACAAGGGAATGATTGTCCACGGCTCGCATGGCGGCGGCAACTGCCACCTGCTTCCGGAAAATCTGATGGAGCAACACTCCGGCAAGAACGCGCCGGCGGAAAAAATTCCCCGCGTCAAAGGCCACGCGTGGGATTGGGCGGAAGCGATCCGCACGGGCCGCCAGGCCGGGTCCAATTTCGATTATGGCGGGCCGCTCACCCAGGTGGCGTTGCTCGGTCTCATCGCGATTCGTTTCCACAGCCAGACGCTCAAGTGGGATGATAAGGCGGCGCGCTTCACCAACCATCGCGCGGCCAATGCGTTTGTCAGTCCGCCGTCCCGGCGCGGGTGGAAACTCTGAAAAAACGGCAGTGGATTTTCCAGGGCCCCGGCCGGTCGTTACCAATGGCCGCTGCGGCCCGTCTGACGGCGTGTCATGAAGAAATTTTTTTCCACCGTCGTACTGTTCGTTGCGCTCGCGACGAGTTTGCCGGCAGCAACTTCCGCCAAACCCAACATCATTCTGATTCTTTCCGACGACGTCGGCTTGGGCGACGTCCATTGCACGGGCGGCCCGTTCAAGACGCCGAACCTTGACGCGCTCGCCGCGGGCGGAACCCGTTTTGAATTCAGCTACGCCACGCCGCTGTGCGGGCCGACGCGCTGCCAGTTGCTCACGGGCCGGTATCCCTTTCGCACCGGCTTGATCAACAACCAAAGCCATAACGCCGTCGCGCCCAGCCGCGAAATCATGATCCCCACCGTCATGAAAAAAGCCGGCTACGCGACCGCGAGCGCCGGCAAATGGGGGCAGATCGCCCTCGGCCCCGGCGAATGGGGCTTCGACGAATACCTCGTCTTCCCCGGCAGCGGCCGCTATTGGCGCGCGCAAACCACGAGTTACAAACAAAACGGCGAGCAGAAGGACCTGCCGGCGGGAAAATATCTGCCCGAACTCATGCACGACTTTCTCGTGGACTTCATCACCCGCCACAAGGACCAGCCGTTTTTCGTTTATTATCCCATGTCGCACCTCCACGGCCCCATCGTCCGCACACCCGACAGCAAGCCCGGCGCGGACGCGGCCCAACTCTACACCGACAACGTCGAATACATGGACAAGCTCGTCGGCAAACTCATGGCGGAACTCGACCGCCTCAAGCTGCGCGAAAAGACCCTGGTGATTTTCACCGGCGACAACGGCACCGCGCGCTTCGGCGTGGAAGCTTCCACCGTGAACGGTAAACGCATTAGCGGCCAGAAGGCCACGATGCTCGAAGGCGGCAGCCGCGAACCGCTCATTGTCAACTGGCCCGGCACCACTCCCGCCGGCAAGGTCAACCATGACCTGACCGACTTCAGCGATTTCTTCGCCACCGTCGCGGACCTTGGCGGCGCGAAACTTCCGGACGGCGTCAAGCTGGACAGCCACAGCTTCGCGCCGCAGATCAAAGGGGAAAAGGGCACGCCGCGCGAATGGTTCTATGTCGAACTCAATGGCAAATCCTACGTCCGCGACGCCCGCTACAAACTCACCAACGGCGGCGAACTGTTCGATTTGAGCGAAGCGCCGTTCAAAGAAATTTCTGTCGCGAAGAACGCGGCTTCGACGGACGCCATCGCCGCGCGAAAAAAATTACAGGAGATTCTCGATCAACATCCCACCGCCGCCAGGAGACTGCTCGATCCCGCCCAGAAGGCCGCCAAGAAGGAGAAGAAGGCAAAGAAAGCGGCCCGCCAACTGAACCGGTGAATGCCGATTCGTAGCGGCGGTCGGGAGACCGCCGCCAATCATATCGGTTTGCGGTGCTCTACCGAGCCGCCGCTACGCATTTCACCGCCGCGTCTTGGGCAACGCGATCATGTCCGCGTAAACCGCGTTCTGGCCGAGCAATTATTCGATGCGCAGGAGTTGATTGTATTTCACCAGACGATTCGAGCGACTCAAGTAGCCGGTCTTGATCTGGCCTCAATTCGTCGCCACGGCGATGTCGGCGGGTTCAAGCGAAACGTCTTCTGTTCGACGCACCTCATCCAGTCTGGCCAAGGGTGCGTTGAAGCGGCGCACTCGTTTTTAGGGTTGGCATTCTTCCCGCACGCCTGTCAAATGAATGTGCGCGCAGAAACGGTTGGGCGCGTCCCTCTGTAAAGAAAAGCGCGCCAAACAACGCCCGATTGAACATTCAATGAATCCCAACAACCAAACGCTCCTCACCAAACGTCCGGCCTGGAAGGCCCTCGGCGTTCACCACAAGAAAATCAAGGCGCTGCATCTCCGGAAACTTTTTGCCGCCGACCCCAAACGCGGCGAGCGCCTGACCGCCGAAGCCGCGGGCCTCTTTCTTGATTACTCGAAGAACCGCGTCACCGACGAAACGCTCAAGCTCCTCGTCAGGCTCGCGAAAGAATCCGGGTTGCGGGAACGCATGGACGCCATGTTCCGTGGCGAGAAAATCAACGTCACCGAAAACCGCGCCGTCCTGCACACCGCCCTGCGCGCGCCGCGGGATGCGACGGTCCTCGTGGATGGCAAAAACGTCGTGCCCGATGTCCACGCCGTGCTGGACCGGATGACGGACTTCGCCAATCGTGTCCGCAGCGGAGCGTGGCAAGGTCACACGGGCAAACGCATCCGCAACGTCGTCAACATCGGCATCGGCGGCTCCGATCTGGGACCAGTGATGGCTTACGAGGCGCTCAAGCATTACAGCCAGCGCGACCTGACTTTCCGCTTCGTCTCCAACGTGGACGGAGGCGATTTCGTGGAAGCCACGCGCGACCTCGACCCGGCGGAAACGTTGTTCATCGTCTCCTCAAAAACATTCACGACGCTGGAAACGCTGACCAACGCCGAAAGCGCACGCGACTGGTTGCTTGCCGGACTCGGCGGCGACGCGAAGGCCGTGGCGAAACACTTCGTCGCCGTCTCGACCGCTGGGGAAAAGGTCGCCGCGTTCGGCATTGATACGGCGAACATGTTCGGCTTCTGGGACTGGGTCGGCGGCCGCTATTCGATGGACTCCGCCATCGGCCTCGCGACGATGCTGGCCATCGGGCCGGAGAATTTTCGCACGCTGCTCGCCGGCTTTCACCGGATGGACGAGCATTTCCGCACCACGCCGTTCGAGAAAAACCTGCCCGTGCTCATGGGCCTGCTGTCGGTCTGGAACACGAACTTCCTCGGCGCGGAGACCGTGGCGGTGTTGCCGTACGAAAATTATCTGAAACGATTCCCCGCCTACCTGCAACAGTTGACGATGGAGAGCAACGGCAAATCCATCACGCTCGACGGCCGGAAAGTGAATTACCAGACTGGTCCAGTTTACTTCGGCGAGCCGGGCACGAACGGCCAGCACTCGTTCTATCAATTGATTCACCAAGGCACGCGGCTGATTCCCTGCGATTTCATCGCGTTCGCCCACGCGCTCACGCCGCGGGGCCGGCATCACGACATCTTGCTCGCGAATGTTTTCGCCCAGGCCGAGGCGCTGGCTTTCGGCAAGACGCCGGAGGAAGTGAAAGCCGAAGGCACGCCGGACTGGCTCGTGCCGCATCGCGTCTTCGAAGGCAACCGACCGTCCAACACGATCCTCGCCGAACGGCTCACGCCGGAAGTGCTGGGCGCTCTCGTGGCGCTTTACGAGCACATCGTCTTCACGCAAGGCGCGATCTGGAATGTCAATCCGTTCGACCAATGGGGCGTGCAACTCGGCAAGGAACTGGCCCAGCGCATCACTCCCGAACTCGAAAGCAAATCGCCGCCGAAGCTTCAGCATGACAGCTCAACGAACAATCTAATCCGCCGCTATCGCAAATTGAGAACGAAGCAGTAAAGGTTTACCGCGCTTTCGGCAGCGCGCTCGCGCCGGCGTAAACCGCATTCTTTCCGAGCAATTGTTCGATACGGAGAAGTTGATTGTATTTCGCCAACCGATCGGAGCGGCTCAACGAACCGGTCTTGATCTGGCCGCAGTTCGTCGCCACGGCGATGTCGGCGATGGTCGCGTCTTCGGTTTCGCCGGAGCGATGCGAGAGGACGGCGGTATATTTGTTCGTCTGCGCGAGCTTCACGGCGTCGAGCGTTTCGGTGAGCGAACCGATTTGATTCACCTTCACGAGAATTGAGTTGGCCGTGCCGGTATCAATGCCGCGCTGGAGGAACTTCACGTTCGTCACGAACAAATCGTCGCCGACGAGCTGCACCATATCGCCGAGTTTGTCGGTGAGCAGTTTCCAATGCGTCCAATCGCCTTCGGCGCAGCCGTCTTCGATGCTGACGATGGGATACTTGGCGCAGAGCTGCACGTAAAAATCCACCAGTTGCGCGCCGGTGACCGTCTCCTTCGTGCTTTTCTTGAAAGTGTATGTCCCAACCAACTCGCCGTCCGCGGTCTTGTTGACGAATTCGGAACTGGCCACGTCGAGCGCGAGGAAGATTTGCTTGCCGAGTTCGTAACCGGCGTTCTTCACGGCCAGCGAAATGGAATCCAGCGCGTCCTCCACGCTGTCGAGCTTCGGCGCAAAGCCGCCCTCATCACCGACGGCGGTGGACAGTCCGCGCTTTTTCAGAACGGACTTGAGCGCGTGAAAAGTTTCTGTGATCGCGCGCAAACCTTCGCTGAACGTCGGCAGGCCGAGCGGCATGATCATGAATTCCTGGAAATCAATCGGCGCATCCGAGTGCGCACCGCCGTTGATGACGTTGGCCATCGGCACGGGCAACACCTTCGCGTCCGCGCCGCCGAGATAGCGGAACAGCGGCTCGTTCTTGCTCGCGGCGGCGGCTTTCGCGTTCGCCAACGAGACGGCGAGGATCGCATTCGCGCCGAGGTTCGATTTCGTTTCCGTGCCGTCGAGCTTGATCATTTTTTCATCAACACCGCGCTGGTCGAGCGCGTCCGAGCCTTTCAGCGCGGGAAAGATTTTGTCGTTCACATTGGCGACGGCATTGCGCACGCCCTTGCCGCCGTAACGTTGCTTGTCTTCGTCGCGGAGTTCGATGGCTTCATTTTCGCCCGTGCTCGCGCCGCTGGGCACCGCCGCGCGGCCAAACGCGCCGCCCGACAGCGTCACGTCCGCTTCCACCGTGGGATTGCCGCGCGAGTCGAGAATTTCGCGCGCCTGAATGTCTTGGATCTTCGTCATAATAAATTGAGCGCGCATCATAGGCACGAACGTCGCGCCGCCAAGCTATTTTCAGCGGTGACAACGCCGGCTCGATGCATCAACCTGTCCGCGTTCGGCCATGTTGACTTATCTTTGGATCGCAATCGGCGGCGCGCTCGGCAGCGTGAGCCGCTACTGGCTCAACGGGCTGGTGTCGCAGCGATTCGACACGTTTCCCGCGGGCACGCTGGTCGTCAACGTAGCCGGCTCGTTCATCATCGGCGTGCTCGGTGCGCTGACGTTGCCCGAAGGCCGGATGAGTTCCGAGGGCCGCGCCTTCGCGACGCAATTCGTGATGATCGGAATCTGCGGTGGCTTCACCACGTTTTCCTCCTTCAGCCTGCAAACGCTCAACCTCCTGCGCGACCGCGAATGGCTTTATGCCGGCGGCAATGTGCTGCTGTCCGTCGCGCTCTGCCTGATCGCGACGTGGCTCGGCTGGCTGCTCGGTGCGGCGCTCAGCTCGCTGAAAGGAAATTGAAATGCAAATCCCACACGAAGCCGTCCGGTTGTGAATCTTCATCGGCGAAAGCGACCGCTGGGAGCACCGGCCGCTCTACGAAGCCATCGTGCTCAAGGCGCGTGAAACGCATCTCGCCGGCGCGACGGTGCTGCGCGGGCCGATGGGCTTCGGCAAATCCAGCCGCCTGCACACGGCGAAAATTCTGCGGCTCTCGCTGGACCTGCCCATCGTCATCGAAATCGTGGACAACGAGGAGAAGATCAACGCCTTCCAACCCGAGTTGAACAAGATGATTGGCGGCGGTCTGGTTACGCTCGAAACGGTGAAGGTGATTGAGTATCGGGGCGAGGCGAAGGCGGAGTGAAACGTGAAACGTGATGCGTGAACTGGGCCGCGCGTCCGCATTCACGCTTCACGCCCGCTCACTTCTGCGCAAGTATCCAGTCGGTCAGAACTTTTGTTTCTTCGGTCGTCACCTGCGGGAACGGCGGCATGATGACCGGTCCCCATTTGCCCGAACCGCCTTTGTGGACTTGATCTTCGATCTTCGCCTTCGCGCCCGCGTCGTTGCGATACTTGTCGGCGATGTCCTTGTAGGCCGGCCCGACGATTTTGACGCTGACGTTGTGGCAGTTGAGGCAGCCGTATTTTGTGGCCACCGATGGCCCGTTGCCGGATGAAGCGGTTGCGAGGGCGGCGTTGGTGGTGGTCGAGGGCGTGGCCCCAGGCCCGTTGGTGCCGTAGTTCAGCGTGAGATAATTCACGAGCGCGTCCACCTGGTCCGCAGGCACCGGCGCGCCGTATTTCTCCTGCATCTTCTTCACGGACGACGCCCAAAACGCGCGCGGCAACAGCGGCTGGGTGGAAACATATTCGATGGAGTGACAGCTCAGGCATTGGCCGTTGGCCAGTTCCGCGCCGGGCGCGAGTTTGAACGCGCCGGTTTCCGCCGGCAGTTCGATCTTCACCGGCGCGGCGAAGCCGGCAAGCGCGACCGACAAGATCATTGCGAAGTAAATCCGTTTCATAAATTCACGCGAGGACGCCGACCTTCACGGTTTCCACCACATTGCGCATGTAACCGGCGGGATTCCAAAGCGCCTCCAGCGGTTGCGTCTGACCGATGCGGTTCGTGGCGCGCACTTTCAACTCGTGGACGCCCGCCTGCTGCGGCGTGAAGGGAATCGTCCAGGCGCGGAAAGAAAATTTGCCAAGGTCTTTCCCAAGTTCGGTCTCGCGCCAGTTTTTCCCGCCATCATGGGAAAACAAAACTTCGCGGATGCCGTAACCGCCATCGAAGGCGATGCCCTTCACCACTGTTCGCTGGTCGCGCGCTACATGGTCGCCATCCACGAGGCTGGTGATGAACGAGCGAACATTAAAGCGGGCGATGGGCCGGGTTTTCGCCGGCACGGTGCCCGGCTCGACGCACGCGCCTTCGTTGTCGGGGATGCGATAGGCTGGATTCATCCAAAAGCCCGTGAAGTTTTCGTCCACGACCGTGATGTCGTTGACGTGTTTGACCCAGTAAGTTCCGAAGTGACCGGGCACGACGAGGCGCAGCGGAAAGCCGTTCAACATCGGCAACGGTTCGCCGTTCATTTCGTAAGCGAGCATCACTTCGCCGTCGAGCGCCTGGTCCACGTCGAGGGCTTTCACGAAGTCCGGGGTTTTCTCGTTCACCGGTTTGTCGAGACCGTTGAACAAAACCTGTTTCGCGCCCGCCGCGACGCCGGCTTTGCTCAAAATATCTTTCAGTCGAACGCCCTTCCACTTCGCGTTGCCCATCGCGCCGTTGCCCATCTGACCGCCGGGCACGCGCGGGTTGGAAAAGCCGCGCCCGTTGCCGGAGCACTGGTTCACCGCGACCAACTCGACCGGCTCGAACTGGCTCTTGAGTTCCGCGACGGAAAGTTTCAACGGCGCGTTCACCTTGCCTTTGATCTCGACGCGAAAAGCATCGCCATCAATCTCCGTCGGCACCTCGGACAAGTGATAGCGGACGAAGAACGCGTCGTTGGGGGTGATGACGCCTTCGTTGAAAACGGAGAAAGGCGTCTCGAGTTGCGGCGGGCGCGTGGTCAGGCGAATGAGCGGGCGTTTCTGCGGATACTTGACGAGCGGGCGCTGGCCGTTGGCGAACGGCAGGACGACTTCCTCGGCGCTGAGGCGACCGGCGCCGGGCAATCCGATCAATCCACCCGCTCCCGCCAATACGCTTGCGCAGAGAAAGTTGCGGCGGGTCAGGCCACCGGATTTGGAACTATGATTCGTGGACATGGCGGCGACGTTAAAGACCGGTTCAAAAAAGGAAAGAAATTCTTTCCGGCGATTTTCCCTCGGGTCATTCCGCGGTTATTCACCGCTTAACATGGAGCGACGTAGTGGTTCAGTCGCCTGAACCTGGTGCTATCGCGCTTTCAATCCTTGGCGGTCTGGCTGATTTCTTCTGGTGCGGAGACGTTGAAGTGCGCGTTGGCAATTGAGTCACTGAAGTTTTCAGGGCGGAATTTATTCCGCCCTTTTTTATTTATTTAGGCGGGTGTGCATCTTGACAGTACCCCCAGAATATCGGTGTTCGGTTCCTCATGGATAAAATGAACAACGACAGCACACGAGCAAACGCACCATGAAAACACCTGAGACAACCGAACCGTCGCTGGCCCAGATCGAAGCTGAGGTGATGGCTGA